>JAQXHU010000037.1 GCA_029007435.1 Bacteroidales bacterium
CCGAGGAAAATATGGACGACGCGACAACATTCCCATCCTGATCTTTCGTTATCTGGAAATCGCCAGTAGTCTCATCAACCGGCAAGACGAAGAAACGATAAGTTGTTCCATCCTCCAGTCCGGTTTTCATTATCGACTCATCTCCCCTGTAACCCATCCTGCGGAGAATAGACACTTTATCCCCATATCCATTCCGGGACATCCAGTCAATCTGGGACTCAATATCCTTGACCGCTGAGTCCAGCGTCTCCCCGGGATAAAGGATGTCGGCATAATAAAGTTTGGTCTTGAGAGTAGGTTTGATTCCGCATACCGCCCTGTAATGCGTCACCTTGTCAATAGTCAATGTGAACTCCGACGTCCCTGACTCAATTAGCGGCGTAGTGATGTATTCCTTGATAATATCCGTTGTAATGGCGCCCCAGCTATAGCCGAATGCCAGGATGCAATACTTTTTGCCCTCCTCAAGATTACCGACCGAGCCTGACCAGTCCCCGAAATGAAGATAGGCTGTCACATCTTCGGATGAATTGAACATCTGCCTGATCTGCTCCGCATCCTTGCCCTCCACTTCATCAGCCGGAACCACAAGGCTTGCCCACTGATCATTGTTGCTTGTTTTTACAGAGTATTTGACCCTGTCGCAATTCACTTCTGACAATTCGAACGCAAGTTTGTTGTCAGACGGAGGTATTGTACCGGTCCTGAACTCTTTCAGCACGACATCTGATATCACTTTTGCCTGACTGTTGACAGCACAGCACCATCCCACAAAATCCGATTCTCCGTTCAAGGACATCGATACGGTCCTGACGCCCTTGCCGACATACTGGTCCAGGGCCTGTTCAAAAGTGCAGCCGCCATAATTGACAAGGACATTGATTTCACCGGACAGGAATTTCTCCACATTGGCTTTGATGACTGACTGTATCCTGTCGCTATATTCATCAACTTCGCTCTTTCTGGAATACGCAATGTAATAACGGACATCATCGTATTCAGGCGTCACCGTCATTTTGACGTGAGGTCCGTCAATGTCATATTCTATATCGAATTTCATCTTGGAGACCATATCAGGATTTTCCCCTATTCCGGCCTGGGATACTGAGAACACCGCCTCCGAGTCGGCATATTTCACAGTCACAGATGCAAGTCTTGACTTTTCCGCGACATTCGGTTTCACAGAAAATTCTACCCTGCCTGAAAAATCGTCCACATTGAAGTCTCCACACCAGTCAGCATCGCAGGAAAACGAGAACAGATTCACATCCGGGTCAACAGCTTCCCCGCTCACATAGTCGGACAGAGTATAGCCAATGTCGTAAACACCGCCTTCCGGCTCCACCGTGACTATTCTTCCCTGCATCTGTATGACAGGAACCGCCTCCCTGGAACTGTCCTCCTGCTCCGAGCAGGAAGATGACACAAACGGCATCATCGCCGACAAAATATAACACAGATATTTTCTAGTCATACGTAATTCTACCAATATTTTACGTTTCTGATAATTGTTGACAGCGCACTAATGCATCAAAAGCGGCAGATGCAGCGGCAAGGATGAGATTCCCCCTTGGACAGCAGAGCATACAATTCCTCTTCCAGGGACATATTCTCCCTGTATCTGTAGGAATACGCTATCTGACCGCCGGCATCTGTTGACGACCAGTAGCTGATGCCCGGATTAACCGGAGCGCCGGATCGCTGTTCCATAGAGAGCGCGAGCCCCGGATTTCCTGCATACTCATCCAGCAGAGTCCTGAGTTCGTTGGCCGCCGGAAGATACCACGTATTAAGGCTTCCGGGGTTTTTCGATGAGCACCAGGCCACCGCCGGGAAAGACTCGGCCCAGTCGTCAAACAGGGATTTGATGCCTGAGACATTGTCTTTTCCATAATCCATACTGACATATACCGCCCCGGAAATGACACTGGTCCCAAGTGTCGACCACTTCAGTTCTTTCTCATCCAGAGAAACGACCATTCCGTGCTCTCCGGTCTCATCAACATTGAACACGATTCCTTTCACCAGGCCCTGGCTGTAATAATCGCCCACTTTGATCTTTGTTCCGGGACTGTCTTCATTTCCCGGAACGTCCGGATCCGACGAGTCTGAACAAGCTGACGCCACAATCAGCATCGTGGACATCAACATAAATAGACATTTATTCATCACTTGACCTCATATATATTTCTGAACACAGTATAAGAGTCTTTATCGTCTCCTACCAGCACTCCCGCGCTATATACGACGTCACCAGGAGTGACATCCCCGACACTGATCTGGAAAAATTCGCTTGCCGACCAAAGCATGCTTGGAGACTGTTTCCCTGTTTCCCAGTCATATCCATCATAGAAATAGGATTTAATCTCTTCGTCAGATTTATCGTATAAGCTCCTGTCATTGAGCTTTGCGCTGCACCCATACAGTTTTGCAGGCGCATCCTGGTCAATGTAGAACCACAGGGAGAGCCAGGTGCCTGAATATGATGGCAGGATTTCCGAAATCTGAGGAGTGTCATAGACATTTTTCGTTGTGACTTTCAAGACACGTGCATCAGTCGTGTACGTTCCGTCGGCTGTCATTCCTATTGCATAGCACAAATACTCTGTAGCCGGCTTCAACTCTTCAATTTTATATGACACATACGCAGTGTTCAGTCTTCTATGAAGATACTCTTTCTTGTCCGCATATTCTTTCAAACTCCAGTCATTATACAAGTCATCAAGAACCTTGTCGTTGTAGCGGCGGACAGCTGAGTTCACACTTGCCTTGTCATCAAGATTACCACCAAGAGCGACAAATTCAGACATCGGCATATAGTTGGCTATGAACGGCCTGTTTTCGAAATAAGGACTGTATGACACTTCGAACGATTCTGTCTCCAGGGACGAGCTCATAATGGTAAAGCTCTGCTGGCTGTCCGGAGATGCTGCAGAAGTATGGAATTCCTCTCTGGTAAGGCCGGTCGTCACCTCTCCCGCAAAATATCCGAATACCAAAAGACAGTAATCCTCATCCGGAACCAGCGGACACTCATAAATTGTAGTATTGCCACTATAGACATTTGACGACAAGGTACCGCCTCTCGATTCCAGGACAGCATTGATTATCTCATTGTCCGGCAGATACTTGCCTGAATTGTCCTTCAAATAGCAGCTGCGCTCGAAAACAGCTGCGAAAGACTCCGAATGAGCCGGCACGACTGAATATGAAGCATCGGAATGGCCTATCAGTCCCTTGACCACAGTGAATGTATTCTCCGGCGGGGCCGCTGTCGTGACCTGCTTGACTACCGGGTCTGTAGTAGCTGTCCCGTCAGGGCCTATACCGACAGCGAAAACAAAGTAGCTGGTAGCTGGCGTGAGCCCGTTGGACGATGTGAAATCTTCCACTACAGGACCGAATGAGGACACCATTGACACCGTGTACGGGACGTCAACCTGATACTGCGCCGCAAGTTCTGTTATATAGCTCGGGAGGAAGTCAATGATGCCCTCAGGCTGGCTTCCGCACAAGTCTTCATAATACGATGAAGGAAAAATATCATAAAAGTATGCGCACTCGTCATCTGACGGGGCGATTGTGACAGAAAAGGATGTTGTCTGGATATTCGAGACGCTTATCTCGAAATCGCAGTCCACCTTCTCCACCGCAGGGGTGCTGATATCCACTCTGTCAATGCTGGTCATCCTCGTACCATCAGCGTCAAGCCCATAAGCATATATGGTATATTCAGAAGACTGCATCAGGCCTGCGAATCTCCATCTGACCTCGCCTTTCTTCAACTCTTCAGAGAGAAGAACTGACACCGGGACACCTTGCTGTTCGGCGATGTATTCAATGTTCGAAATATCTGACGAGAAAAGCTCGTCGTCCATTTTGTCCCGTGCATCATCCTTTACGACAAGGTTGAAATAATACGTCATCGAATTGTCCTTCGGGATGAAATCCACATAAACATAACCGGCTTTCAGGTTGTCAATCCTGAAGGTGAAATTATCCAGTTCGACGGTATTCTCCGATTCCCCGCCTTTATTGTCTTCCGGTCCGTCATCATCACGGCAAGCCTGAAACGAAGCAAGCATCATAATGACAGACAGGAGGCTGCCGGCAATTTTATAGTTGAAAACTCTTCTCATCTTGATATTATTAAAGTTTAACAGATCTCAAATTATTGTTTATACCTTTCCCGGCATTTTATTCCTTTGTCAAAGAGTAGCCGCTGCCATAATTTGTGAACCCGGCTCCATAAATAGGGTCATACGTGCCGATTGACACAGACGGGTCTATTGATATTGTCCTGCAGTCGGATGAAACAGTGAACACGATAGGAGACATTACCGAACCGTCCTTCAACCGCGCTGCACACTGATCTCCATATTCATTCTGGACCGTCTCCGTCGTTGCGATGCTGAGTGTCATATCAGAAGGCGAAAATGTCGCATAAATTGTCTCCGCCTTGTCCTTCTTGCTATAGTTGAACCATCTTTTAAGTATGAGATTCCCCCTGTCCGGATTGTCGCTTTCCACAATCGGCATAGTGAAGGACAAAGGAGTATTTGCCTGATTCGTGTAATTGACTGTCCAGTTGCCAACGAGCGAGCTTGCAGATATGGACGGAGTCTCACCGTCCTGGTTGACTTTGAATGAGCAAAGTTCCTTGTCACCTGACTTGAGGACGACTTCGGCGCTCCGTTTATATCCGGTGTTCGCGGCGACATTGAAAACCAGCGTTTCATTGCGCATCGCTTTTGTCTCGACATAACTGAGCCATCCACAGTCCTGGGGAATCGACACTTCATATGACACATTTGTGCTGACCGGGACATTAAGCTGGCCGGCTTCTCTGCCGACGTCGAACGTGTTGTCATTGAATACGGCCCGCCCTTCCTCAAAACTGATAACGGCAATTGCCGCATTGCTGCTGTTGCCCGCAAAGACTGTCACCCTGCCATCCAGCGGGCCGCTTTCCGGCGCAGTAATCTTGATTGCGCTCTCTCCGTATTTTTCAGCACTCCACCCGGCGTCAGGAGCGAAATAGAGCTCTATTTCCTCTTCAGTGCCTGATACGGAATAATTCACCGTCACGCTTTGCCCGTGCAATACAGCGATATTGCCTTCAGTATTGATTTTAAACGAGAATTTCTCTGTCTGTGGCGCTATCGGAATGACAACAGCGCTGCCGTCGGTAAGTATGAACTTCACTTCTGTATCAGAAGGCTCAACCTTGATTCCGTCACTGAAGAGTATGACAATAGGTTCTCCTTCGCTCAATGTAAATGTCATTCCGGTCACATTGCCGTTTTCGTCCTTGATCTCTGTCACTGATGTGATATAGACTCCAGACTCAATGTTGTTGAGTCTTCCTTCTAAATCCGACACTTTGTTTTCGAGTTGTGATACTCCGTCCTCAACTTTGTCCAACCTGTCCTTGAGGTCAGAACATCCTGCCATAGACGCAACTAAGGTCAAGGCGATAAAGGTTTTTTTCATAAAAATTTTAGTTCGATATAATAAATTGATAATCAGTAAAATCCCGCATACAGCGTTTATATCGCTGTTTTTGGCCATAAAGATATATAAAAATATATGTCCTTTTGTTTATATCGCCAAGCAAAATAGTGTCAATTTTTCGCTAAAACGATTCATATGAAAACATACAACACTCATTGATATATAATAAACGAAGAGAGCGACAATTGAAAAGTCACTCTCTCCTTTGAAGTATCTTATTTCTACAAGGAATTTACTCCTCGGCCTCCTGGGCTGCGTAGTCAGCCAGCAGCTTGGTCTGCACATCACCAGGAACAGGCTGGTAGTCAGCAAAGGTCATAGTGAATGTGGCGCTGCCGGATGTCAACGAACTCAAAGCGGTTGAATATCTGTAAAGTTCGGCGAGCGGAACGCGGGCCTTGATAATCTCGAATCCCTTGTCACTGCCCATTCCCTCGATAATCGCGCGCCTGTTCTGAAGGTCAGACATACAAGACCCCATATACTCGCTCGGAGTCAGGACTTCGAGGTTGTAAATCGGCTCCATAATCTTTGGTCCTGCATTGCGGAAGGCCTCCTTGAAGGCATTGCGTGCCGCAAGCACGAACGAGATTTCATTGGAATCCACCGGGTGCATCTTTCCGTCATATACAAACACTCTGATATCACGGGCATAAGAACCGGTGAGAGGGCCTTCGGTCATCTTGTCCATCACACCTTTCAGGATGGCAGGCATAAACCTGGCGTCAATCGCTCCGCCCACAATACAGTTGTAGAACTCGAGTTTTCCGCCCCAGTCCAGATTGTAGGACTCCTGGCTCTTCACATTGAGGACCATATCCTTGCCGTCAATCTTGAACTTGTTGGTGAACGGAACACCCTCGACGATAGGGCATACGAGAAGATGAACCTCTCCGAACTGGCCTGCTCCGCCGGACTGTTTCTTGTGACGGTATTCAGCATTGGCGGTCTTGGTAATGGTCTCACGATAAGGAATCTTAGGAGGGAAGAGCTCGATCTCCACCTTGAATTCATTCTGGAGTCTCCATTTCACGACATTGATATGCTGCTCTCCCTGACCGCTGAGAATGGTCTGTTTCAACTCTTTAGAGTAGTCAACCACGATAGTCGGGTCCTGTGCGGAGATTTTGGCAAGAGCCTCGCCAAGCTTTGTCTCATCAGCCTGCACCTTGGCCTTGATGGCCGTGCGGTACTTGGAAGCAGGGAACTTGATGTTCTCATAAGAAATTCCAGTGCCAGGCTGGGACAGAGTGACATTAGTCTTTCCGGCGCGGAGTTTCACAGTACATCCGATATCACCGGCATTGAGGTCGCTGACCTTCTCTTTCTTCGAACCAGCCACCGCATAGATGGTGGAAATCCTCTCACGGTTGCCGGTCTCGGCATCCTCAAGATCCATTCCCTCATCGAGCTCACCGCTCATCACCTTGAAATAGGAAACCTCTCCAAGATGAGGCTCGACATCAGTCTTATATATGAACAATGAAGTAGGAGCATTCTGCTTGCACTCAACCTCATTTCCTTCCTTGGTCAGGGACTTTGTGATTTCAGGAGATGCGGAAGTGCGGATAGTGAACTCCATAAGTCGTTTCACGCCAATATCTTTCTTTGCGGAAAGACAGAATACAGGGAGAACTTCACCCTGGCGGATACCTATGCCGAGACCTTTCCTGATCTCATCCTCGGTAAGAGCGCCTGACTCGAAGAACTTCTCCATAAGGGTATCATCATATTCCGCAGCTTTCTCAATGAGGGCCTGGCGGAGAAGCTCGGCCTCATCCTGCAGATTTGCCGGAATCTCCAGATCCTCGCGTGTTCCGTTGTCATCCTTGAAATGATAATACTTCATCTTAAGGACATCGACAAAGCCATCGAATGAAGTTCCAGGGTTGACCGGGAACTGTACGACGATAGGTTTGCTGCCGAAAGCCTCTTTGAGGCTGGCCTGTACAGTGTCCCAGTCAGCTTTCTCGCTGTCAAGCTGGTTAACGGCAATGATGACAGGCACTTTGTACTGCTCCGCATAGCGGGCAAAAATCTCAGTCCCCACTTCCACGCCCTGCTGGGCGTTGATAACTAAAATTCCGTTTTCACAAACCTTGAAAGCGGACACTGCGCCACCGACGAAGTCATCGGCGCCCGGAGTGTCGATTATGTTGAACTTTGTGTCCATAAACTACGCATACAGAGGTGTGGAGAAGATGGAACGCTGGTTCATCTGTTCGATTTCAGTGTTGTCTGATACAGTGTTTTTGGATTCGACGGTACCACGTCTGTCGATTACTTTACCCTCGTAAAGCATCGCCTCCGCCAATGTGGTCTTACCTGACTTGGTGCTGCCAAGCAAGACCACATTCCGGATATCCTTTGTAGAGTAGGACTTCATAACTTTTATTGTGTTATTAATACTTTCAAACCACTGCGCTTCAATGGCACATCTTTGCAAATCTAATAAATTATTAATGTAATAACAATAGGATATGCGCTATAATTTAAAACCTTTTACCGAGTACTTCTTCCGGATTCTATCCTCCTCCACCCTTCGGTATGCTCTTATAATGGAGTTTCCTGAAAGACCGAGTTCTTTTACTATCAATCTGTTCAGCCTCCTCCGGTCCATTCCGAAGCACTTGCATATCCATCTGAACGAGCATTTTCTGTCCAGATAAAGCCTGTCTTCAAGCATCAATTTTGAAAACAGTTCATATTCTGCATATCCATCCATATTTGACTCCTTTTTATATTCATCGCAAATCTCGCATATTTATTCCTATAACTGAAAAATGAGTGGATTTTTATACACTAAATGGTCAGATTTTTATGTTTTTTAAATGATTTCAATGCTTTTTTTAAATTTTTGAACACTTTTTAAGTTCATTGACCACATAAAGAGGTCACATTGTTATGCAGATTACCGATATTTTTGCTGTTGCGACAACAGATTGTGACTATGGACAATGCCAGTATAAAAGAAAACATCTGCAAGAAGAGGAACGAAGAAGGGATTTCCCAGGAGGAGATGGCCCGGAAAATCGGCGTTGTCAGAAACACTTACCGCAAGATTGAAAAAGGTTCCGTAAGACTCCTAAGTGAGCATCTGGACAGCATAGCGGAAGCGCTCGGGACGTCTCCCGAAGAACTTGTCCTTGGTTATAAGCCTATGGACGGAACAGCGGAACTGGAAGAGATGCAGGCCTCATACGAGAGCAGATACCGCAGTCTGGCAGATACTTACGAAGGAATCATAACACAGCTGAAGGAAGAGTTGAAAGCTAAAGAAAACGAAATCCGGGATTTGCGCAGCACCATTGAAGACAAGAACGAAATCATAGCTCTTCTTAAAAGGAAACCGGAAAAATGAATCACAATTCCGGATTTATTCATATTTTTGAAAATTAATCCGGAAAATATGAAGCCGTCACTAAAAAATCATCTAAATAATAATCTGCTTGAAGCAGGATGCGACGAAGCAGGAAGAGGTCCCCTTGCCGGGCCTGTCTTCGCAGCGGCGGTAATACTGCCGGATGATTTCTATCACCCCCTCCTCAATGATTCCAAGAAAATGACTGCCGCACACAGAGACGAGGTCAGGGAGATTATTGAAAAAGAGGCGGTTGCCTGGGCTGTCGAAGCTGTTTTCCCGGAGGAAATTGACGAACTGAACATCCTGTGGGCTTCAGTCGCCGGAATGCAGCGGGCGGTGCTCAGACTGGACCCGTCCCCCGAGTTTCTACTCATAGACGGGAACAAATTCAAGCCTTTTGATAAATACAACACATCTGATTATCAGACAATTGTAAAAGGAGATGCGACCTATGCGCCAATAGCCGCGGCCTCAGTGCTGGCAAAAACCTGGAGAGATGAGTATATGAGGAAAATCGCTATGGAATACCCTCAATACGGCTGGGAACGGAATATGGGTTATCCAACACCTGAGCATATATCAGCCATTAAAAAATATGGTTACACCCCATACCACAGGATGAGTTTTCATCCCAGGGAACTTGAGCCTACCCTGTTCGGACAGGAACTTTGAAAGGAATTCATTATATTTGCAAGATGCCGGGTTTTGCAGCGGAGACAAATGCAAAAGCCCTGTATTGTTTTGAATATAAATCACTGGAAATATGAAAAAATTTCTTTGCGCTATATGCGCCCTCGTTATTGTATCGGCCTCATTATCAGCCGATGAAGGAATGTGGCTGCTGCCCCTGCTTCAGAAAATGAACAGCAAGGCAATGGCGGATCTCGGTTGTAGGCTGACACCGGAACAGATTTACAGCATAAACAATTCCTCCCTGAAAGACGCCATCGTGCAGTTCGGAGGCGGCTGCACCGGAGAGCTTATCTCGGACAAAGGCCTGCTCGTGACCAATCATCACTGCGGTTACAGCAGCATCCAGAAGCTCAGCACCCCGGAGCACAACTATCTCGAGGACGGATTCTGGGCAATGTCCAACAAAGAAGAACTTCCGGTCAAAGGACTGACTGTCACATTCCTGCAGAGGATGACAGACGTCACTCCCCTTATAAACAAAGCGAGAGAAGCCGCATTGAAACAATACAAGGACAGCACAAACATTGAGACTCTCGCCGACAGGGCGGTGAGTGCCGCGAAGGAGAGTCTTGTGAAAACTGCTGAAGCTGACAATGCGAACTGCAAAGCGCAGGTGACCGGATTCTACAACAACAATGTTTTCTATCTCATTGTTTATAAGATATATAGTGACGTACGCTTCGTCGGCGCCCCTCCTGCATCAGTAGGCAAATTCGGAGGCGAGACTGACAACTGGATGTGGCCCCGCCACACCGGCGACTTCTCTATGTTCAGAGTATATGCGGGAAAAGACAATGAGCCTGCGGATTATTCTGAAGATAATGTCCCTTATGTGCCGAAACAATCCCTGAAAATCTCCCTGAAAGGGATCAAGGAAGGAGACTACTCGATGATTATGGGCTATCCTGGGCGCACACAGCGATTCCAGACTGCGGCACAGCTGGAGCAGATGCTTGCCCGCCAGGACATAAGCATCGCCGCCAGGACATTGAGGCAAAACATAATGAAAGAAGGAATGGAGGCCGACCCGACAGTGCGCCTGCAGTACGCCAACAAATACGCCAGTTCGTCAAACGGATGGAAGAAATGGATTGGCCAGAAACAGTCATTCGCCAAATTGAACATCATCGGAAGAGAGGAACAGAAAGAGGCCGATTTCACTAAATGGGTGAATTCCAACAAGAAACGCAAAGAAGCATACGGTTCCGCCTTAGGACAGGTAAAAGAAGCTGTGGACAATATGGCTCCTACGGTGATGGCCTCCACATTGCTTCTCGAAGCACCTTACAACGTCGGCATCGCACAGAATTCGATGAGATGGCTGATGGCTTACACCAACAGCATAAAGGCAAACCCTTCAGACACAGCCGCAGCGGTCAAGGCCGGCACTGACGCCGCTTGCGCGGCCTTCAAGGATTTCAACGAACCGTTGGAGAGGAAACTTGCGGAAGGGCTGCTGGAATTCTACCGTAACAATGCCGAAGAAGCTGATTATCTTGATATTCCGGGACACAACTTCGCCAAGATGGATATAAGGGCATACGTTGACAGCCTGTTTGACAACAGTATTTTCTCATCCGAAGAGAAACTCCGCGGCATTGAAAACCTGACTGCCGGCACTGTGACATCAGACCCGGCAAGCCTGCTCTACAACGCAGTGATAAACGTTTACCTCAAGTTTGCGAAGAAAAACGCCGCATTGGCGCCTGAGCTTGCGGAAGGCAGCAAGGCTTTCGCAGCCGGACTTCTCGAATGGGAGAAAGGCCAGCCTTCTTATCCTGACGCCAACTTCACAATGCGTCTCACTTACGGCTCAGTGAAAGCATACTCTCCGGCTGACGGAATCCTCTATAGATATTACACCACAATTGACGGAGTGATGGAGAAAGAGGACCCTTCAAACTACGAGTTCAAGGTACCGGCGAAGCTCAAGGAACTGTATGAGGCCAAAGATTACGGACAGTACGCCGGTCCTGACGGTAAAGTTCCGACCTGCTTCCTGACCACCAATGACATCACCGGAGGCAATTCAGGTTCGCCGGTACTGGATGCCGAAGGCCGCCTGATCGGCCTCGCATTCGACGGAAACTGGGAGTCAATGTCCAGCGACGTGATGTTCGAGCCTGACCTTCAGAGATGTATCTGTGTGGATATCAGGTACGTTCTCTTCCTGATGGACAAACTCGGTGGTGCAGGATATCTTCTTGATGAAATGAATATTGAGAAATAAAACAACCCGGACAAGATAATGAAACAGAACGAGATAATGAAGATGCTCCTCGATGTATTGCATCCTGCGAAGGGGGACAAGAACATCGTTGAACTCGGATTTGTGGACAATGTAGAGATTGATGGGAACAATGTTACTGTGACTCTGGCGTTCCCTAAGCACCGCGACCCGCTGGCCGAGTATATCATAAGCAGCGCTAAAGCCGCAATATACAGGCATTGGCCTGAGGCCGGACAGGTGGATGTCAAAGCCATCGTGAAAGAGGACAACGCACCGAAGAAACAGACCGGACTGAATCTCTCACTTGACGAAGTGAACAATGTCAGACATATTGTCGGAATCGCGTCAGGAAAGGGTGGCGTTGGCAAATCCACTGTGGCAGTGAACCTTGCTGTGGCACTGGCTCGATTGGGATTCAGGGTAGGACTGGCAGACGCCGACGTTTACGGCCCGTCAGTCCCGACAATGACCGCAACTGAAGGAGCTCTTCCGGAAGCGCTCAAGGAGGACGGTAAAGACCTCATCATCCCGATTGAGAAATACGGAGTGAAATGGATGTCAATCGGGTATTTCTCCCAGCCGGGACAAGCATTGATATGGCGCGGCCCGATGGCCTGCAACGCATTGAAACAGATGATTCTGCAAGTGCGGTGGGGAGCATTGGACTACCTTCTGATAGATATGCCTCCAGGAACAGGCGACATCCACATCAGCCTCGTGCAGGACATCCCGATGGAAGGTGCCGTAATAGTGACAACGCCTCAGAATGTAGCCATAGCAGATGTGGAGAAAGGCGTCGATATGTTCCGCAACAAGAATGTCAACCGAAGGATTTTCGGACTCGTGGAGAATATGGCCTGGTTCACTCCGGCAGAACTCCCGGAAAGCAAATATTTCATATTCGGAAAAGACGGCGGCGTGAAGATGGCTGAGAAATACGGCATTCCGCTGCTCGGGCAGATTCCGCTTGTTCAGAGCATCCGGGAGGACGGAGACTGCGGCGAACCTGCCGCACTGTCTTCACGTCCTGACGGGCTGGCATTCATCGAACTGGCGGAACGGCTCGACAAAGCCGCGAATATGCCGTGAGCAGGTGTCTGCAAGTAATTTTTTCTTCATTGAAAAAAATACATTATATTTGCAGAGTTAACAAAACGCCTTACTGTTGTATGGAACCTCCCAGTTCTGTAAATAATGATCAGACGATGCCGGCAGGCAAACCTGCTGACGACCCATTGTCGGATTGTATAAACAGCGACACATATCTGATAGTGACCCGCTGCCCTGAGGAAGATCAGGACGGCGAGTATGTCGTGTGCGGCTATTCCCCGCGCACCGGGCTGTCGTATATTGGCAGAAGTGGTTCAATAGAATCGTAAGGCACTGAATAATATGGCACTATATCTTAAAAAGACACTTGACAACAAGGCTGAAATAGCAGTCTGGCAGATTACTGAGACCGAAGAGGAATTGAAATCGATGTGTTCGGTCCCGAATGACGAGATGGAGGAAATCTCGTGGATTAAAAGTGAATCACTCCGCAAGCAGAGGCTTGCGGTAAGAGCCCTTCTCGACCAGCTTTTTGACGAGAAGGTATATCTCAGCCACCACGACAACGGCAAGCCGTTTCTCGAGAATATGGTGACAAATATCAGTATCACCCACACCGACAAGTTCGTGGCGATAATCCTCCACGAGACAGAGGATGTCGGCATCGACATCGAATCCCTCGACAGAGACTTCAAGGCTGTGGAACTCAAGGCCCTGTCCGAGGACGAGATTGACGACCTGGACGATGACAGGCGCAATGAGCAGCTGGCCATCTACTGGTGCGCCAAAGAGGCCATCTTCAAGAGGCTTTCCCTGTACAATGTGGATTTTGCGGAGCAGATTGAGGTTGAGCGTTTCCACCCGAGAGGAGAAGGCGAGCTTGAGGCCACATTCATCAACAAAGACGGTTACGAGGAAGAATTCGACCTCGAATACACCACTTTCGAAAGACACGTTCTCGTCTGGGTTGTAGGCTGATTCCCAACGGAATGCCAGCCGTTAAAGTATATCATAACGATGAGACACGAGATTATCATTGCAGGACTGGAGGACATTGACGCGGCGGCAGGGCGTTTCCTTCAGGAGACAGAGAATAGCCGGATAATCGCTTTTTATGCCCCGATGGGAGCCGGCAAGACCACATTCACATCCGCAATATGCAGAAGACTTGGTGTACGTGACGACGCGGTAAGTTCGCCCACCTTCTCCATTGTCAATGAGTACCGGACCGCAGAAGGTGAATCCATTTTCCACTTTGACTTCTACCGGATAAACAAAACGGAAGAAGCATACGACATCGGTTTTTTCGACTATATCGACAGCGGCAGCCTCTGCCTGATAGAATGGCCTGAGAATATCGAGGAGATTCTTCCGGAAGAGACTCTCAAAGTCAGGATTCAGGTCAATCCCCTCGACAATTCACGCACCGTTTCCTGGGAGGATTAGAATCACCTATCCGGCACCAACACCCTCAACGAGGTGATGAACCCGTTGATTTTCAGGCGGTCAATCTGATTGTTCCGGACAATGACGGGACATTCCCCGGGAGTTGCGGAAGACAGTCCGGCATACATCACGCCTCCCGTGAACTTTCCGCAGTCCCCGTTGAGCATCACATACGGACCACCGGGAGAGGCGCATCCGTTGAACTGCCCTGCAGAAGTATATGTGATGCCCGCCACAATACTGCTTTCCCTCGTATAGACGCAGGCATACTCGTCACCGTCAATATAGAAGTCAACAGCCTGGCACATTGTCCCGGGACGATATTGGTCAGAAGTGCTGAAAATAAGCACCGAATTGAATGACTGCCAGTTGTCATATGTCACATCAGTCTTTATGGCAATTTTCTTCCCGCTCCACACAAGCCTGCAGTTGAACAGGTGGAATCCATATCCCGGCACCGTCATTGAGATAACGTCATCCCCCGCGAACAGCATCGGCGACCTGTATGAGCCGGGCAGATTGGCCGCTATGTATGTCACCCCGTCAATAATTCTGATGTCGTGCACTTCAGTGATGTTGCTGTCCATCACAATCTGCTCCTGGACGCCGTCCCTGACAATATAATAAGAAGAATATGAGCCGGACTGCTGGTCAACACTGCGGCGATAGCAGAACACCTTGCTCCCATTGTCCTCATACAGGGCGCCAGTAGGGGACACTGAATCCAGAATTCCGCCTATCACTTGTCCGGATGAACTGGAAAAGACAATCTCTCCGTTTTTACGATAAGTCACTCCGCTGCCGGAACGACTCTGTCCAAGAGTGAAGACACAGCCCTCAGACACGATGAATCCGCAAATCATCTCCCGGCCAGGATAGCGGAACAGTTCCTTTCCGTCACATCCTATAATCGTTTCTGTATCAGTGGAGTAATCCGTATAGAGATGTCCTGACGCACATCGGTGCATATCCGCCTCCGGACTTGCACTATGTCCCGGACCTCCTGGAATCTCAACCACCTTCACCCCGTTGGCATACAGCTGGATCATACATTCTGCCGACCCTCCTGAAGAATCGTCCTGCCATTCGAGTCCGTCAGGATAAGCTACCGCGGTCACATACACGACCGTGTCATTTATCTGCCCTTCCTCCGGAAATCCAGGCTGACGTTCACCGGGAAGCGGGCCTGTCTCCCCTCTGTTCCTCGAAAACCCCTCATCTCTGTCAAGCCAGCCACAGGCCGGAACGGCCAGCAGCGCCACCAGCGCCGCCACCGGTAAAATTGCGGAATACTTCTTTCCCATATCACAAAAAATTTTCCGCAATAACGCAATAAAAGATAAAGCCCCGAAAACTTTCACCAAGCTTCAGGACTTTACACCACAAATTTATGATTTTTTAGTTTAGAATTGCCGCTTAATTTTTCAAAAAATCTATATTTCAACCCTGAATCCGAGCTGGAAATCCATCATAAACTGCTGCTGTGTACGTATTGATATTGGTTGTCCGCAATCGAAATAATAACGGAAACCAGGATCTAGATAAACACCAAGACGGTCAACAATCATAAATTCAACGCCGAATCCAGCTCCGGCGGAAAGTTGTACACCTTTCACTTTCTCCTTGAGAATGATGTCTTTCGGATTGTTCTTCACCCTGAAAGAATTAAGGACGCCTTTCTCCACCGCTCCCCCGCCGAAAGCATACAGCCTGAATCTATGGCTGTCGATTATGTCGAAATAGACATTTACAGGAATCCCTATATAATGCAGATTGTTTCTGACATCAGAACTGATTTTGGTCACAGTCACTCCATCCTCTACTTTAGTGTAAACGCCTGAGAATGTGCGCTGCAGCATAGTATAATTCAATCCTGTTCCAATCGCCCAGCGTTTTGCGAGAGGAATCTTGGCACCAAGCCCGAATGTAACAGGAATGGCATATGAAGACTCCGTGCCTGTCTGCTCAATCCAGGTATCATTCCTGGTTCCCATTGCCGGAGCCCTGAATCCTCCGAAACGGCCTATGCCCTTGGCATTTCCATTGCTGGAAAGATTGCTTCCGAGCACCAGGGACACCCTGTCATTATCTTCTTCCCATCCTGGTTCATTGTCCTGATAATCCGGCCCGTCCCAACGATCTTCCACTTCCTTCACATCATTTCCTGCGGCAACTCCGGATTCTTCTGACACTTCTTTATCTATAGATTCTTTCTCTGCAATATTATCTATATCCGGGACTTCTTTCACAGGCATTCCCTGAGTTTCCTGCTCACAGTCCGGCTCTTCTCCGGTCTCAAAGACAACAACTGCTTCATTACCATTGACAACCGGCATTGCATCTGGCACCTTTGGGCTGCTGGCGGGTTTCACAGGAAGCACCTCCTCAACAGGAGCTGGTCCTGTTACGGACGCATCCGCCGGATGTTCCACAGACTCAACCATTGCGGTCACAGCTCCGACATATACCTTCTTCACGGAATCCTCCGGCCACAGAAGCAATGCGAGCAGGACAGCCGCCGCCACTGAAGCAACAGCACTCGTCCAGCGCAGCCATACAGGTATCACCTTATGGTCGCCCCGGTTTTCCGCCGCCGCATCAAGTCTCGCAAAGACATTGTCCGAAATGTACTGGGGAACTTCTTCCTCGGCATTTTCGAGCAAAGCTTTGAACCTGCTGTCAAACTCTTTATAATTTTCTTGCATCTTACTCATTTTTAATCATTTCCTGCAGCATCTGGCGAGCCCTGTTAAGTTGCGACCTGGAAGTCGCCGGGCTGATGCCGAGCGCAGCCGCTATATCATTATGGGAAAATCCCTCTATCACAAACATATTGAAAACTGTCCTGTAACCGGCCGGCAAAGACATCACCAAATGCATTAATTCCTTATATCCGAGGGATTGAATGACGGACGGCTGACTGGATTCCACATTTATGGCGGATTCTATATTATCGGACATCTTGAGAGCGTCATTTTTTCTCAAGGACATAAGAGCAGTATTGACAAAGACCTTTCTCGCCCAGCCCTCAAAAGAGCCTGATTCGGAAAACGACCCGAGTTTCTCGAACAACATAATGAAGCCTTCCTGGAGGATATCCTCCGCTGACTCCCTGTCGCCCATATAACGGATACACAGTGCGAACATTTTGGGTGCCAGAGAGTTATACAGTTTGCGCTGTGCTGCCCTGTCACCTTTAATGCAGCCTTCTATCAGACTCCTGTACTCTGTATTGTCCATTCTCTCCGGGGCTTTCGGTTTAGCTGTCCAAGTAATAAGATGCAATTTTGCGGTGAAATGTTGCACCGGCCGGAAAAACTCCCGGACAGGCAATGCACCAAAAATAAGAATTTGTAATGATTTTTGTACTATTTTTGTAATATCATTGGAAGATATCGCTTATAATTATGACTTGTTTGAAGAATATGATGATTATGGCAGCGGCGGCAATAGTCTCGTCTGCTGCCCTTACATATACAGCGGCAGCGCAGGACGTCAAGAGACTGTACGATGAGAACCGGCTTGTGGACGCCGTTCAGCTTTACGAGAACGGGGAAACGGCCGAGGCGGAGGCTCTGCTGTCCGCAATCTGCAAAAGTTCTCCTGACATTGACGCGGCCTGGTATTACAGGGGAATGGCGAGAATGCGAATGAACGACCCTGAGGAAGCGGAGACAAGCCTGAAAAAAGCGGTAAACCTCGACTCCACCAACTATTGGTACAGATATATGCTCGCAGGGCTGTACGCAATGACCGACCGGATTGACCTGACCATTGATATGTACAAGTCGATGATGAGGGACAATCCCAAGAAAACTGATTTGTACTACAGTCTCGCGAGACTTTACATTGAGCAGTCAAATTTCGACGATGCGGTCAAGACTATTGACGACATCGAGACTCAGTTCGGCAAAAGCGACGGGACAGTGATGACCAAATTCAATATTCTCAGGCAGCAGAACCGTCAGGAGGAGGCTTTCCGGATACTTGAGGAGTATAACAAGGAATATGCTTCCCCTCAAGTGCTTACAATGCTTGGCGACTATGCGATGGGAATGTATGACGACTCCACCGCCATTGCGAGATACGACGCAGCTCTTGAAATTGACAGCGGATATGCACCTGCTGTGCTTGGAAAGGCCGAAACCTACCGCATAATCCGCAAATATCCCCAGTATTTCAAAACCCTGAACGGGCTTATGGCTGACGGGGATGTTCCGGCAGGCGCCAAGGCGGACTATCTTCAGGCCCTGGTCCGACAGGCTGACAGACAGTTCATCAACTCGTTCAGGGCTCAGTTCGACACAACTATGGACATCACCACGAGGATGCATGCTTCCGATTCCTCCATCCTTGAAACCGCAGGTCTGTATTATTATGTGACCGGGCGCAAGGAAAAGGCGGCGGAGAGTTTCCGGAAAGTGATGGAAATCAATCCGGACAGTCCTGCAGCCGCAGCCGGATACATCCAGATGCTGATATACAGTTCGGCCTGGGACAAAGTCGTGGAGGAGAGCAACTCGGCCTTCTCGAAGTTCCCGGACGAGCCCGGGTTCCTGGATTTTGCCAATGCTGGAGAATACAACCGCAAGAACTACCAGGGAGTTATTGACAATTGCAGCAGGATGCTGGCAGCCGCTCCCCGTGACAGCGCTGTAGCATTGTCCGCCTGGAGCACAATAGGAGATATGCAACACCAGCTGAACGACCTGCCCAAAGCGTACAAGGCTTACGACAATGCATTGAAAATCAATCCTGATTATTCACCGGTGCTGAATAATTACGCTTATTTCCTTTCAATGGAGGGCAAGAAACTGAAGAAAGCAGCGGCGATGAGCAAGAAAACGGTGGAGGCAGAGCCTGACAACGCCACCTATCTTGACACCTACGGATGGATTCTCCACCTGCAGGGCAAAAGCGCGGAGGCAAAACCATATTTCAAGCACGCTATGATGTACGGAGGAAAGGAAAGCGCCACCGTGCTTTACCATTATGCCGAGGTGCTCGAAACCCTGGGAGAAGACGATCTGGCAAAAGTGTACCGCCAGCAGGCCAAAAACAAAGAGCAGGAGGGCAAAGAATGAGACTGCGGTTCACATCAATCTGTCTGGCAGCATTGATGCTCGCTCTTGCTGCGCCTTATTCCGGGAAAGCCCAGAATACCCGGGCGCAAGAGGAGAAAAAGGCTCGTCTTGAGAAGGAGATTGCGTTGATTGACAAACAGTTGAAAGAAAATGCAACCAAGAGCAGCAACGCTATGGGAACATTGACTCTGCTTCGCAGCAAAATTGCCGGAAGAAAGGAGCTTGTGGCCGAGAGCGACAGGGAAATATCGGCGATATCCCGTGAGATAAATGCCAGGCAGAAAGAAATTGACCGCATCCAGAACAGGCTGGACACATTGTCAGCCTATTATTCGAAGCTCATCACAAGCGCATACAAGAACCGGGACACGAAAATATGGTATATGTATATCCTTGCGAGCGAGAACATCGGTCAGGCATTCCGCCGTATGGCTTACATCCGGAATCTGTCTTCCAACCTCAACGCCCAGGGAGAGAAGATAAAAGAGACCCGTTCGGAACTCCAGAGAGAGACCGACTCATTGGCGGTAATCCGTTCCAGGGCACAGTCGCTCAGAAACCGCAGGGCGGCTGAGGTCTCCGCCTTGCAGTCCGAGGAGGCCGAGTGCGCCAAACTTGTCAGCCAGCTTCAGAGGAACAGGACAAAATACCAGAAAGAGCTTGCCTACAAGAAGAGGCAGGTTGACGCATTGAACCGTGAGATCGAGAGAATCATAGCAGCCGCCGTGAGTGGCAAGTCCGGCTCTTCCACCAAGGACAAGACAGTGGTTGACACCAAGTTGGACGCTGAGTTCGCACGCAACAAAGGCAAACTGCCGTGGCCAGCTTCCGGTCCTGTCGTGGACCATTTCGGGCAGCATTACCACCCTGTGTTCAAATCACTCAAACTGCCTTTCAACAACGGAGTGAATATCGCCCTTGAGAAAGGGAGTTCAGTCAAAGCGATCTTCAACGGCACTGTCAAACAGATAGTCGTGATGCCCGGTTACAACAAATGCGTACTCGTGCAGCACGGAAACTATTTCTCATTCTACTGCAAACTCGGCTCCGTCACCGTCAAGGCAGGAGACAAGATAAAGACCGGGGACATCATCGGGACCGTGGACACTATCGACAATATGACCCAGCTGCATTTCCAGATATGGCAGGGGACAAAGCCACAGAACCCGGAGCTGTGGCTGAAATAGATGAGGCCATTGTTCAGCGAATGAACTTGTCGAGAAATCTGTAGCTCGCAGCCTCGGAGAGTATTTCGGGAGTTATCTTTCCTGTCTGCCCGTATGTGCCGGATGAGTATCCTATATCAGCTATTGTCCTTGATATCTTGAGAATACGGGAAAATGCCCTGGCTGAAAGGCCCAATGTATTTGACAGTTTTTCCATAAAATCACGACAACGTGAATCCAGGTGGCAGTATTCCTCTATCATCTCCTGATTCATTTCCGCATTGACAAAGATACCTGTACCGGCGAACCTTTGTTTCTGCACCTCCCTTGCCGCAATCACTCTGGATGCGACTTCCGCACTTGACTCCTCTTTTCTTCTATGTACCAGCTCCCCGGGCGTTATCTGATTCATATACAGCTGAATATCTATCCTGTCCATTATCGGCCCGGACAGTTTGGCCAGATACGACTGTCTCTGCGCCGGGGAGCAGATGCACCTGTTCCCCACCCCGTAATACCCGCACGGGCACGGATTGGCGGCCGCCACCAGCATAAACGAGGCCGGAAATTCCACTTTGGACCGCAGTCTGGAAATCACCACCTTTCTGTCCTCGATCGGCCCCCTGAGGGCTTCCGTTATGCTTTTGGGCATCAATGCGAATTCGTCAAGGAAGAGCACTCCGTTTTCCGCCAGTGACACCTCCCCGGGAATAATGTTCTCACCGTTCCCGCCACCGATGACAGCGGCCATAGACGCACTGTAATGAGGAGCCCTGAAAGGCCTCTGGCGTATCAGGCCTGCACCTTTTCCGCCAAGCCCGGCCACAGAATAAATCTTGCTCGTCAAAATAGCCTCTTCTTTCCGCATCGGCGGCATTATCCCGACCAGTGCCCGGGCCAGCGAGGTTTTACCGGATCCCGGAGGGCCAACCATTATGACATTGTGACCTCCAGCAGCCGCAATCTCCAGTCCCCTCTTGGCCTGTCCCTGGCCAACAATATCCGCAAAGTCCATATAATCAGGCTTTTGACAGGGTCTTTCCACATCTGGAGATCCGCATCCTCCAATCAGTAAAGACTCCGGCTCAGCCCCGTCTTCCAGTATCTTCAGGACGTCGGAGAGAGTCCTTACTCCGTATATATTAACATCCGGAAGTTCAGACGCCTCCATAGCCGACTCAAAAGGCAGGATACAGCCGTCGTAACCGGCCTTGCCGGCGAATTCCGCAATGGAAATGGCACCGGGGACAGGTCTTACCGAGCCGTCAAGCCCGAGTTCTCCCATTATTATGAATCTGTCCAGACGGGGGACATTTCGCTGTTCTGAAGCCGCTATGATACCGACCGCGATAGGCAGGTCATAGCCGCTGCCGTTTTTTCTGACATCAGCCGGAGCGAGATTTATGACAATTTTTCTGCCCGGAATCCTGAATCCCAAAGCCTGCAGGGCAGTCATTATTCTCAGAAGACTCTCTTTCACAGCCACATCCGCAAGTCCCACCAGATGAATTCCTATGCCGTTGCTGATGTCCACCTCCACTGTCACAGGCTCGGCCTGGATTCCCGTGCATTTGGCACAATAAATGTTTATTAGCATACTTATGAGTTTTTTCATAAATTTATGCCTTATATGCCCGCAGAGACTTAAAATTCATAAAAAAGTCATTTAAAAAACATATAAATGTGGCATAAGTGCAATATATGTGGAGAAAGTAAAATAGGTTTATATGGCTGCCAATATTTTCACGTCCATAGGTAAATACTGCATTTTCCTGAGGCAGGTTTTCCGCAAGCCCGAAAGCAGAAAAATGATAAGGAAACAGTTCATCATAGAGGCTGACAGACTGATTATATCATCCATATTGATTGTAGGCATCATTTCCCTGTTTATGGGAGGTGTCCTTGTCATCCAGACTGCATCCAATATGTCAAATCCGATACTTGACAAGATGCTTATCGGCTATATGGTCAGGGAGAGTATGATCCTGGAATTCAGTTCCACAATGGTGTCCCTGATTCTCGCCGGGAAAATGGGTTCAAGCATCGCTTCGGAGATCGGAAGTATGAGGATAACACAGCAGCTGGACGCAATTGATATGATGGGTATCAACAGTGCGTCATTCGTGGCCAGGCCGAAGATTCTTGCCGCGACTGTGACGAGCCCGCTGCTCTGCCTGTTCAGTTTTGTGCTCGGCCTTGTGGGAGGAGGACTCACCACCTGGGCCACCGGAATCATTCCGATGGCAAAATATATGACAGGTATAAGATACGCATTCACAGGCTTTTACATTGTATATAGCTGCATCAAGACATCAGTGTTCTGCTTCATCATTTCCACGGTGTCTGCCTATCACGGATACTATGCAAAAGACGGTTCTCTCGGAGTAGGAAAATCCAGCACGAAAGCTATAGTCGCATCCAGCATACTCATACTGATGTCCGACCTGATAATGACACAGCTTATGCTTTACTGACAGGCATTTCCGGCATCACAGTATCGCAGCCTAATTCAATGTTATTTATTTAAAGAGGTTTATGATTCAGGTAAAAGACATACGGAAAAGTTTCGGGGACAAGACAGTCCTGAAAGACATCAATATCAATTTCGAACCGGGGAAATGCAATATGCTCATCGGAGCGAGCGGCTCCGGAAAGACGGTTCTGATGAACATCGTGTCCGGCCTTGTCGCACCGGATTCCGGAAAAGTGCTTTATGATGACAAGGACCTTACGAAGATGGGCAAGGAGGAGAAAAAATTGATCCACCAGAAGATAGGAATGCTGTTCCAGGGCAGTGCATTGTTTGACTTCCGGACTGTTCTCGGCAATGTGATGTTTCCTATGGACTTTCTGACAGACTGGAGTCTTGCGGAGAAAAAGGAAAGGGCCAGGTATCTTCTTGACAAGGTGAATGTCAAGGACGCTGAAGACAAATATCCCGACGAACTGTCAGGAGGAATGCAGAAAAGGGTCGGAATAGCCCGTGCAATCGCCCTGAATCCGGAATATCTGTTCTGCGACGAGCCCAACTCGGGTCTTGATCCTGAAACTTCGATTGTGATAGACAGGCTCATAAGTTCAATAACGAAAGAGTTCAGCATCACGACAATACTGAACACTCACGATATGAATTCCATAATGGAGATAGGAGACAACATCGGATTCCTTTACCAGGGTGAAATCATCTGGCAGGGCGACCGCAACTCAATAATGTCCACGGACTGTCCCCAGCTCGTGGAATTTCTCTGCTCAAACACTCTCGCGAGGAATATCCTGCGCAAAGGTTAAACCTCGACGCAGGAAGAGAATTCTTTCAGGAAACGCATATCGTTCTCGAAATAGTGGCGTAGGTCATTGACCTGCCATTTGAGCATTGCGATACGCTCTATTCCCATTCCGAAAGCGAAGCCTGAATACTTTCTGCTGTCGATTCCTGAAGCCTCAAGGACATTCGGATCAACCATCCCGCATCCGAGAATCTCAAGCCAGCCGGTTCCCTTGCATATATTGCAGCCTTTTCCGTGACAGATGTTGCAGCTGACGTCAACTTCAGCCGACGGCTCGGTGAACGGGAAGTATGACGGTCTCATACGAATCTGTGTATCAGGGCCGAACATCTCGCGGGCAAACAGAAGAATAGCCTGTTTGAGGTCAGCGAATGTGACATTCTCGTCAATATAGAGGCCCTCCACCTGATGGAAAATGCAGTGCGCCCTGGCCGAAATGGCCTCATTTCTGAACACACGGCCCGGGCAGATGACCCTGATAGGAAGTTTCATTTTCTCCATAGCCCTTACCTGCACACTTGAAGTGTGCGTGCGGAGAAGCAGCGGATTAGGATGCCCTGCTGACACGAAGAAAGTGTCCTGCATATCTCTCGCAGGATGATTCGGAGGGAAATTGAGAGCCTCGAAAACGTGATAGTCATCCTCAATCTCCGGGCCCTCGGCCACATCGTAGCCAAACTTGCGGAAAATATTGACTATCTGCTGCCTGGCTATCGACACAGGATGTCTCGACCCCAATTCCATAATGTCTCCGGGCATAGTCGCATCGAACGAATCGGCCGAAGCGGCTCCGGAAGATACCATATTGGCCTTCATTTCCTCGATTTTAGCTGCGGCTTCCTTCTTTAGCACATTGAGTTTCTGTCCGAACTCCTTCTTCAGCTCAGGCGCCACAGTACGGAACTCCTCGAAAAGCCTGGTTATCTCGCCTTTCTTACCGAGAAGACGCACTCTCGCATCTTCTATATCTTTATCTGTCTTGCATTTAAGGTCTTTGACCTCGGCAAGCAACCGCTCAATTTCCTCTTTCATCTATATTAATTTTTATTTTGCAGTCTGCAAATTTAATATTTTCCTGCAACAATGACAATCTCACTTGCCGGAAGTGTGTCCGCTGGCCTTCTCAATCTTGGCCTTGCGCTTTTCACGTGCCTTCTGGCTCTTGGCCGCTCCGCTTTTCAGATAGGCCGCCCACTGCTCATCAGTGAAAATCCTCCTGTAAGTCTTGTCAATCTGTTCCATCCACTTGTCGCGGACATTATTGTACATATCGTAATTGTCAACTCTGGAACGCTGGAGCTTCTCTGATTCCTCTTTCCAGGCGGCATAGTCGTGCTGGAGAGTGGAATCCACATAAAACACCTGACCCGGGTCGAGCTTGAGAAGTTCGGCCAGCCTGTCCGCCTCTTTGGCAGCCATTTCTTCCGTTGTCGGAATCTTCTGTTCATCCTGTTCCTGGGCAGCCGCATTGGCCTGCGACATAAACAAAATCGACAATACTGTCAAAATCGTGGAATTGATAGCAAAAAATTTCATAGATTTGTAAATCTTAATTGACAAATTTAAACAAATTAAAACAGAACTGCAAAATGAAAATCAGAACATTACTGTTCTCCGCCTTCGCAGCGGGAATGATACTGCACGGCACAGGCTCGGACGCCTGCACCAACATTCTGGTCACCAAGGGAGCGAGCGTTGACGGATCCTGTATGGTGTCTTATGCGGCAGATTCACACTGGCTGTACGGCGAACTCTACTTCAAGCCGTCAGCTTCCTGGAAAGACGGGGCAAGGCTGGCAGTGCACGACTGGGACTCCGGCAAATATCTCGGTGAAATTGACCAGGTTCCACACACCTACAAGACGGTCGGCAATATGAACGAGCATCAGCTGATTATTGCGGAGACGACTTTCGGAGGACGCCACGGCCTTGATGACCCTGATGCAGTAATGGATTATGGTTCATTGATATACATCACTCTCCAGCGCGCCCGCACAGCCCGTGAGGCTATCAGCATAATGGACGCCCTGACTCAGAAATACGGGTATTATTCCGAAGGCGAATCCTTCTCAATCGCCGACAAAGATGAGGTCTGGATAATGGAGATGGTGGGCAAAGGCGGAGAAAAAGCAGGAGGAGAAAAAGGCTCTGTCTGGGTGGCAGTAAGAGTGCCTGACGGATATATCAGCAGCCACGCCAACCAGTCGAGAATCACCCGTTTCCCATTGAACGACCCTGATAATTGCCTCTATTCCAAGGATGTCATCACTTTCGCAAGGAACCGTGGCTGGTTCAGCGGAAATGACAGCGAATTCAGTTTCAGAGATGCCTACTGCCCTCTGGATTTCAGCGGACTGAGAGGATGCGAGGCCAGAGTCTGGAGCGCATTCAACATTCTCGGAGGAGGCAAGTTCGCCTGGACCGACTGCTCCGGAAAGGAGATTGTGAAGAATTCCTACGACTATGTGGACTATGCAATGGGACACAACCCGGAGAACAATATGCCGCTTTTCATAAAACCAGCCAAGAAGGTGTCTGTCAAGGATATAGCCGACGTTATGAGAGACCATTACGAGGGAACCCCTATGGATATGACACAGGATATCGGAGCCGGAGGAAACGCGCTGCCTTACAGGTGGAGGCCTATGGGATTCGAGTACAACGGTGAGAAATACACCAACGAAAGGGCAATCGCCACCCAGCAGACCGGATTCTGGTTTGTCGGACAGTCAAGAGGAAGTCTTCCGGATGTAATAGGAGGCATTATCTGGTTCGGCACGGACGATGCCGCGACATCTTATGTGACACCTGTTTATACCAATACTGAAGAAGTACCGGAGTGTTTCAGGCAGGGCAATGGCGATCTGCTGCACTACACCTCCACTTCATCGTTCTGGATCAACAACCGCATCTCCAATGCCTGCTACAAGATGTACAACTATATGGCTCCTTATGTAAGGGAGAGAATTGACAGTTTCGAGACAGACCAGATGAAGAGTGTCCAGGATACTGATCTCAAGGCTCTTGAGCTTTACAGGGCGGCAGAGAAAAAAGCTGTCAAGAAAAACACAAAGAAGAATCCTTCATACGATCCAAACGTTGACACCGGAGACGCTTTCGCTTCTGTAAAGAGCTATCTCACAAAGTATTCCGTCAGCACAGCACAGGACATTTTCTCCCAGTGGCAGAATCTTGAGGAGACTTTGCTCGTGAAGTTCATTGACGGAAATATAAAAGCGCAGAATCCTGATGGCTCATTCAAGCACACCAAAGATTCTGCGCACGTTCCTGACGGCCTGACCCAGCCAGGATATACCGATTACTGGAAGAAAGCCGTAGCTGAATCACACGGAGAAACCGTCAAAGTACACGTTCTGCACTGACCGTGGAGGGACGGTTCCTGAGAACAATCTCACCTCCTGAGACATCAGCCTCAACCGCAGAGTCTTTCCGG
This sequence comes from Bacteroidales bacterium, assembly GCA_029007435.1. GTDB lineage: Bacteria > Bacteroidota > Bacteroidia > Bacteroidales > UBA932 > Cryptobacteroides. Next base: position 27,289 of record JAQXHU010000037.1, read on the forward strand.
ACCGTCCCGTCAAGTACAGCTTTGGCGAGCTGATTTACAAGTTCCCTCTGCATAACTCTTTTCACTGGCCTGGCTCCAAAAGCCGGGTCATATCCTTTTTCAACCATAAAGTCCTCGAACTCAGGGGTGAACGATATCTCCACATTATCCTCGGCGAGCTTTGCACGGAGGGCGTCCATCTGTATATGGAGAATATCACGGATATCCGCCTTGGTCAGAGGATCGAACATTATTATCTCGTCTATCCTGTTCAGAAATTCCGGACGTATGGTCTGCTTCAGTACCTCAAGTATTTTCCTCCGGCATTCATCAAGCATCTGATGCCTGGTGGCTATGGCAGCCGCATCATCGACCGGGGACATTCCACTGGCCCCGACATCCGGAAGTTTCTCCATATAACTCTGGATAATGTCCGAACCGACATTGGATGTCATTATGATGATAGTGTTCTTGAAATCCACTGTACGTCCCTTGTTGTCAGTCAGACGGCCGTCGTCAAGTACCTGAAGAAGAATGTTGAACACGTCAGGATGGGCTTTCTCTATCTCATCCAGCAGCACCACTGAATACGGTTTGCGCCGTACAGCCTCGGTAAGCTGGCCGCCCTCATCATAGCCCACATATCCCGGAGGCGCGCCTATGAGACGGCTCACTGTATGACGCTCCTGATACTCGCTCATATCGATTCGGGTGATCATATTCTCGTCATTGAACAGGAATTCCGCCAGCGCTTTGGCAAGTTCAGTCTTGCCCACTCCAGTAGTACCCATAAAGAGGAACGAGCCTATAGGACGTTTCTCGTTGGAGAGCCCGGCACGACTCCTGCGGACGGCATCAGCCACCGCCCTGATTGCCTCGTCCTGGCCAATCACCCTGCGGTGAAGTTCGTCCTCCATTCTCAAGAGTTTCTCCTTCTCGCTCTCAAGCATCTTGCTGACCGGTATGCCTGTCCACCTTGACACAACATCCGCTATATCCTCCGGAGTGACAGCCTCGGTGATAATTGGGTCTTTAATCTGTTCCTGCTTTTCGAGCAGAATGTCAATACGTTTCTGGGCTTCCGCCATTCGTCCGTAGCGGAGTTCCGCCACTTTGCCGTAATCGCCTGAACGTTCGGCAGCCTGGGCCTGGATTTTATAATCCTCTATCTCCTGCCTGGCGTTCTGTATGCCTGTCAGAATGGATTTTTCATCGTTCCATTTCTTCATCAAGACCTCTTTCTCTGCATTGAGATCCTTGAGCTGGGACTCTATTTTTTCCAATTTGAGAGACACGCCCTCGCGTTTGATGGCCTCTTTCTCAATCTCAAGTTGCCTTATCTGGCTATTCAGTTCTGCGATAGGCTCAGGGACAGAGTTCATCTCAAGGCGCAACTTGGAAGCCGCCTCGTCCACAAGGTCAATGGCCTTGTCAGGCAAGAACCTGTTGGTGATGTACCTGTGCGAGAGATTCACGGCCGCTATCAGAGCGTCATCCTCGATACGCACCTTGTGGTGATTCTCGTATTTCTCCTTGAGCCCCCTGAGGATGGCTATGGACTCCGCCGGGGCCGGCTCGTCCACAGTGACCATCTGGAAACGCCTCTCAAGAGCCTTGTCGGCCTCGAAATATTTCTGGTATTCATCGAGTGTGGTGGAGCCTACAGTTCTCAGCTCACCTCTTGCGAGAGCGGGCTTGAGAATATTGGAGGCATCCATTGCTCCGGATGACTTGCCGGCGCCTACAAGTGTGTGGATTTCGTCTATGAAAAGGATGATTTTTCCTTGGCTGTCAACCACTTCCTTGACAACACCCTTAAGTCGTTCCTCAAATTCTCCCTGATATTTGGCGCCGGCTATAAGGGCTCCCATATCAAGCGAATAGACAAGTTTGTCTTTGAGGTTCTCAGGAACGGCGCCATCGATAATCTTCTGCGCAAGGCCCTCCGCGATGGCGGTCTTGCCCACACCCGGCTCGCCTACGAGGATAGGATTGTTCTTTGTGCGTCTGCTCAATATCTGAAGTACTCTCCTTATCTCGTCGTCCCTGCCTATAACCGGGTCAAGTTTTCCATTGGCCGCCAGCTCATTAAGATTGACGGCGAATCTGCCCAGGAATTCGAATTTTCCTGCATTCCCGTTGTTCTGTGTGTTGTTTTCCATATAAATAACTCCTTTTTGTCTCCGGAGTCATTTATACGACTATGAGCCGTCAGCTCCGAAGAACAGACGGCTTAAGTCCAAATTATATTCCTATACGGGATCGCTGACAAATTGTCAGCAACCGGGGTTATTCCTGCTCGCTTGCAGGGTTCTCCTGCTGTACTGGTGCTGAAGGGAAAGCTGGCTGCTCAGTGGCAGTGTTGCTTATCTGGTCGGTGATGTCCACCTGTGTTCCCTTGGAGCCCATAGTGAATGAGGAAATTATAGACACTACAAGGATGAATGTGACAAGGCCCCAGGTGACTTTCTCAAGCATATTGGCGGTCTGTCTGACACCGAATGTCTGGTTTCCCGCAACAAAGTTGCTGGCCATACTGTCGCCTTTGCCGTTCTGAAGCAGAACAACAATCGTCAGAAGAATGCTGGCGATGACAATGAGTACAACGAGAATAGAAAATATTGCGTTCATAACGTCTGATTATTTATCAATTTGTCCAATTTCTCAATAAGGGATGCAAAGTAAGCACTTTTTTCCGGGAATGCCAAAATAAGTTTGTTATAAATGCGTTTTGCCTGCTCAAAATATCCCTGTTCGGCATATATTTCCGCAAGAGTCTCCGTGCAGAACTCCAGGCTCAGGTCTTTTGCCCTGTCGTCCGGAGGACTGACTTTTTTCTGGGCAAGAGGAAAAATGAAATTGTCATCGGAACGTTTGACTTTCTCATATTCATCGGCTGAGAAGAAATCCCCGCCGGCCGCGCGGACACGTTTTGCGGGAGCGGCGGGCTCAGCCGGTTTATTTTCCTCTATAGGCTTATGCTCCTCTATGTACGAGCGGACGAGGGATTCCAGATTGAAATCGGAGTAATCTTTATCGCTTCCAGAATTGGCTATTTCGGCGATTATTCCCCTGTCAACCAAATACATAGCCTGATCCGCAAACTGACTGGTTCCCCAGGAGTCACCTCCAAGGCGGGCCATCCGTACACACAGTTCCTTGCGTGCGGCGGCGAACCAGGGATAAAGATTCACCACACCGGCAAGTTCATCCATAGTCAACGTCTTCAGGTTTATAGATTTCTGTTCCATCTGCAAAAGCTGTTCGTTCCGTTATTACCAATTCGCCACAGTGGCATTGAAAATATCCTCGCAGAGTTTCTCGATAATTTCTTCACACAGAGTGGATTCCACTGCGTCAAGAGACTGGGTGGAGTCATAGTCTGCATATGCGGAGAAAGATTTGTCCGGGAAATCATCCTCGGGATATTTCCTGTTTGTGAAAGAAATCTTGACTGAAACCGTTAGACGGTTCTGTGATGCCACCTCTTCGGCCGTCACGGCTGTCGCCCTTACATCGTAGCCTGTAACGGCACCGGTAATCTCAAGATCCCCGTCCATATCCACCTGCTCAAGGCGTGTCATTTTTCTGAACTTGTCCTTGAGTGACTCTGTAAGTTCGTTGCTGAGAGTAGGATTGACTTTCAGCGCTTTGTATTCAAAATAATTAATCGTAACCGTCTTGATGTCAGGCTGTATCGACGTTCCCGAGAACGAGTATATTCCGCAAGAACGGACTATCAGCGCTGTTACAGACAACGCCGTCACGGCCAAGGCACAAGACAGTATCTTTTTTGGTATTCTCATTTTAATCGTCTGACTTTCTTTGGTTTCTGAATTCCGGAGGTATCTTTCGGTAGAGTGTCCTCTCGGAAATGCCAAGTTCCTCGGCTGCCTTTTTCCTGTTTCCGTTGTGGCGCTCGAGAGCTTTTCTTATCAATTCCTCATTCACTTTATGAAGAGAATAGTTTTCGCCTTCCGGATCTATGTCCCGGACATTGGAATTGCCGGTATATTCTTCCTGGATATCCACATCCGTTTCCTTGCCCCAGTTTGAATCCGGTCTTGAAACATATCCGTCTTCCTGTCCTGCCGGAGGAAGTGTCCTGGCATGGACTGATGACGGGGTGGAAGAGCTGTCAGCGTGAAAACTACCGGAAGCAATTATCTTTTTCAGATTGTTAACCTCCGCATTAAGGCTGTACAGGGCCTTGTATATCTCCTGTTTTTCATCCTGGGAAATATTGTCGCTGTTGTCCTGGTATTTCACCGGGACTGCATTGACATTGTCCTGTGGCAGATATGTTGACAAAGTGTCAGCATTCACCTCGCATTTTCCTGACACCGGTGACAGTCTCTGGCCCTCAAGAGCCGACACAGTCTCGGTGATGTTCTTGAGCTGGCGGACATTTCCAGGCCACCTATATTTGGTGAGAAGTTCTATGGCATCGTGCGTCAGAGTCACCTTGTTCATTCCGTATTTTTCGGAAAAGTCAGAGGTAAACTTCCTGAACAGCAAATAGATATCCGATTTTCTCTCCCGCAGGGAAGGCATCATTATCTGTATCGCATTGAGACGGTAATAGAGATCCTCCCTGAATTTTCCCTTGGACACGGCATATAGAAGGTCCACATTTGTGGCGGCAATCACACGGACATCCGTTTTGCTCACTTTGGAGTCTCCTACACGGATGAATTCACCCGACTGCAGGACTCTGAGCAATTTAGCCTGGGAAGGAAGCGGAAGTTCACCCACCTCGTCAAGGAACAAAGTGCCGCCGTCCGCAACCTCGAAATAGCCTTTTCTGTCATCTATGGCACCCGTGAAGGAACCTTTCACGTGTCCGAAAAGTTCAGAATCTATGGTGCCCTCCGGAATAGCCCCGCAGTTCACTGCGAAATACTTCGAGTTCTTCCTGCGGCTGTTCTGGTGGATAATTCTCGGAATGTTGTCCTTGCCCACGCCGCTCTCTCCTGAAACCAGCACTGTCAGATCTGTCGGAGCCACAGCGACTGCCATTTCAAGCGCCCGGTTAAGAGCCGGATCATTGCCGATAATATCGTATTTATTCTTTAATTTTTGTAATTCTTGTGCGTCCATACAGGACAAAGTTACGAAATCAGTTTAAAATATGAACTCTTATTGCTGAAAATTGCAAATTTGTTAGTAACTTGGCGCAAAATTTGAGTGAACATTTAATTTATATTATTTACTTATCGTTTAAATTATGAGAAAGGAAATCAAAACATTGGCGGTGGCAATCCTTGGGCTTGCCGCTGTTGGTTGTGCTTCACCTGCAAAGATGGCGGAGATGGCAGAGAACGTAACTGTCACCTGCGATCCTTCACCACTTGAGGTCGTAGCCGGCAAAATCGATGCAACTGTATCAGTAACTTACCCTGCTGACTACTTCCATCCAAAGGCAATCCTCGAGGTTACCCCTGTTATTGTTTACGAGGGAGGCGAGGCTGCTATGACTCCGTTTATGTATCAGGGCGAGAAAGTCAAAGATAACTACACAGTGGTTTCTTCAGACGGCCAGACTGTTACCGAGAGAGTTCATTTCAACTATGTTGAGGGAATGGAGGTATCTCATCTTGAGCTCCGCGGTATCGTTAAATACAAAGCAAGAACTTGGGATCTCCCTGTAAAGAAAGTCGCTGACGGTGCCAACACCACTTATATGCTCGTGAACTTCGGTGGAAAAGCCGGACACGTAGCTTACAAGGCTGACAACTATCAGGAGGTTATTCCTCAGACCGCTGAAGGCCAGATTCTCTACACCATCAACTCAGCAGACGTTCGCAGCAAAGAGCTCAAGTCAGAGTCCATCAAAGACTTCCAGGCTGCTCTCGACGAGATCAAAGCTAACGAGAGAAAGACTCTCAAAGGCACTGAGGTTGTAGCTTATGCTTCACCGGACGGTGGCGAGTCCCTCAACGCCAAACTTTCTGACAAACGTTCCAAGAGCGGTGCAAAAGCTTGGAACAAAGTTGTTAAAGGCAAAGAAGTTTCTGATCCTGAGGTCAAGAGCGTAGGTCAGGACTGGGAAGGCTTCCAGGAACTTGTTGCCAAATCAGACATCGAGGACAAGGACCTCATCATCCGCGTTCTCTCTATGTACAGCGACCCGGCTGTCCGCGAGAGCGAGATCAAGAATATGTCTGAGGTTTACACTGTTCTCAAGAAAGAAGTTCTCCCTGAGCTCCGCCGCGCAAGATTCATTGCAAATGTTGAGTATCAGAACTATACTTCAGAGGAACTCCTCCAGCTCGTAGAGGAGAACAGCGATGTTCTCGACGAGGAGGCTCTTCTCCGCGCAGCTTCTCTTGTTAAAGACCTCGACGCTAAAGAGGCTATCTACAAGAAAGCAATCGACAAATACAACAGCGACCGCGCCCAGTTCAACCTCGGCGTAGTATATCTCAACCAGGGCCACCTCAACAAAGCTGAGAAAGCATTCAACAAAGTTGAGACTAAAGACGCTGACCTCGAGAACGCCAAGGGTGTCATCGCTCTCCGCAACGGTGACCTCGCAGCTGCCGAGAAGGCATTCGCTGCCGCTGGCAACACTGAGAACCAGGCTGTTGTTGACATTCTCAATGGCAAATATGAGAAGGCTGCCGCTGCTCTCAAAGGCACCAACTCATTCAACGAGGCTCTTGCTGACGTTCTCACCGACAAACTCTCTGAGGCTTCCGCTGCTCTCAAGTGCGACTGCCCTAAGTCGAACTACCTCCGCGCTGTGATCGCAGCACGCCAGGGCAAAGCAGCTGACGTTAAAGCTTATCTCGCAAAAGCTGGTGAGTGCAAAGACCTCGCAGCGCGCGCCGAGAAAGACATTGAGTTCGCTCAGTACAGATAATTCAGGGCGCCTGAGGCGTTAATGAAAACATATGAGGGGCTGGCTGACAAGTCATCCCCTCTTTTTTTAACCAGACCTTTTTCCGAGTAAAACAAATATATAATATGAGATTTTTATCCACATTATTAATTCTTCTTGCGACAGCAGCCTATTCATCGGCTGAAGACGCTGCAAAGCCGGAAACCCCTGCTGGATCATCTGCTCAGGTTGACACCGTAAAGAAAGCCCTGTTCACCGATTTCGAGGCTGTTTATGAAGGAAAAGTACAGAAACTTTCCGACTATGTAGGCAGAGGAAAATACGTGTTGGTGGACTTCTGGGCAAGCTGGTGCGGCCCGTGCAGACGGGAAATACCTTATCTCAAGAATGTTTATAGAAAATACGCCGGAAAAGACTTCGAAGTGCTCGGTGTAGCCACCTGGGACAAGCCGGAAGCCACAAAAAGGGCGATTATTGAAGACAATATTCTTTATCCCCAGATTCTCAATGCACAGGATGCAGGTTCCAAAGCCTATGGAATCGAAGGCATCCCTGAAATCATCCTGTTCGGACCTGACGGGAAAATACTCCACCGCGGACTTAGAGGACCGTATATTGAAGCCACTGTGAAACGTTACGTCAAACCTGTTGGCGAATAGAATTATGAAACTCCGTATCCGGGAGACAGCTCTGGACCTTCCTGCCGCTTCAATAGCGGACAAAGTGAACGAAAGGCTGAAAGAGAACCCTGTTTTGATAATAACCGCTCCGCCGGGTGCGGGAAAATCCACCTTGCTTCCCCTCACTGTATATAACGGCAATGGCGAGGGAAAAGTGCTTGTACTTGAGCCGCGCAGAATCGCCGCAAGGCAGATAGCGGAAAGAATGGCTGAGCTGGTCGGAGAACAGGCAGGACAGACTGTGGGGTACAGGATCCGGTTCGAAAACAGAGTGTCGGAAGACACCCGTATAGAAGTTCTTACAGAAGGAATACTGACAAGGATGCTGGTGGCGGACCCGGCGCTGGAAGGAGTGTCAACTGTCATTTTCGATGAATTTCACGAGAGGAGTCTCGCTTCAGATGAAGCTCTTGCCCTTGTGATGGAGTCGAGGGAAATACTGAGACCGGACCTTAAGGTCATAATTATGTCAGCCACAATTGACACTGACGAAATCAGCAGGTCCTTGAAAGCGGGCGTGGTGAGCAGCGAGGGCAGAATGTTCCCCGTGGAAATAACCAACTCACAGAACGATATTGACATACGCAATTGTGCCGAAGAAGTTGCCAGACACATTGGAAGAGCGCATAGAGAACAAGAGGGAGATATACTGGCATTTCTGCCGGGAGAGGCGGAAATCAGGAGATGTATTGAAATCATCGGAGACCGCCTCGGTGACACTCATATCTGTCCTCTATATGGAATGCTGTCTCAGAAAGAACAGAGGGAAGCCATAGCGCCGAGTCGCCCAGGAGAACGTAAAGTAGTGATATCCACCTCTATAGCTGAGACTTCACTGACCATTGAAGGAATACGGACTGTGGTGGATTCAGGATTGTGCCGGAGAATGGTTTTCGACACCAGGAACGGATTAAGCCATCTGGAGACTGTAAGGATAAGCCTTGATATGGCCAGACAGCGCAGCGGACGGGCGGGACGTGTGGCGCCGGGAGTATGCTACAGGCTCTGGAGTAAAGGAACTGAAATGAGGATGAAAGAATGCAGGTCTCCGGAAATTCTTGACGCTGATCTGTCCTCCACTGTACTTGAAACGGCCGCCTGGGGAGAGAACGACATTATGAGACTGCCTTGGCTCACGCCTCCTCCTGTAGTAAATGCCGTCCGTGCCAGGGAACTGCTCAAGTCTCTTGGTGCTTTAGACAAAAAGGGCAACATTACGGGACATGGGCGCAAGATGGCCGCATTGCCCTGCCATCCGCGTATATCACAGATGCTTATCAAAGCAGATACCCCTGGACTGAAAGCACTTGGAGCGGATATTGCAGCCGTGCTTGAAGAACGGGACCTGATGGCAAACGAAAACAGTTCGGACATCTGCCTGAGAATTGACGAGCTGAGGAAATTCAGGAAAACATCCGGTTCCGTCCGCGGATGGTCCAAAATAGGCCGTATTTCGCAGCAATACAGGCGGATGGTGAAAGTGTCCGAAGATAATGCGGAAACTGACAGATACGCCGCCGGAAAGCTGATTGCGGCAGCATATCCGGAGCGTATTGCGAAAGCCAAAGACAATTGCGGACATTTCCAGCTTGCTTGCGGAGATCCGGCCAGCACCTGTCAAGGTGACGAGATGGGCTCATACGAATGGATAGCGGCTGCAGTAATCAACGCCGGAAAGGACAATGACGGAAGAATCTTCCTTTCCGCGCCTCTCAATGTGGATGATATACCGGATATGATATGGTCCCGGGAGAATATTGCCTGGGACAGCCGCATAGGTTCTGTCACTGCACTGAGCGAATCCAAAATCGGTTGTCTCACAGTAAGTTCAAAGCCATTGTCCGGGGACATAAGGGAAAAGGTTATCCGGGCGGTCTGTGAAGCGGCTCCGAAAGAAGGCACCACAATGTTCGATTTTTCCGATGATGTGCGCAATTTCCAGAGGCGTATTAATATTGTAAATGCCTGGCATCCTGAACTCGGACTGGCTGACTATTCCACAGACAGCATCCTGTCCAGGGCCAATGAATGGCTTCCTGCATATATAGGGAAAGCGTCCACAGTATCCGAACTGCGCAAGATAAACCTCTGCGAGGTTCTGTGGGGAATGCTGGATTACAGCCAGCAGCAGGCTGTGGAGAGAATCGCACCATCACACATCACAGTTCCGACTGGAAGCCGTATTAAAGTGGAATACAGGCCTGGAACGGACATCCCCGCCATACGTGTAAGACTTCAAGAATGTTTCGGGATGATTGACACACCGCGTGTGGACAACGGAAGAGTACCTGTCCTGATGGACCTGCTTTCTCCCGGATACAAGAGCGTACAGCTGACGTCAGACCTGAAAAGTTTCTGGGAAAACACCTATTTTGAAGTACGCAAAGAACTCCGCAGACGTTATCCGAAGCATTTCTGGCCGGATAATCCGCTTGAGGCTGAAGCTGTAAGAGGTGTGAAACGGAGAAATTTATGAGCGAACTATGGAAATATTCCATATCTGTTTGCTAACTTTGAAAAAAATAACACTGATATGCATATAAGAAAGACTTTGGCAGTTATAGCTGCGGTGACAATGGGCACCACTCTTTTCGCAGGAAATGTAAAACCTGCTGAAATCACGGTTATATCATACAATATACGAATGGGGCCGGCGAAGGATGGAACAAATTCGTGGGAATACCGTTATCCGGCATCGGCAATGATGATAGACGACCAGGCTCCTGATATTTTCGGAGTTCAGGAAGCTTATGACTATCAGGTACGTTATCTCAATGAGTATTGCCGGGGATACAAGTCAGTAGGAGTGGGAAGAGAGGATGGAAAGAGCAAGGGAGAGCATATGTCCATCTTCTACAACACCAAGAATATCCAATTGCTGAAGTGGGGAACATACTGGCTTTCAGACACTCCTGACAAGCCTTCCAAGGGTTGGGACGCAGCTTGTATGAGAACAGCAACCTGGACTCTGATGAAGGACAAGAGGAGCGGAAAGAAGTTCTACTATGTGAACACCCATCTGGACCACATAGGCAAGGAAGCCCAGAAAAACGGGCTGAAACTCATCGTGGAGCGCATCAAGGCTATGAATCCTCAGGGATACCCTATGATTCTTACCGGTGATTTCAACGTGGAGCCGGAGAATCCTGTTCTGACCGACCTGGACAATATGATGACAAGTGCAAGAAAATCAGCCGTCAAGACTGACAATGGAAACACATTCAACGGCTGGGGAAAAGGCAATGGAGTGATTGACTACATCTATTATTCCGGATTTTCCACCTGCACAAGCTTCGAGGTTATACGCAAACCATATATGGAAAGGGCATTTATTTCAGACCACTACCCTGTAAAGGCCTGTCTGGTGTTCTGATATATTGAAAGACATTAATAAAAGCCGCCCGGATGGTACTTATTCCTTCCGGGCGGTCATTTTTATGATTTAAATACTACTGTCTGCTGAGTTTGAAACCGAGTTTCATTCCATTATAAGAATTTGAAAGGCTTGAAATTGCGCTTACAGTCGTGGATTTGTTGCCTACTACGGAAAGAACTGTCTTCAGGAATGAAAGGAATCTGTCAGACTCGAAAAGAAGTTCGCATCCTGAAGTAGTGGCTTTGAGATATCCTGTTATTGAAAGGTACTTCATCGTCTGTCCGAACTGAAGAGTGAGTTTTCCTTCATCAGTGTTCTGCTTCCAGGTGCCGTTGAGCGTTTTTCCCAGTATAGTGCAGGAGAATGACATACCATCATTGAATGTGAATGACACTGTTCCCTCTTTGATACCCACTTTCTCAAATGCTGAAGCCACTTTCTTCTCCATACCTGAAGTCACGGCGGAGCCGGCTATATTGGAGAGTGCGTTTTCCCCGGTCATATCAATAGCTGGTCCGGTATATTTCCAGGTTCCCGGAAGAGACACATTGCTGGAATTCGTAACAGCGTCAACGACATTGGTTACAGCGTTTACAACATCACCTGCTTTTGTTCCTTTAAGAAGGTCAGTGAGACTCTGCGCAGAGACATTGAAAACAATGGCTGAGACAAACGCAGCAGCCAGAGACATAAATAATCTTTTCTTCATAACTATTTAATAATAAGGTTACTCTGTTTCTTTCCACCCTTGTGCGCGGATAGGAAGTTCAGCACCGGTTGGCATTACAATGACCGTGCCGACGTCGCTTTTGGCAAGGTGCCCGATGATGCTGAATGACTGGAAATCGTGCCTGAATTTCTCATAATCCGACATCGAGATTACGTACAGAAGGCGGTAGTCCTCTCCCCCGTTCAATGCAGCGGACATAGGATCGAGATTAAGACGCTTCCCGAGTTCGAAAGAATTTCCCTCAAACGGGATCTTGTCGGAATAGAGTTTTACTCCGAGCCCGCTGTCTTCATTAAGCTTCTTGACGGCGTCGGCAAGGCCTCTGTCAATGAAATATCCATAAGAAGGAATTATGCCGCTTTCTTTCAGGCCATCAAGCACTCCGGGATTGATTTCAGGTTTCAGATAAGCACCTGCAATCATCTTGTAATTATCCAGATTCATCTTCTCGGCAAGACTACCCGACTTTTCGATTCTCGCCTTCTCCTGCTGAAGAAGACACATTCCGAGATAGGCACCTCCGACATTTCCGGAAATGCACACAAGATCCTTGCTTTTGGCCTGTTTCTTCGAATTTTCTGTCTCACCGTCCGTCTCTCCAGAAATACTGATTGAAACCAGAAGTCCGTTGCGTGACGGTCCGAGATCCAGATCAATACAGGAAATGTTATGTTCCTTGGCAGCGACGATTATACCATCCCATAGTTCGCATATCTGCGGATATTCAAGTTTGGATGAAACAGATATCCTGACATTAATGGAAACAGGTCTTGCAAGAGCGGCATACAGCTCCCCTACTGTACCTATAAAGCATTTATAGCCAAGATGTTTCAACGGAAAATATGTAAGATCGAAGTCTATACCTTCTGTCCAGAGTCTTGAAGAAGTCCTGACAACACCGTTTTTGGATGGAAGAAATGCAGAAGAGTGTCTCATTGAAGAACCTGCCCTTTCAAGCAGACGGCTTACCGCACCCTTTCTGCCAATATCGCTGAAATTAATTTTGTCCATTTCTTCGAACTATTATATATTTACATTATCGATGCAAAAATAATACATTATTTCTACATTTTTGAACTATCGGGTATGAGAAGGTATATAGCCCTGTTTGACCTTGACGGTGTGATTTTGGACACTGAGAACTATTACACACAACTATGGAGCGAACTTGGAGAACATTTTTTCGGAGAGAAGAATTTCGGCATCAAAATCAAAGGACAAACTCTTGTGAAAATAATGGATGACTACTTCCCTTCCGAGACTGACAGAGATTTCATCATCGATAAACTTGATGATTTTGAGCGCAATATGCCGTACGATTATATTCCGGGCGCTGAACAGTTCATCCGTAGCCTGAAGTCATTCGGAATAAAGTCCGCTGTTGTGACAAGTTCCAATAAAGTGAAAATGGAGAATGTTTACAGGAAACATCCTGACATCAGGAATATGTTCGACTATATTCTTACAAGCGAAGATTTCACGGAATCCAAGCCTTCTCCTGAATGCTATCTGACCGGAATGAGACTTCTTGGAGGAAATCCGGAAACCTCGGTCGTGTTTGAGGATTCCTTAAGCGGCCTCCAGTCGGGAAAATCGTCAGGAGCATTCGTTGTCGGACTTACCACTACCAATCCGTCAGAAACAGTCAGTCAGTACGCTGACCTCTTAATACCTGATTTCACAGGAGTCAGGCCTGATGAGATTTTTTAGCGTTACTGTCCTTCACTCTTGCACCATACACCGAAATCACAACGAAGCATATCAGGGGAAGTACGAATGAAACATTGACGGCCGGCATCGAAAACACCGTTTCAGTATCGATTATTGAAGCCTGGAGAGGAGGTAGCACACTTCCGCCGAGAATGGCCATTATAAGACCCGCAGAACCTAATTTCGCATCCTCTCCGGTGCCATCAAGAGCGATTCCATAAATGGTTGGGAACATCAGGGACATACATATACTTATGGAAACAAGACAATAAAGTCCGGCACGTTCCTGAAGAAGAATAACTCCTGCGGAAAGCAGTATTCCGCCCAGTGCAAATATTGAAAGCATACGACCAGGCCTGAAATATTTGAGAAGGAAAGTGCATACAAATCTCGACAGGACGAAAAATATCATTGCAATGATATTGTATCCCTGGGAAAGAACCTCGGCTGACTTTTCAGAGAGAACTCCGCTTGAATTTTCTCCTAAAAGTGACAGTATTCCCCTCTCGAAACCATTCGGAGCCGTTCCAGCAAGTATTGAAGTTCCATACTGGATAATGAATGTCCAGCACATTATCTGCGCACCGACATAGAAGAACTGCGCCAGGACACCTTCGCGATAGGATTTTCTTGAGAACAGTCTTTTTACAGTCGGTATGAAACTGGAATTTGCCCCATTGTCGGCATTCTTCGGCATTCTTGTAATGAAGATAATGACGAATATCACCGCAATCACCAATGATATTGAAAGATACGGGGCAATGAGAATGCTCAGGTCACTGTGTTTCATTATTTCGAACTCCTCAGGGGAAAGGAGTGCCCTGTCAGAGCAGCTCATCGGATCAAGACTGTTCTGTATGAAATTCATTGCTACGAACATTCCCAAAAGCGAGCCGCAGGGATTGAAACTTTGCGCAAGATTCAGGCGGCGGGTAGCAGTCGGTTCCGGTCCCATTGAAAGAATGTAAGGGTTGCAGGACGTCTCAAGGAATGAAAGACCGCAGGTCATTATGAAATACGCTGCAAGGAAGGGATAATATGAGCCCGTCTTCTCTGCCGGCAAGAAAAGGAAAGCCCCTAAAGCATAGAGTCCAAGTCCGACGAGGACACCTGACTTGTAGGAAAACTTCCTGATGAAGAGCGCAGCCGGTATTGCCATTGCGAAATATCCTCCGTAGAATGCAACCTGCACCAGAGCCCCGTCAGTGACACTCATCCTGAAAATCTTAGAGAACGCCTTTACCATCGGATTGGTGATGTCATTGGCAAATCCCCAGAGGGCGAAGCATAAAGTTATGAGAATGAACGGGATGACATAGCTGATTCCGTCCTTGCTTAGTATCGGGGTTTCTTCTTTCATTGAAAAAATGATTACTTTCAGACAAAATTACCAAAATATTCCGACAGATAAACAAAAAGGATGACTTGGAGTGAATACTCACAGGCCATCCTCAGAATATTTTTTACAGCATTATGACTACAGTCCCTTGAGAAGATTGGTCATACTTACTTTCCTGTCAATCATCGCACGGAGTTCAGACACCGGAACGCGTACCTGTTCCATAGTGTCACGGTCACGTACAGTCACGCAATTGTCCTTGAGAGACTCGTGGTCAACAGTAACACAGAAAGGAGTGCCTATCGCATCCTGACGGCGGTATCTCTTGCCTATGCTGTCTTTCTCGTCGTACTGGTAGTTGAAATCATATTTAATCTCATCAACAACCTTCTGGGCGTACTCCGGAAGTCCGTCTTTCTTGATGAGAGGAAGCACTGCGACCTTGATTGGAGCGAGCGGGGCAGGAATTCCAAGCACAACCCGGGACTCTCCTCCCTCAAGTTCCTCAACTTTGTAAGAATGTGAAAGGACAGCCAGGAACATACGGTCAACACCGATGGATGTCTCAACACAGTATGGAGTGTAGCTCTCCCCTGTCTCCGGATCGTAATACTGAATCTTCTTTCCTGAGAGTTTGGCGTGATTTCCAAGATCGAAATCAGTTCTTGAGTGGATTCCTTCAAGTTCTTTGAATCCGAACGGGAAATTGAACTCTATGTCTGTAGCCGCATTTGCATAATGTGCGAGTTTCTCGTGGTCGTGGAAACGGTAATTCTCTGCTCCCATACCGAGATTGACGTGCCATTTCATCCTGTTGGCCTTCCATTTCTCGAAGAATTCCATTTCAGTTCCAGGCCTGCAGAAGAACTCCATTTCCATCTGCTCGAACTCCCTCATCCTGAATATGAACTGACGGGCCACAATCTCGTTGCGGAAAGCCTTTCCAATCTGGGCTATACCGAACGGAATCTTCATCCTGCCGGTCTTCTGGACGTTGAGATATTCAACGAAAATTCCCTGCGCTGTCTCAGGACGGAGATAAATCTTGTCATCTGCGTCTCCAGTGTTGCTGATCTGGGTGCTGAACATCAGGTTGAACTGACGCACGTCTGTCCAGTTAGCTGTGCCTGATATAGGGTCAACAATACCGCAGTCAAGAATAATCTGCTTGTACTCTTTGAGGTCATTCGCAGCCTCAGCTGCAACATAGCGGCTGTGAACCTGCTCATATTTCGCTTTCTCCCGGAGAACATTCGGATTTGTCTCGCGGAATTTGGCCTCATCGAAATTCTCTCCGAATTTTTTGCGTCCTTTGGCAACTTCTTTCTCTATTTTTTCCTCGATTTTGCCGAGATAATCTTCAATCAAGTTGTCCGCCCTGTATCTTTTCTTCGAATCTTTATTGTCAATGAGCGGATCATTGAACGCAGCTACGTGGCCAGATGCAACCCAGGTTTTAGGATGCATAAACACGCAGGAATCAATTCCGACAACATTTTCGTGAAGACGGGTCATAGCCTCCCACCAGTAGCGCTTGATATTGTTCTTAAGTTCAACGCCCATCTGTCCATAATCATAAACGGCTGCAAGTCCGTCGTAAATCTCGCTTGAAGGAAATATGAAACCATATTCCTTGCAATGAGCCACCAAGACTTTGAAAAGTTCTTCCTGTGTCATAACAGTTTTTATTAGATTAATATATTCTTCAACTTGCAAAAATAATCATTTAGCCTGAAATATCTCCGGAAATTCTGATTTTATACCGTCATCTACAATCGACATAAGAGGCCTCATCACAAAATCTCTCTCCGCCATAAGAGGATGCGGAACCACAAGTTTCTTTGTATCAATGCGATACTTTCCGTAAAGAAGTATATCAATATCAATGATTCTGGAATGATAAACCCTGTTTCCGAGAGTGTCAAACTCCATTTTGTCACGCCTTCCCATTGCCCATTCAATATTCTTGAACGCATTGAGAAGATATATTGCCTCTTCAAGTCTATTATTCTCTGACAGTCTGATGTCCGTATTGCATAGCTGCATTTTGGTCTTGTCAGGAAAAAACTCTAGTCTGGAGACGCAATTCAAGAACTTCCTGTCAGATGTGAATCCCCACGGTTCAGTCTCGATTATTTCGGACACAGAACCGACTTTTACACCTGGAATATGCGAAATCAGATTGAGAGCGGTCTCAATATTATTCTGCCTGTCCCCTATATTGGTGCCAAGAGAGATATATACATCTATCCGTCTGTCCATAAGCAGGCCTATTCATCGTCCATTCCAAGTTCCACTTTAGCCTCTTCTGATAGCATGCTCTTGTCCCAGGCCGGTTCAAATACAAGTTCAATTGAACAAGATTTCACGCCGGGAACGTCTTCAACAGACACTTTGACGTCATTCATTACCTCATCAGCCATCGGACAATTCGGAGCTGTGAACGTCATCGTGATGAAAACATCGTGCTTTTTGTTGATTACCAGTTCGTATATAAGTCCAAGATCGTAAATATTGACCGGTATTTCCGGATCAAAGACCTGCTTGAGAGCTTTGATTACGTCAGAATACAGAGGAGCGAGAGCTTTTGCGTCCTCAGCTGTCAACACTTCGTTATTATTATTTTTGTTTTCCATATTGTTCATTATAATATCTCACTGCAAGTACGCAGCCGCGGCAGTCTTTATTGTGGCGATCATCGATGCGAGACCGTTTGCCCTGGTAGGAGAAAGATTCTCTTTCAGGCCTATCTTCTCGATAAATGAAAAATCTGAGCCGCTGATTTCTTCCGGTGTACGTCCAGAATAAACACTGATCAGCAGGGAAATAATACCTTTAGTGATTATCGCATCGCTGTCAGCTTTAAAATACAATCTTCCATTTTCTGTATTATAATCAAGCCAAACCCTTGATTGACAACCTTTTATAAGTTTATCATCAGTCTTTGCCGAATCTGGATACGGCTCAAGATTCTTGCCAAGCTCAATAAGATATTCATATTTATCAAGCCATTCGTCATACATAGAAAATGACTCAACTATTTCATTTTCAGCCTGCTGCAATGATTTTTCCATATATTGTCAAATTAAATTATCTACAATCATACAAGCATATTCACAGCTTTACTAAGACATTTGATGAAGTATTCAGCTTCCTCCATTGTATTATATGGAGAGAGTGAAATACGCAACATTCCTGTGACACCGAAATGGTCCATAAGGGGTTCAGCACACATCTGTCCCGACCTTGCAGCGATTCCCATCTTGTCAAGTATAAGAGCTACATCTTCGTGATGGGCACCTTTGACAGAAAAAGAAAAAAGCGGAATTTTCATTTTATTGTCTTCAGGTGTTCCGTACAATGTTATTCTGTCATTATGCTTCAATGACTCATACAGATAATCCTGAACTGAATGCATATTTGAAACAAGTTCATCATCTTGCATTAGTTCAGCTGTTTCGATAGCCGGTTTCAAAGTCGGAACACCAGCTATATTCTGAGTCCCGGCTTCGAATTTTTCCGGTAGCGGGGCGTAAGTCGTACCTGTGAATTTCACTGATGAAATCATCTCCCCTCCACCCATATAAGGAGGCATTGCTTCAAGATATTTCTTTTTCCCGTAAAGAACTCCCACTCCCGGAGCTGAATACATTTTATGTCCTGAAAATGCATAGAAATCGCAATCTGTATCCCTTACATCCATTCCTCCGTGAACTATTCCCTGGGCACCGTCTATCAAAACAGGAATATTCTTGGAATGGCATATTCTGATAATTTCTTTGACAGGATTGACAATTCCGAGAACGTTTGAAATCTGGGTGATTGCCGTGATTTTTGTCCTGGTCGTGATAAGATTATCAAGTTCTTTAATATTGAGAATTCCAGAATCATCAATTCTGAGCACCTTCAAGACAGCACCCTTTCTCTCGCACATCATCTGCCAAGGAACAATATTAGAGTGATGTTCCTCCTCAGTAACTATAACCTCATCTCCTTCATTTATGAATTTTTCGCCAAAACAGAAAGCAACGAGATTTATCGAAGCAGTAGTTCCTGATGTAAAGATAATTTCTTCCCTGGTCTCCGCATTGATAAAATCTTTGACTATATCCCGTGTAGTCTCAAATTCATCTGTAGCGACTTCAGCCAGTCTATGTACTCCCCTATGAATATTCGCATTGAATTCAGTAGACAGTTTATTCCATTTTTCAACCACTGACATTGGACGCTGACTCGTCGCAGCATTATCAAAATAGACTAAATCCTTTCCATAAACTTGTGTGGAAAGAATCGGAAAGTATTCTCTTAGTTCCTTTACTGTCATATAAGCAAGTCATAGTTTGAAATTGCAAATTTACTAAAGTAATCTTTCATTTAACAGTCAAATATCATAATTTTGCAAAAAACTATTGCTTATGTACGAATATATAAAAGGTGAGGTAATTGAACTTTCTCCGGCTGATATAATTATCGAATGTGGAGGAATCGGCTACCATATTCTGATTTCACTGCAGACATACGAGGCGTTGAAAAACCAGAATAATTGTAAAGTATATATATTTCATTATCTGCGTGAAGACGATGAACAGATTTACGGATTCGCCACAAAAGACGAGAGGGAACTCTTCAAATTACTGATAAGTGTTTCCGGAGTCGGAGTCGGTTCAGCAAGAATGATGCTGTCCTCACTTTCTGACGAAGAAATAAGAAATGCAATAATTGGAGAGGATGTACACAAAATAAAAAGCATTAAAGGAATCGGAGCGAAAACCGCCCAGAGACTGATTCTCGATCTTAAAGACAAAATAATAAAAGGAGGAGGAATCGACACATCCGGAAATATAATAAGCAACACCAGCAAGACCGTTGATGAAGCAACAATAGCTCTTTTAAATCTAGGTTTTACCAAAGCGAATATTTCGAAAATTATTCCGGATATTCTCAAAAAAGACCCACAGGCTTCAATTGAGACAATAATAAAAGAGGCACTGAAGAGATTATAATCTATATATTAAAAAGGTGTTCCACGTGGAACACCTTTTTAATTATTTAAGTATCGCAAGTTGCGAATACGCACTACCATTACCTATGATAAATTCCTACTGCCATCCTACCTGCTCGCCAAAAAAAATTATATAATTTGTAATCATTTCCAATAAATGAAAAGATATAATTTCAGACAGTAGATCTCAAAAGGAGTTGTTATACTCTGCAAAACTATAGGGAATAATTATCTTCCGAAATGAATTAGCAATATAGATATATCAGAAGGAGAAATCCCGGAAATCCTGGAAGCCTGACCTATAGTTCGAGGATTATACTTTAAAAGTTTTTGGCGGCACTCAATCGACAATCCAGACACTTTATCAAAATCATAATTTTCAGGAATAACTAAATTTTCAAGATGAGAAATTTTATCTGCAAGTTGCTTTTCCCTGTCAATATATCCCCTATACTTGATTAATATTTCAGCATCAGATAAAATTTCGGATACATATTTTTTTTCTATTATAGATTGAAGATTCGAATATATTTCTGTATCAAAATCTAAATTCTGATTAAAAGACAAAAGGAGCAAAGCGTCAAAATAAGATTGACAGAAAACATTATTATCAGAATTTAATCTATTAGAATTTCTAACTCCATCAACCGGAAAATTAATATCAGGGAAAGAATCAGATACCTTAGTTAGAATCTCATTTAATAATTTTGTTCCACGTGGAACATTATTTAATAAATTACATATTGAAACTTTAGGCCTTGCAATAACATCTGATATTCGCTTTGACTCTTTCAGTGGTTCATCAAGTATTGAAAGTAAATAAGAATTGGCTTGATCTTTAGTAATATTAACAGATTCACAAAAATCAATAATAGTACTGATGTCTGAATACTTTGACATAGTGTAAGAATACCTGAATTCGTCTGCCAAGCCAATATTATGTGAAAGTTCAGTCAATCTAAAATCAGCATTATCCTGTCTGAGAAGAATACGATATTCTGCCCTTGAAGTAAACATTCGATAAGGCTCATCTACTCCTTTTGTTATCAAATCATCAATCAAGACTCCAATATATGATTGGTCTCGATGGAGAATAATAGGATCCTTATCGTCAATAAATAGAGACGCATTAATTCCAGCTATCAAACCTTGGGCAGCAGCCTCCTCATACCCAGTAGTACCATTAATTTGCCCTGCAAGGAAAAGTCCTTCGACAATTTTTGATTCTAATGAAGGTTTTAGCTGAACAGGATCAAAATAATCATATTCGACTGCATAAGCAGGCCTGAAAATTTTAGCGTTTTCAAATCCTTCAATAGTTCGAAGAGCTTTAATCTGAACATCCAAAGGCAGAGAAGATGAAAAGCCCTGGAGATAGTATTCATCAGTAGTGCGTCCCTCAGGTTCAAGAAAAAGTTGATGAGAATCCTTATCAGAAAATGTTCTGAGTTTATCCTCAATACTCGGACAATAACGAGGTCCCTTTCCGTGAATCAATCCTGCAAAAAGCGGAGAGTCATTGAAACCGGAACGCAGAATATCATGAACCTTGGTATTAGTATGAAATATATAACAAGGCATCTGCTCGTTACCATTCTGGACAGATGACAGGTATGGGAGGTATGAAAACTTTTCAGGATTTGAATCTCCGTATTGTACAAGCGACTTGGATAAATCAATAGACTTGATATCAATTCTTGGAGGAGTTCCAGTCTTCATCCGTGAAACTGAAATTCCCATCTGACTCAATTGTTCGGATAAACCGAGAGACGGTGACTCCCCTATCCTGCCACCGGCAAACTGAGTTCGACCTATAAAAATCTTACCATTAAGAAAGGTGCCTGTAGTCAGAACAACTGCCTGAGAATAAAAAATTGCACCGGTGATTGTACGTACACCTGAAATTTTTGAATTCTCAAAGAGAAAAGAAGCTGCAGAATCTATGTAAATATCTAATTTACAACTAGTTTCAAGAATCTTGCGCCAGTATAGTGAAAACTTGATTTTGTCGCATTGGGCACGAGGACTCCACATTGCAGGACCTTTTGAGCGATTGAGCATACGAAACTGCAGAGTGGATGCGTCAGTAACAATTCCGGTATAACCACCAAGAGCGTCAATCTCACGTACAATCTGTCCTTTCGCTATTCCACCAATAGAAGGATTGCAAGACATCCTGGCAAGACCAGTAAAATCCATTGTAAGAAGCAAAACGGATTTTCCCATATTGGCCGAAGCCATAGCCGCTTCACATCCGGAATGACCGCCTCCGACTACAATGATATCATATCTCTCATTCATAAACCTAAAGTAAAGATTTTCTCATATCAAGATAATAATTCTCTTTCTGCCTCATTATATTCTGTTCCTCATCAGTAAGATCATCATAACCGATAAGATGAAGAATACCGTGAACAATCACGCGATGCAGTTCATCATCGAAATCAGAATTATAAAGAACGGAATTTTCACGAACAGAATCAATGCTGATAAAAAGATCACCGGACAGAATATTTTTCTCACAATAATCGAAAGTTATAATATCAGTGAAATAATCATGCCGGAGATATTTAAGGTTAATGTCAAGAATATAATTGTCAGAGCAAAATATGATATTTACATCACCTATACGTCGGATTTCACTTTCAGCTACCATCCTCAACCATTGATTGTTAAGCTTGCGTTTATTGAATTTGAAATCTACGTCCTGAAAAAAATAAGAAATCATAGTAAGCAGAAATTTTGCGCAAATCTAATAAAAAGATAGATAGAAGCGGAAAAAATTTGAAAAGAAAATAATTATTTATAACTTTACGACGCAAATGGAAAAATAAAAACATATTGATATGGAAGTTAAAAAATCACAAAAGGCAAGCCTTGAGAACAAGAAGCTTCTCTTCACGGAGATTGGCTTAGTTCTGGCGTTACTGTTTGTGTGGGGAGCTTTCAGCTACACAACTAAAGAGAAGAAGGTAGCTTCGCTCGAATCAGACCAGACAGTAGTTGAAGTAGAGGATATGGTTCCTATTACAGAGGAAACACCTCCACCACCAGAGGTAGCTCCAAAAATTCCTATTCTTTCAGACCAGATCGACGTCGTTGATGACAATATCAAAGTTGACGACAGTATGTTCCAGAACCTTGAGGATGATGCGAACTCAGGAGTCGAAATTATGGACTATATTGAGAGCGCACCAGAAGAGGAACAGGTAGAAGAAGAGGCTATTCCTTTCCAGTTGGTAGAAGAGAAACCTTCATTCAACGGCGGTGATGCAAACGAATTCTCAAAATGGGTGAACTCAAAACTTGTTTATCCTGAAATTGCGAAGGAAAACGGCGTACAGGGCAGAGTAACTCTCCAGTTCACAGTAAACGCAGACGGAACAGTATCCAACGTGAAAGTACTCAGAGGAGTTGACTCATCACTTGACAAAGAGGCTGTCAGGGTCGTATCAAGCTCACCTAAATGGAAACCAGGAAAGCAGAGAGACCGCGCTGTAAAGGTAACATATACCTTCCCAGTAATCTTCCAGTTGAGATAATTAGAATTCTGATATAAATTACAGTAGCTAATCCCGATCTGTACTTCATAAGAAGAAACAGTGGGATTTAGCTACTTTTTTTGGGTAAAATGGAGAATAAAACAGAAAAAGCAGTTTTCGTAGGAATCATCAAAGACGGTGATGATGAAAAAAAAGTAATTGAATATCTGGATGAACTAGAATTTTTAGCTGAGACAGCCGGAGTGAGTAAAGACAAAAGATTTGTCCAGAGATTGGATAAACCGGAAAACTCAACCTACATAAGAAGCGGAAAACTCAAAGAAATTGCCGAATATTGCGAAAATAATGGAATCAGCTATGTAATATTCGATGACGAACTGTCCGGAATACAGCAAAGAAACATAGAAAAAGTCATAAAGTGCAGTTCAGTTATTGACAGGACAAGCCTGATTCTTGAAATATTTGCACAAAGAGCCAAAACAGCATATGCGAAGATGCAGGTCGAACTGGCAAGATACAATTATATGCTGCCGAGACTGGCTGGTATGTGGACACACCTTGAAAGACAGAGAGGAGGAGTAGGAACAAGAGGAGGAATGGGTGAAACACAGATAGAAATCGACCGAAGAATTGTCAAGGAAAAGATAAGTAAACTGAAAGAACAACTGAAAAAAGTTGACAAACAAATGGCCACCCAGAGAAGCAACAGGGGGCAATTGGTAAGACTATCTCTTGTAGGCTACACTAACGTAGGTAAGAGCACTATGATGAACCTGCTGGCCAAAAGTGATGTATTCGCTGAAAATAAGCTATTTGCCACACTTGACACGACAGTGAGGAAAGTGGTTATAGAAAACGTACCATTTTTGCTCAGCGACACGGTAGGATTCATCAGAAAACTGCCTACACAGCTGATTGAAGCTTTCAAAAGCACTCTTGATGAAGTAAGAGAAGCTGACATTCTCATTCACATAGTAGATATTTCGCATCCTGGCTTCGAGGAGCAGATGGAAGTTGTAGAGCAGACATTGAGAGATATCAAAGCGGACAATAAACCAGTTTACGTAGTGTTCAACAAAATTGACGCATACGAATACGAAGAATATGACGAATTCTCCCTTGAACCTAAAAGCAAGGAGAACAGAAGCCTGGAAGAATTGAAAAACAGTTGGATAGCACAGGAAAAAACACCTTGCATATTCATATCGGCAAAAGAGAAAATCGGAATAGAGAAACTGAGGAACGATATATACAAAATGGTAGCCGAGATACACGCGGGAAGATACCCTTTCAACAATTTTCTCTGGTAAATAATATTCAGAAAAAGAAAAAAGGATGGCAAGCATTAACTTACCATCCTTTCATTAATATAATCCGAAATATTATTCAGAGAATTTTGCAGCAAGGAATTCGCGGTTAAGACGGGCGATATGCTCAACAGAAATACCCTTAGGGCACTCCATTTCACAAGCTCTTGTGTTAGTACAGTTACCAAAGCCGAGTTCGTCCATCTTGGCAACCATAGCACGCGCGCGATTTGCGGCCTCAGGACGGCCTTGTGGCAGCAGAGCGAGGGAACTTACCCTTGCGGCTACGAAAAGCATCGCAGAGCCGTTTTTACAAGTAGCTACGCAGGCACCGCAACCAACGCAAGCAGCTGCATCCATACTCTTCTCAGCCTGATCGTGAGGAATAAGAAGATTGTTGGCATCCTGTGCGGAACCGGTACGGACAGAAATAAATCCTCCAGCCTGAAGAATCTTGTCAAATGCAGAACGGTCAACAACAAGGTCTTTGATAACCGGGAAAGCAGCACTCCTCCAAGGCTCAACAGTAATAGTGGCACCATCCTTGAAATGACGCATAAAGAGCTGACAGGTAGTTACTTGATCATCCGGGCCGTGAGCGCGTCCATCAATGTATAAAGAGCAGGCGCCGCAGATACCCTCGCGACAGTCGTGGTCGAAAGAAACAGGACCATAAGACTGGCAGCCTTTATCAACTGCGATCGGGTCCTCTCCCCTTCTGACGAGATCCTCATTGAGAATATCGAGCATCTCGAGGAAAGAAGCGTCCTCCTCAATACCGGAGACTTTGTAAGTCACGAATTCTCCCTTCTCGTGGGCGTTTTTCTGACGCCATATTTTCAAATTAAAATCCATCTCGACTAGTCTTTATAGTTTCTGGTAGCAACGTGAATATTCTCGTAAACAAGCGGTTCTTTGTGTAGTTCAGGCTCTTTGCCTTCTCCCTTGTACTCCCAAGCGGCGACATACATATAGTTCTCGTCATCCCTCTTGGCCTCTCCTTCCGGAGTCTGGCTTTCCTCACGGAAATGACCACCGCAGGACTCGTTACGGTTGAGAGCATCCTTCGCCATAAGCTCTCCGATATCGAAGAAATCAACAAGCCTGAGAGCTTTCTCAAGTTCCTGGTTGAACTCATACTGTGAACCGGTAACCTTTACAGTCTTCCAGAATTCCTCGCGGAGTTCCTGTATCATCTTTATACCCTCCTTGAGTTTCTCTGCGTTGCGGGCCATACCAACGTGATCCCACATAATCTGGCCAAGTCTCTTATGAATTGCATCGACAGGCTCTGTACCCTTGACAGCGAACAATTTGTCAATACGCTCCTGGACAGCCTTTTCAGCAGCATCAAATTCAGGCGCTGAGGTATCCGTCTTAGGCTCGTCGAACTTGTGTGAAAGATAATCGCCAATAGTGACAGGGAGAATGAAATATCCGTCGGCGAGACCCTGCATAAGTGCTGAAGCTCCGAGACGGTTTCCACCGTGGTCAGAGAAGTTTGCCTCACCAATTGCATAAAGACCAGGCACAGTAGTCTGGAGATCATAGTCTACCCAGATACCACCCATAGTATAATGGATAGCAGGATAAATCATCATAGGCTCTTCCCAAGGACTTGAAGCAGTAATCTTCTCGTACATCTGGAAGAGGTTTCCGTATCTTTCCTCGACCTTCTTATGACCAAGCCTCTGGATAGCGTCCTTGAAATCAAGGAAAACTGCGAGGCCAGTCTCATTCACACCCTTGCCCTCTTTGCAGGCGACATAGGCAGCACGTGAAGCAACATCACGAGGAACAAGGTTACCGAACGCAGGATAACGGCGCTCGAGATAATAATCCCTGTCCTCCTCAGGAATCTGGGAAGGTTTCTTGAGCCCCTTGCGGAGCTGCTGCACATCCTCGTCTTTCTTAGGTACCCATACACGGCCGTCATTACGCAGGGACTCTGACATAAGAGTCAGCTTGCACTGCTGAGTACCGTGAACCGGAATACAGGTAGGATGAATCTGAGCAAAGCAAGGATTTGCGAAATATGCACCTTTCTTGTAGCACTGCCATGCTGCTGAACCATTGCTGTTCATAGCGTTGGTTGAAAGGAAATATGTACGTCCGTAACCACCGGTTGCAATGACAACAGCGTGTGCGCCGAATCTCTCAAGTTTGCCTGTCACAAGATTCCTCGCAATAATACCTTTGGCTTCACCATTGATAACAACAAGGTCAAGCATCTCGTGGCGAGGATAACTTGCTACTGTTCCAGCGGCAATCTGTCTGTTGAGAGCTGCATAAGCACCGAGAAGAAGCTGCTGACCGGTTTGTCCGCGGGCATAGAATGTACGGCTAACCTGGACTCCACCGAAAGAACGGTTGGCAAGATATCCGCCATACTCCCTTGCGAAAGGAATACCCTGGGCGACGCACTGGTCAATGATAGCTGCGCTGACCTCGGCAAGACGATAGACATTAGCCTCCCTTGCGCGGTAGTCACCACCCTTGATGGTGTCATAGAAAAGACGGTAAACAGAGTCATTGTCGTTCTGGTAATTCTTTGCAGCGTTGATACCGCCCTGAGCGGCAATAGAATGTGCGCGGCGTGGAGAATCACTGATACAGAACACCTTGACATTGTAGCCAAGTTCACCGAGAGTGGCAGCAGCAGATGCACCGCCAAGACCGGTTCCGACCACGATTACTTCAAGTTTCCTTTTGTTGTTAGGACTGACAAGACGAATTTCTGACTTACGTTTGGTCCATTTTTCTGCCAAAGGTCCGTCAGGAATCTTTGAGATTAATTTATCGGCCATTTTATTGTTTTTATGAAATTGTACAATTCATATAATATTCCAAAGTGCAAGTTTAGCCATTTTTTGCGAATATTCCTTGAAAAAGTGTAAATATAAGTCAAAAAAGGCTGCCCTCTATGATTTCCAAATCATCTGATCGCCGGGAATCTACAGGAAAACCAAGATGCCGGTAAGCAAGTTCGGTCACTACCCTGCCCCTTGGAGTCCTCTGTATGAAGCCCTCCTTGATAAGAAACGGCTCATAAACTTCTTCAACAGATCCCTGATCCTCCCCGACTGCAGTTGCAATTGTATTTACGCCGACGGGGCCTCCCTTGAACTTGGTGATAATTGTCGAAAGAATCTTGTTGTCTATCTGGTTCAATCCCCTCTTGTCAATATTCAGAGCATCGAGAGCGTACTTCGCGATGGCGAGGTCAATATGGCCGTCACCCTTTACCTGGGCGAAATCACGAACACGCCGCAATAGTGAATTGGCGATTCGGGGGGTTCCGCGGCTCCGGAGAGCAATCTCGCTCGCAGCGTCATCCTCAATCGCAACACCAAGCAGCTCGCTGCTCCTGCGGACGATACGTACAAGATCACCGGCATCATAATATTCAAGAGCAAAATCAATTCCGAACCTGGCTCTCAGAGGAGCGGTAAGAAGGCCTTTGCGCGTAGTGGCGCCGACAAGAGTAAATGGATTGAGAGTAATGCGGACAGAACGGGCACCGGGACCTTTATCAATAAGAATATCAATAGCGAACTGCTCCATTGCAGAATAGAGGTATTCCTCGACGACTGGCGACAAACGGTGTATTTCATCAATAAAAAGCACATCTCCCCTATCGAGGGAAGTAAGCAGACCGGCAAGGTCTCCGGGCTTGTCTAGAACTGGTCCGGAAGTAATCTTTATATTGACACCGAGCTCTTTTGCTACAATATTCGCAAGTGTTGTCTTGCCGAGGCCCGGAGGACCGTGGAACAGGACATGGTCGAGCGGCTCCTGACGCATCAGGGCAGCCTTTATGAATATTTTGAGATTGGTCACAATTTTATCCTGACCTGTGAAATCTTCGAGCTCGTGAGGCCTTATTATTCCGTCTAAATCCTTATCTTTGTCAACCCCGGCAGAATACGGGGAAAAATCACCAGCCATTTTCAAAACAATTATTTATACAAATATATGGATTTATTTTTGAAATGATGTTTTATTAATAGCTGTTGATATGTTGATATCGTTAGATAAATGATTGTATAATAATAAATTATATATATAGAAAAATGTTGATATCCTATTTGGAAAGCATAGGAGAAATTGTTGGAAGATTTATTTGCGAATTTGCTTCTGTCTCTGCTTAAAAAATTCTGCCATAATATCAGTATCGAGTTTTGAATTTGTTTCAACACTGGTTTAAACAGGATATAAACGGCTTTTCAACAGGTTTTCAACATTCACTGATGGTAAGATGTTGATAAGTTCAAAGACTTCAAAAGTATTATCCGGACAGATAGATTCCGGCAGGGAAACTTTCTGCTCGGGTCTGTTTCTTTCCGCAAAATGGTTCGTCCTTTCGCAGGCCGCGCGTAAAGGCATCCAGTTGATCGTGCTGCCGGACAAAGAGTCTGCGGAATATTGTGCGGCGGACCTTTATTCTCTCGTGGACGGAGACTGCGTTTTCTTCCTCCCGGATTCAGGAAAAAGCGTTGAGAGAAGCAACTACAAGTCGTCACTTGGTGTACAGAGAACTTCTGCGGTGGGCAGCATTTTAGCTGATTATGACAATTCTTCCCTGCTTTTCATCGTTACTTATCCTGATGCCCTTGAGGAGATGATTCCCGACAAGAGAAAGATTGCCGAGTCCCTCCTCACGATAAAAAAAGGAGACACTGTCAGTCACGAGCATATAACTGAAACACTTGCCTCCAGGAATTTCATCAAATCCGATTTTGTTTCAGCGCCAGGTCAGTTCGCTGTAAGAGGCTCAATCATAGACATTTTCTCATATTCATTCAACAATCCTTTCAGAATATCATTCTTTGGAGACGAAGTGGAGTCGATAAATGTTTTCGACTGCAACACCCAGCTTTCAATAGAGGAGAGGGATTCAGCCGATATTTTTCCTGATATAATAGCATCTGATACAGAGGAGGTTGCAAACTGCATAAATGTAACTGATATATTACCGGAAGAAACATTGGTCTGGCTCGACTCGTCGGATATGTACAGGAATATGCCTTTCTTCGGCAGGCTGTATCATTTCAGGAAAGTGTTCATTGACACTCCCCTGTCAGCAACTGACGCTGAACCGCTGAAATTCAATATTTCACCGCAACCGGTGTTCAACAAGAATTTCGAACTTCTTACAGAGGATATAAGAAACAGAATGGAATCCGGCTATAAAGTGACAATATTCTGTGAGAAAGAGTCCCAGATGGAGAGGCTCAGATCTATTCTTTACCAGAATGAAGGTCTGATGCCTGAGTTCATTGTAGGAAAGAATATCCACAACGGATTCATCGACAGTGAGGAAAAGATATGCTGCTATACCGACCACGAGATATTCGACAGATTCCACAGAGTTACGGTAAGAAGGACTGTAGAGAAGAGCGAAACACTGACACTCAATGATTTAAGTGCCTTTAACATAGGAGATTACGTTGTTCATATAGATCACGGTGTGGGTGTTTTCGGAGGTCTTGTCAGAATGAAAGACGACAAGGGACGTATGAATGAATGTGTGAAACTGATGTATAAAGACAACGATGTCATTTTCGTTTCAGTGCACTCTCTCCACAAGATTTCCCGTTACAAGTCGAAAGACTCCATACCTCCCAAAATAAACAAACTCGGTTCAAAGACCTGGCAGGCGCTGAAAACCAGCGCCAAGGCCAAAGTCAAAGATATTGCGAAAGAACTTATAAACTTGTATGCCAAGAGAAAGGCAACGAAAGGATTCGCTTTCTCGGCAGACACATATCTTCAGGAAGAACTTGAGTCTTCATTTATGTACGAGGACACTCCGGACCAGGAGACGGCCACCAACGCCATCAAGCGGGATATGGAGGACCAGAGCCCTATGGACAGGCTGGTATGCGGAGATGTAGGCTTCGGAAAGACTGAACTTGCGGTCAGGGCCGCTTTCAAGGCGGTCTGCGACAGCAAGCAGGTGGCTGTTCTCGTTCCTACCACCATATTGGCATTCCAGCATTATAACACATTCAAGAACAGGTTGAAAAACCTTCCTTGCAATATCGAGTATGTCAGCCGTATGCGTACTGCGAAAGAGATAACAGATGTCAGGGAAAGGCTCCGTACAGGGCGTGTGGATATTCTGATAGGAACACATAAGATACTTGGCAAGACATTCGAATTCAAGGATTTGGGACTGCTTATCATAGATGAGGAACAGAAATTCGGAGTAAGCTCAAAGGAGCGTCTCCGCCAGATGAAACTGTCTGTTGACACTCTGACTCTTACAGCCACGCCGATTCCGAGGACTCTCCAGTTCTCCCTGCTTGGCGCGAGGGATCTCTCCATCATCAGCACTCCCCCGCCTAACCGCATTCCGGTACAGACTGAAATCATTCTTTTCAATGAAGATGAAATAAGGAATATCATCAATTACGAACTTGGACGAGGTGGGCAGATTTTCTTCCTGCATAACAAAGTTCAGGAACTGAGTTCCGTCTATGATATTCTTCACCGTCTCGTTCCGGATATGAAAATATGTGTGGCTCACGGACAGATGGAAGCCCGTGAACTTGAGGACAAAATGCTTGACTTTATGCAGGGAGACTATGATATGCTGTTGAGCACCACTATTATAGAGAACGGTCTCGATATTCCGAACGCCAACACCATAATCATCAACCAGGCCCAGAATTTCGGTCTCAGTGACCTTCACCAGCTACGCGGACGTGTAGGCCGGTCGAACAGGAAGGCATTCTGCTATCTGATTGTTCCGCCGCTCACCACCCTGTCAGAAGATTCCAGGCGCAGGTTGAAAGCCATAGAGGAATTCTCTGACCTTGGCAGCGGGTTCAATATAGCTATGCAGGATCTGGACATACGCGGTGCAGGAAATCTTTTGGGAGCGGAGCAGAGCGGTTTCATCGCCGATATGGGTTACGAGACGTACCAGAAGATTCTTTCCGAGGCTATGGATGAGCTCGGAGTGGAGACCGGTATTTCTTCAAGAAATATAAGTAATTCATATATAGAGGATTGCACAATAGAGACAGACCAGCTGGCACTTATTCCTGATACTTATATAGACGTTCAGTCCGAAAAGATAAGGATATATAAAGAACTTGATTCTGTACAGAAGGACAGTGAACTTGACGGTCTGAAATCCAGGCTTGCGGACAGGTTCGGTCCTGTTCCGGAAGAGCTGTCAAGACTCTTCGACATTGTCCGGATAAGGCATCTCGGCGAGCGTCTCGGATTTGAGAAAATCATCATCAAGAACGGCATACTTATAGCTTTCTTCATAAGTAACCAGATGTCATCTTATTACAGATCAAAGACTTTCTCCAATGTGCTTGAAAAAGTTGGAAGTACCGGAGGATTATTCGAACTGAAACAGAATGACGCAAAATTGCGTGTGATATGCAGAAAAGTGGATTCTCTTACAGTGGCTTATCAAGTTTTAAGAAAGTTATTATAAATTTGCACGGTTAAAATCATACAGTTTTGGGAAACCTGATAATTGATATAGGAAATACTGCTGTCAAAGCCTCTTTTACTGAAGGAACGACTTTGGGAAAGACTTTCAGATACCAGGGCGAACGTGTGAAGAATTTCATTCTTTCACTTACAGCCAGGGAAAAACCTTTGGTAATGGTGATATCATCAGTTTATGAGATATCGAAAACTGATGAGCACTGTTATCAGAAAGAGTGCGGAAAACTTGTTATTCTTGACCAGGCTCATACTCAGGTACTTCGTAAATATTCTCTTCCTGAATGGATTACATACGACAGGGCCGCGTCCTTGATAGCGGTGCGGCATCTTTTCAAAGGAAAGGGAATCACTGTAATTGATTTCGGAACCACTCTCACCGTGGATTTCATAAGCAGTGAAGGAGAATACGAAGGAGGTAATATTTCAGTTGGATGCCGGACCAGATTCAAGGCTATAAACCGGTATTCCAGGGCTCTTCCATTGCTTGACACTCCTGTTTACACTCCCCTGCTCGGCTGCTCATTTGATACTTCTATATCATCCGGAATAATCTCGGGCATAATGTTTGAAATATCCGGTTACATATCCTTGAAGCAAGATAATATTGTCGTTTTCACCGGCGGCGATGCGAATTTTTTTGCAAAACGGATTAAAAACTCGATATTTGTAATTTGTAACCTTGTGCTAATGGGGTTAGCCTTAATTGCTGACGGCTATGTCAATGAAAAAAATTAAAGCGGTTTCACTCGCTGTGCTTTTGATTTCGGTATGTGGAGTTCTGCGCGCCCAGGATGGAGCGTACAGTTCTTATTCGCCTTATACCATATTCGGTGTGGGCGATATATATCGTCAGGGCACTGCTTATAATCAGAGTATGGGAGGAGTGGGAATCGCTTCAAGAAACAACCGCTTCATAAACTATCTTAATCCGGCTGCCGTCACGGCGAGGGACACACTCTCTTTTATGCTTGATTTCGGAGTGACAGGACAGGGAAGAGTATATAAGCAGGGAGATGTAAAATCCGCCAACAATATTTTTAATATCTGCAATTTCGTCTTTTCTGTCCCGATTTACAGGAAGTCGGCGTTTTTCGCAGGTATAACTCCTTATAGTTCATTGGGATATGATTTTTCTCACGATATTGTGGACCAGTCAATTATCGGAAATACAGGAAATGTGAATTACCGTTCGTATGGAGATGGCGGAATGTACCAGATTTTCTTCGGTGCGGGAGCCACTTTTTGGAACAGATTTTCAGTCGGAGCACAGTTCCTCTATTATTTCGGCAATATGGACAAATCCACCATTATGGATTTCGCTACAGCTTCATACAGGGATATTTACAGCGGTTATAAACTTAATCTCAGCGCTGTAGGAGGAAAATTCGGTGTCCAGTATGACCAGCCGCTTTCATCAGGATGCTATCTTACAGCGGGAGCCACTTACAAGACATCTTCCAAACTCAGGGGGTATGTGACTGATTATAAATATGCCACCGTTTCAAGTGTGAGCGATACTCTTCATCACCATATAGACACTCTCAAAAACGGGTCGAAGGCTAAATTGGCTTCCGAGGTCGGATTTGGACTGGCTTTCCGGAAGGGAGACAAATGGAGAGTCGAGTTCGACTACACCTTTTCTGACTGGAGCGGGAGCCATTTGGAGGAGACCATCGGTTTTGCAAATATAGGAGATCAGAAGTTCACAACCACCTTCTCCCAGTCTTTCAGGGCCGGATTTGAAATTATTCCGAACAAAAACGATATCCGCTATTATATGAAGAAATGCGCATATCGAGTCGGAACTTATTATGAGAAAGAATATTACAAACTCAATGGGGATGCTGTGAGGTCTTACGGAGTGACACTTGGAATCACTCTTCCTGTATTCCAGTGGTACAACGGTATCTCCATCGGAGTCGATATCGGTCAGAGGGGAAGCACCAAGGGAAATATGATCCGCGAGAATTATGCTATGTTCGTGGTAGGATTCAATATCCACGATATATGGTTCCGCAAGTATCAATATGATTAAAACAAACTTTTATAATATTATGAGAAGAATTGCATTTGCCGTTGTATCGGCGGTTATTATGGTTTTGGGTGGCAGTACTGCCTCCGCTCAGGGAAAGTATGGTGCTGACAGTGCCGAGTGCATCAAGTATCTCTCTTATTACAAAGAGTATTACAAGAGCAAAAATTATGATTCAGCCCTTCCTAACTGGAGAAAAGCCTACAGTCTCTGTCCAGCCACGGCCAATCAGACAATGCTCATTGACGGAACATCTCTTATGAGGCGTCTCATTGTCAAGAACGCTTCTAATGCTTCTTATCGTGATGCATTGATTGACAGCCTTTTGACTCTTCATAAGGTTCGCGCTGAGTATTATCCGAAATATAAGGTGACCGCTATGAACAATATGGGTCTCGATATGGCGAATTATTATAAGAGTGATCCTAAGAAACTTTATGAAGGTCTCAAGAGCGTGATTGACGAGAACAAGGAGCAGACCAAGCCTTCAGTTCTTCTCATCAATCTCAATGCTGCAATACAGATGTATCAGGATTCAGAACTTCAGGCTGACGATCTCATCAATATCTATCAGAACAATATGGCTTATCTTGAGCAGGCCGTTCCGGCTGACGCCAATGCCAAAGAGGAACTTGAGAAGGTGAAAGATGATATGGAGAGCCTTTTCATCTCAAGCAAAGTGGCAAGCTGCGAGAAGATTATCGAGGTTTACGGACCGAGGTATGAGGCTTCTCCGGACGATATCGCTCTCGTTACCAACATTGTCAAGATGATGAGTTCAGCCGAGAACTGCACTGACAACGACTTGTATCTCAATGCTGCAACTTCCCTGCACAAACTTGAACCGTCAAGCCAGTCAGCATATTTCCTCTACAAACTGAATGCTTCAAGAGGTAATTTCGATACTGCAATAGCTTATCTTGAGGAGTCTCTCTCATCCACTGATCTGGATGTCAAGACAGCTGCAGATTACAACTATGAAGCTGCCACATACTGCGTGAAGAACGGAAAGAACGCAAAGGCTCTCGCATTTGCTGAGAAAGCCAAGGAACTCGATGCCTCATACGCCGGAAAATCTTATTACCTCATCGGAACTATCTGGGGTTCAACTACCTGCGGTGGCGACGAGATTGCCAAGAGGTCTCCTTACTGGGTTGCTGTTGATTATATGAACAAGGCTAAAGCCGCAGATCCAGAGCTTGCTGAGGATTGCAACAGGATGATTTCACAGTACAGGATTTACTTCCCTCAGACCGCCGAGGCATTTATGTACAATTACACTGACGGTCAGACTTATACAGTCTCCTGCGGAGGTATGAGGGCTACAACTACTGTCAGAACACAGAAATAGTGCTCTGTTTTGAGTAAGTTTTCAGATATATTCAGGATGATGGCAACCGCAACCGCGGTTGCTTTCATCCTTTTTTCTTGTAAATCAAGTCTTTCCAAGGCTGACAAGCTCGATTTGTCCAAAACTCCCCTCCAGGCTGTTGACAGTATGTATCTTGTACAGACCAAAAACGGAAAAATCGAGATGCGTGTCGTTACTGCGTCTATGCAGCATTTTGACAACGACTCTCTGTCCTACGACTATTTTCCGGAAGGAATCAATGTATATGCATACACTGAAGATGAGGTGCTTGAGTCCACAATAGTCTCGGACGAGGCCAGCCATATCACTAAAAAAGGCTCCAAAGAGGAAATCTGGAAGGCTTTCGGCAATGTTGTTGTGAAGAATATCGTCAAGCACCAGACAATGGAAAGCGACACTATTTACTGGGACCAGACCAACAAGGAAATATACACGGACTGCTATGTCCGCCTGTATTCACCGGAAGGACTGATACAGGGATATGGAATGAGATCTGACGAACGTGTCAGGAACGCCATAGTTATGAAACCGTTCAATAATTTTGGTGTGGTGGTGGAGGACACCACAGCCGTGGTTCTTGATTCGGCCAATTTTATAGGTCCATTGATAAAAAAATAATGTGTATTTCACAGAAAATTACTATCTTCGTACCCTTAATTGCAAAATTGAATAATAATTAAAAAATAAATAAAAATGGCGGTACTTGAAAAGTTGCGCGTTAAATTCGGTATGGCGGTGTCAATCATCATCGCTTTAGGCCTGTTGTCATTCATCATCGACCCGAATGAAGTTATTTCTGCGTTCCAGGGAATGTCCTCAAAATACGATGTGGGGGAGATTAACGGAAAGTCCGTTTCTTACAACAATTTCCAGGAGGATGTCCAGAAATTCACTACTATCAACGAGTTTATGACTGGAAACACTGCTCACAGCGCGGAGCAGCAGATGCAGATAAGAAACGCTGCCTGGCAGGATCTCATTTACAAATATCTTTTCGTGGAGAAGGCCAGGGAGGCAGGTCTCAATGTCGGAAGCGCAGAAATGCTCGACCTTACTACAGGCGATATGATTTCTCCTCTCATTGCCCAGAATCCTGCTTTTATGGACAACAACGGCAATTTCTCGAAAGAAAATCTTGTCAATCTTGTAAACAATCTTGATTCTGACCAGACCGGTAATCTCAGACTTTACTGGAATTACCTTCAGAGTTCCATTTTCAACCAGGAGATTTTCTCCAAATACAACTCCCTGTTCACCCAGAGTTCAGTTCTTTCTCCAATGATGCTAAGAAGGACTATAGCCGAGAATAACAATACTACCGACGTGGAGTTTGTAATGGTGCCATTCGGATACCAGAGAGATTCTTCAATCACAGTATCAGACAGTGAGATCAAGAATTATTATAACTCACACAAGAAGTTCTACAAGCAGAACGCCAGCCGTGACATCGAGTACGTGGTGTTCGAGGTTAAACCGTCTGCTAAGGATATTTCCGCTGAAAATGAGAAAGTTGCAGCACTCTGGGATGAGTTTGCTACAGCGGATAATATGAAGTCTTTCCTTATGAAGAACTCTGACCGTCCTTATGACGAGAGATACTACAAGGCAGGGGAGCTCAAGACTGTTTCCGCTGATGTTGATGACTTCGTATGGAAGGGTGATGCTCCTGTATCTGAGGTGATTGCAAAAGGCAATGACTTCTATGTCGCAAGAGTTATGGACACCAAGATGATTCCTGACTCCGTTTATGTAAGGCATATTCTTCTTACCGGTGACGATGCCCAGCACAAGGCTGACAGCCTGAAAGACGTTCTCTCCAAAGGCGGCAGTTTCTCCAATCTTGCCGCTCTCTATTCTGACGACCAGAATTCCGCTGCGGACGGTGAGAAAGGAAACATCGGCTGGATGACACAGAACTATATGATTCCTGGTTTCGAGTCAGTTCTCACTGCTGAAAAAGGCAAGCCGTTCGTTCTCAAGACTCAGTACGGAACACACGTGGTGGAGGTTTCCAAGTCCACTCTTCCTGTTCTAAAGAAGAAAGTTGCCATTCTTTACAAGGAGACCATCGCAAGCAAGGAAACTTTCAATATAGAGTATGCTAAAGCCAACCAGTTCGCCACAGCTGCTGCGGGTAGCTATGAGAACTACAGGAAAGCAGTAGACACTCTTGGAGTTTACTCACATCCTGTAAACAATCTCGCAGAGGGTACTGACAGGCTTGGAGCTATCGAGAACGCACGTGAGGTGACCCGCTGGGCATTCGAGAACAAGGCAGGCAAAGTGTCAAACATCATTTCAGTTGACAACAACTACTTCTTCATTGCCACTGTACGCGGAGTTCACAAAGAGGGTTATGCAAAGGTGCAGGAAGTCGCTTCCGCAATCAGGGAGAATCTCTATTATGAGAAACTTGCAGCCAAGAAATCAGCTGAGGTCGCTGAGAAGATCAACGGTCTGACAGATCTTCAGGCTGTAGCCGATAAACTTGGAACCACGGTAAGTTCTCAGTCAGGTGTGGCTTTCTCTTCAATGAACTCCCAGGGTCTTGATCCTAAGTTTATCGGAGCGGCTTCAGTAGCCCCTGAAAACACTGTTTGCGGCCCTGTGGCAGGCTCTATCGGTATTTACGTATTCAAGGTTACCGGACGCGATACCGGGTCATTCTACACCGAGGATGACGCCAAGACAAGATCATCACAGATGAACTCTTATCTTTCACAGATGATTGTACCTGTTATGATGGACGACGCTGATGTTAAAGACAACCGTGCTAGATTCTTCTAACAGATAGTTGAATATCAATTATAAAGGCTGCGCTGACAATTTGGCGCGGCCTTTTTTGTGGAATGGAATTTGTGCCGCCTGTGGTGTTGTTAAATTAAAACAGGAGGTACAAATGGCTGTAAAATTCTTTAAATGCCGCCATTGCGGCAATGTGATCGTCAAATGTGTCGATTCAGGTGTTCCTGTAGTGTGCTGCGGGGAGAAAATGCAGGAACTTGTTCCAGGTACTGTGGATGCCAGTGTTGAGAAGCATCTTCCTGTGGTCACGAGACTCGATGAGTGCAGAATCAGGGTCGATGTCGGGAGTGTTCCGCATCCTATGACTCCGGAGCACCATATCTCGTTCATCTACGTTGAAACGGAGAACGGAGGTATGCGTATTGACTTAAAAGACAAGCCACAAGCTGTCTTCTGCACCTGTTCGGACAAACTTGTGGCTGTCTATGAGTATTGCAATCTCCACGGACTGTGGAAGGTTGAGTAATCACTGTTTGGCTATATTCTCGCGCATTGTGGTGTCCGCCTGGACATTCTTGATTTTGTAATAATCCATAATGCCGAGATTTCCTTGACGGAAAGCCTCTGCAATCGCCATCGGAACCTGGGATTCCGCCTCGATGACTTTTGCACGGGCTTCCTGTGCTTTTGCTTTCATCTCCTGCTCAAGAGCCACGGCCATTGCCCTGCGCTCTTCCGCACGGGCCTGGGCGATATTCTTGTCAGCATTGGCCTGGTCTATCTGGAGAACTGCCCCGATATTCTTGCCTATATCGATATCAGCTATGTCAATGGACAGAATCTCAAATGCTGTTCCTGCGTCAAGTCCTTTTGTCAATACGACTTTGGATATCGATTCAGGCCTTTCGAGAACCTCTGCGTGGCTTTCTGCCGAGCCTATGGAAGAAACGATGCCTTCACCTACACGGGCGAGGACGGTCTCTTCTCCGGCTCCTCCGACGAGCTGGTTGATATTTGCCCTGACAGTCACTCTGGCCTTGCATATCAGCTGGATGCCGTTCTTGGCCACTGCTGTCACAGGGGGAGTGTTGATTACCTTCGGATTGACTGACATCTGGACTGCCTCGAACACGTCGCGTCCTGCCAGATCAATTCCGGCTGCGGTCTTGAAATCCAGTTTTATATTGGCTTTGTCAGCTGAAATAAGGGCGTTTACCACTTTGACAACGTTTCCTTTTGCAAGGTAGTGAGCCTCAAGTTCATTGGCCTTGAGGGTAAGTCCGGCTTTGGTTCCGGTGATTAGGGCAATCACGATAGTGTTCGGATTCACACCTCTCCAGCGCATAAGAACCAGCTGGAGCAATGAAACCCTGACTCCTGACAGGATGGCCTGAAACCAGAGGGCCACAGGGAAAAACCAAAGTAAAATGATGAGAGCGGCAAATATTACCGCTGCCCAGATGATGAATGGAATAGCCATTGATTATTGTATTAATGTATTGATTATCAAAATGCCTCGTCAGGCATTACCGTTTTCACGTAAATCTTGTTGTTTTCAATGTGGACAACTTCCACTTCCAATCCCGGGTCTATCATTCCTTCAACTGCTGTGACTTCACAGGAAAAACCATTGAATCTCGCCTTTCCCATAGGGGCAAGCCTTGTGATGGTCCTTCCTCTGTCTCCCAGGCAAACTTCATTATCTTCTTTGGTGTTGTCAATCACGGTTTTGAGTTCGAGTTTCTTCCAGGTTTTTGCCCTGAGTGCGAAATATACTGCCACTGAGATAAGAGCAATGTCCACCAAAGTCACGATAGCCCCCTGAAGTCCTCCGAGAAAAGCGAATGAATAGTAGGAAGCACCGCACAGTGAAACAATTCCGAACACTCCGGCCACTCCTACACCTGGAATAAGCAGAAGTTCGGCAATAAGCAGAATGATTCCGACGAGAATCAATGTCAAAACAAGTCCCATAGAACAATTCGTTAGAGTTTAACAAATATAATAACTTGTTTTGACTTTATGACACTAATGCAGAGTTTTTTCACTCCTTGACAGAAGACATTCCTGCTGACTCCGTGCGGATATTGGTAATGCCTGAGGCTTTGAGAGAAGAAGATATCGATGAAACTTCCTCCCGGCTGTCAAACGGGCCTATGATGTAGGATACAATACCGTCTTCAAGAGTGCGGGAAAAGTCGCTGTCCGTGATAGCCTTAATATTGGTTATTTCCTGTTCGCTCAATGAGTTGCCGTTAGGAGGGAAAATCCTTATCTGGAACAGCTCGTGTATGGTTTTCTCAAGGGACCTGGCTTTGGTCACATTCACCGGCTTTCCGTCGAGGAACGACACTATTACCGAATTTTTGAATCCGAGCCGTTTGACCTTGTTCAGATTTGAAAGTACATCCTTATAGCTCCGGAACACTCCCACGGAGTAGATATGCCTGCCGTTTGTCCCCGGACGTTCAAAAACAGGACTGAGTCCTTTCAACTGGTTCACTGTGGCCTCTTTCGATATGACGAACAGCTGAATCTGATATACAAGTCCTTCAGGAAGAGTGTTGTCCTGTGCGAAACGTCCTTCAGGAAGAATCTGGAAGGTGTAATCAAACTCAGGTTCAGGACTCAGCATATCGATTGTGATCCGTTTCCCCGGGTTCTTCTTCGTGAAAGTGAATCCTGATATTGAACCTACAGCCTCCCGTTCTGCTTCTTTCTGGAGTTTTTCAGGGTCGATAACAACTCCGCTCTGGAGAAATCCGAGTTCCAGTTTCTGGAGAGACCTCGTTTCCCTAAGGAGAGAGTCCTGAAGCTTCGGAAGTTGTGACTCTCTGCTTATTATCTCGGCTGCAAGAGATGACTTTTCATCTCCTGAAACTTCTGACAGCCTGTTTCTCAATCTGTCAAGGGACTGGCTGAAAGAATATATGGAGTCGCGCAACATTCTGACATTCACCAACATCTTGGAATATTGACGTATCTCTTCATTTTCTCCGAGTTCATCCCCCGAATTGCCGCTGTAAATCTGTGACGGATTCTTTTCAGGTTCAAGGCTGCACAATGCTTTCAATTCCTCAGGGGTGTCAACAGCTTTACGCACAGGCATACTGTCATATTCGAGCACATAAATGTACACACTGTCTGCAGAACATTCCCTGTTTGAAGCGAACATTGAATATTTTCCGTCAGATGTGTTGATGAACAGGAAGTCGTCAAAAGGGGAGGAGTAGGGGAATCCCATATTGACCGGGATGCCCCAATCGTTAAGATTCTCGTCCCAGTTCGAGACATACAGGTCGTACCCGCCCATTCCGTAAAGGCCTTTCGATGCGAAAAACAGTTGTTTTCCGTCAGGGGAGACCATCGGATAGATTTCATCTGACGAGGTGGTCATCTGCTCGTTCAGAAGTTCCGGGGCTGTCCAGACAGTGTCCCTGAAAGATGACCTGTACACATTCCTGATGCCTTCTGAATCTGAAGCGGACCAATACAGGCTCTCTGCGTCATCAGGCCAGTAAGTGGCTTTGACAAAACCTTTTCCGTCACTGTTGTCAAGTTGGTTAGGAACAGCTCTCCAGCTATAGTCCTGAAGTGGGTAGAAAAGATGGAAATCCTTGATGCTGAATCTCTTCTTTGCTACAGCCACAGGTGTGCTGCAGAATCCTGACATATTCATTCCATTCTGGGCCTGCACCATCATCTCGTCAATGGCGATTGACTCCAGTGAGTCAGCTCCGGCGGAGACTTCTGTGAAAATGTCAAATGCTTCTTCGAATCTATATTCCCTCATCAGGGAGTCTGTCACAGATTGAAGTTGACGGAGATTCATCCGTTCCGGCCTGAACGCCAAAGTGTCAGATGTTTCCGCGGACTTGGCGGAAACTATGGCGGAAATGGATATCAATATGGAAATATATGCTTTTATACCTCTCATAATAATAAATAAGGATTGCAAAATTAACAAATTACTGGCAGAAAGTTTCTTTCTATGAAAAAAATAGATAAATTTGCAGTCTTATATGTCACGCGGCAGGCATTATTGTGCCCTTGCCACGGGATAATTGCGTTAAATGAAACTAAAAATTATTAAAATACATTAACAATGCAAAGTAAAGGTGCAATCAAATTTGTGGCGATTCTGCTCGCTGTGGCCTGCATCTGGCAGCTTTCCTTCACTCTTGTGACAAGCATCCAGGAGAAGAAGGCGAGTGATTATGCACAGAAAACAGTCGATACATTCAAGCAGTCTGCCGCATACTCCAATCTTCCGGAGACAGACAAGGCCTATTACCTCGATTCTCTTGCAAAGAAGAGCAATCGCTGGTATGTGGATTCAATTTCCAACGAGAAAGTTTATTTCCGTTACACATTCAAAGAAGTTAAGGCTAAGGAAATCAACCTCGGTCTTGACCTCAAGGGAGGTATGAACGTGATGCTCCAGGTTCAGCTTGAGGACCTCGTGAGCGCTCTTGCCGGAGAGAACAAGACTCCGGAATTCCACAATGCTCTCGCTCTTGCAAAACAGCGCAGCGTGAATTCCACCGATGATTTCATCTCGCTGTTCGCCCAGGCCTGGAAAGAAGTTTCAGGAGGCCAGAGACTTGCACAGGTGTTTGGAACATACGATCTGTCCACCCGCATCAACGCCCAGTCAACAGATGACGAGGTAATTGCTGTCATCAGGGAGAATGCGGAGAGCGCTATCGCAAACTCATTCAATGTCCTCCGCAACCGTATCGACCGTTTCGGAGTGACACAGCCTTCAATCCAGAAACTCGGCAACACGGGACGTATTCTTGTCGAGCTTCCGGGTGTGAAAGAGCCTGAGCGTGTGAGGAAGCTGCTTCAGGGTACCGCTTCCCTCGAGTTCTGGACAACTTACACCAATGACGAGATTTATCCTTATCTCGTAGAGGCTGACGCTATGCTTGCAAATGCTGCCTCTGCTGAGTCTTCAGAGGAAGAGACAGAAGTGGAGGAAACTCCTGCGGCTGAGGCTGACTCACTTCTCCAGAGCGAGATCAGCAATGCTGCCAATGATGCGAAAGCGCTTGCCGAGTACAAGAAGCAGCACCCTCTTTTCGCTGTCCTCCAGCCTTCACAGGCAAGAGGCAACGCCTGCATAGGTTTTGCCCAGGGAGCTGACACTGCTGCTGTCAACAAAATACTCAACACTCCTTCAGTAAGGTCTATTTTCCCTCCAGAGTTCCGTCCTATGTGGACTGTGAAGCCTTCACAGTATATCCAGGGTGGCAACTACTATGAACTCGTGGCCATCAAAGCTGCTACCAGGGATGGAAAGGCTCCTCTTGACGGAGGTTGTGTCACAGATGCGAGAGTATCTTATGACGGCACTGGTATGAATAAGGGAAATCCTTCTGTATCAATGACAATGAACGCAGAAGGCGCCAATGTGTGGGCACGTCTGACCAAAGACAATGTAGGCAAACAGATTGCCATTGTTCTCGACGGTCTTATCTACTCATATCCTAACGTACAGAACGAGATTACCGGAGGTAACTCATCCATCACCGGAAACTTTGACGTGGAGGAGGCAACTGACCTTGCAAACGTCCTTAATTCCGGTAAACTTCCGGCTCCTGCCAAGATTATCCAGGAGCAGGTTGTAGGACCTTCACTCGGTTCAGAGTCCATCCGCGCCGGTCTCATTTCATTCATAATCGCATTCTGCCTCGTCCTCCTGTATATGATTTTCTTCTACAGCGGCGCTGGTTTCGTGGCTGATATCGCCCTCCTCTGCAACGTGCTCTTCCTTTTCGGAACTCTCGTTTCATTCGGAGCTGTCCTCACTCTGCCTGGTATCGCAGGTCTCGTCCTGACACTCGGTATGGCGGTTGATGCCAACGTGATTATTTATGAGCGTATCAAAGAGGAGATTGCCGCAGGCAAGGGTCTCAGCAAGGCTATAGCTGACGGTTATTCAAACGCATACTCTGCCATCATTGACGGTCAGGTGACCACAATGCTTACCGGTATCGTGCTGTTCGTATTCGGTTCGGGTCCTGTACAGGGCTTCGCAACCACCCTCATTATCGGTATCATCACTTCGGTTCTCACTTCGATTTTCATCACAAGACTTATCATCGAGCACCGCATTGCCAAGGGCAGAAAGATGACATTCGAGAACAATATCACGAGAAACTTCCTGAAGAACACTCACTTCGATTTCATCTCGAAGAAGAAGTTCACCTACATTTTCTCCGGTGCTCTCATCCTCATCTCTCTCGTATCCATCTTCACAAAGGGCTTCACATACGGTGTTGATTTCACCGGTGGACGTACTTACGTTGTAAGATTCGACCAGCCTGTTTCCGCTGAGGAAGTAAGGGCAGCTGCCGAGGCTGAGTTCGAGGGAGCCGTTGAAGTCAAGCAGTTCGGTGGTGACAGCCAGATGAAAATCACCACTAAATATCACGTTGACGACGAGTCAAGCGAGATGGACGCAAAGGTTGAGTCAATGCTCTACAATGCGATGAAAGGTTTCTTCGCTGAGAAAGATGTCACACTTGACGAGTTCACATCCACACTTGACAACCCTAACGGAATCGTTTCTTCCGACAAGGTAGGTCCTACTATCGCCAACGATATGAAGAGGGACGCCATCATAGCAGTGCTCATCGCCCTGTTCGTGATATTCGCTTATATCGCATTCAGGTTCAAGGGATGGACTTGGGGTCTCGGCGGTGTTGTATCGCTTGCGCATACAGCCATCATCGTCATCGGATTCTTCTCCCTGTTCTCCGGAATACTTCCGTTCAACCTCGACGTTGACCAGACGTTCATCGCGGCTATCCTGACCATCATCGGATATGCTATCAACGACAACGTGGTTATTTTCGACCGTATCCGTGAGTACA
The DNA here is from genome assembly GCA_029007435.1 of Bacteroidales bacterium. Taxonomy (GTDB): domain Bacteria; phylum Bacteroidota; class Bacteroidia; order Bacteroidales; family UBA932; genus Cryptobacteroides. The sequence continues at coordinate 72,265 of JAQXHU010000037.1, forward strand.
AGACTCTCCATCCGAAGGCTGACTTCAAGGAGAACACGAACCTCGCTCTCAACAGCACTCTCACCAGAACTGTGAACACCTCTGTTTCCACTCTCGTGACAATGCTTGCAATCGCCATCTTCGGCGGCGAGTCAATCCGTGGTCTTTCTGTAGCCCTCATTCTCGGTATCTGCTTCGGTACTTATGCTTCAATCTTCATCGGAACTCCTGTGATGTTTGATGCAAGCGCCTGGCTTGAGAAGAGAAGGGCCGCAAAGAAACCTGCTAAGAAGAATTAATTTACTCATAATATGTTTTGTTCTTTCCCGGGGGCTGCAAAGTCTCCGGGAAAGTTTTTGCTATTTATCAGTTTAATACCAAGTTTGGGATGCAGCGTTTGTGCCGGCTGTCTTAATTCCTTATCTTTGTAAAAATTGAAATTCATAATGGAGATGAGGAATTACATTTTCAGAGGAATAGCGGCAGCGGTCGCCGTGTTTACATTGCAGGTGGCGCTCAATGCGCAGAGGACAGGAGTCCGGGAGGAGGTGCTCGATAGTCGGGAACTGGGATGCGGACTTGACAGGGTTTATGATTTTTCCGCAGTTGACCAGGCTGGGAAAATCAAGGGCTATGAGCCTTTCTATGTCAGCCATTACGGGAGGCACGGCTCCAGGTATGCATACTCGCCGAACACTTACAAGAACCTTCTTGATATGCTTGTGGAGGCTGAGGCCCAGGACAATATCACCGCTTATGGCAAAGAGTTGAAGACCAGGCTCTCTGCATTGTACGAAAAAGTCCGTTACAGAGTCGGTGACCTTACGGACAGGGGATGGGAGCAGCAGAAGAAGATGGCTGCGGGAATGGTTACGGATTACCCTTCCGCATTCGGAAAAGGCAGCGAGGTGACAGCCTGTGCGTCCAGCTCAATACGCTCCATTATGAGTATGACCTCTTTCTGTACCGAACTGTCACGAAGGGCTCCTAAGTCGGAAATAATTGCACATCAGGGACTTGAGTATATTCAGTTCACCGCCCCGAATATGGGTAAAAACCCGTTCCGTTACAAAGGCCCGGAGAGCGTCTTTCCGTACAGCGAGTCCCCATTGGAATTTATGCAGAGGCGCTTCCCGGAGTACAGGAATATGCTCGGCAGAATGTTCGTCAATCCTGAGAAGGCAGTAGGGGACAGGGACCTCTTCTGGACAATTGACTATATTTATATGCTTGCAGCGGGAATGAACAGCCTCGATGAGGGTGTCCAGGCTGATTTGTCTGACATTTTCACGCCTGAGGAGTTCGCCGCGATGTGGGAAGTTGACAATTATATGCGTTTCGAGGAATATTACAAATACCGCACATCCTGCTCGTCAATCATAGACGACATAGTGGACAAGGCTGATGCCCGCATCGCCTCAGGGAGCGAGGGGGCTGACCTGAGATTCGGGCACGACCATTGTCTGCTGACGCTCTTTATGATAGGCGATATCGACCATTTCGGACATTTCCCTGCCAATGCAGATGACCTGGTATACTGGTTCCAGACATTCCGCTCTCCGATGGCCGGAAACCTCCAGTTTGTGTTCTACAGGCCTAAACGCAGAGGATCTTCTAAGGATATTCTCGTAAAGGTGCTCCTGAATGGCCAAATAGCCACCGTAGGCGACATTTCTCCTGACGATGAAGGAATTTACCGTTGGAGCGATGTCCGGGCATTCCTGAAGGCAAGAACGGCGTCATTCACGATAAAATAATTATTCCCCGGGTGGTACTATTTTAAAAAGTTCCCGTCATAATGATAAAACAATTATGATGAGAACTTTTTTAATTTCAGTTTTAACTTTGCTGTGTGTCAGCGTGGCCGCCCAGACACCGCGTTTCCGTTCAGTCGGCTACAAAGGGAGCGTGTCTCTCACTGACCAGTTAGGAATGTTCATCGGTTTCGACACATCCAATGGATATATGATTACACCGAAACATTATATCGGTATCGGGGCAGGGGAGTTTATGTTCCCGAACGGTGAAGAGAATCCTTTGTTTCTCAACGCATTCGTTGATTATCAATACTATATGAGAATCAAATCCAGCTCGCCGTTTCTCGGTGTGCGCGCAGGTATGTCCCACGCTTTCAAATTCTACGAAAAAACAGGCATAAATTTCCATAATGCCGTTCTCTTCGAGCCTTCTTTCGGCTGGAGCTGGGGTCTTGAATCAGGCCAGGGGCTGTCAGCCGGCGTCGGACTGCCTATGTATATCCCGTTCGGTGACAAGAGGACAGATATGTCCGTGCTTCCGATGCCGAAACTCTCCTTCACATTTGAATTCTGACAGGCTGAGGTCCTATTTTTTGATAGGGTAGAGGCGCACGAGCAGCAGCATTATAGTGGCGATGGCGGCAGGGAAGAGGGAGAACAGCGCCCAGATCATATTGCGCACAGATTCCTCGTTAGTGATGGTTATCACTGTCTCTCCGTTTGCGTCCGTTCCGGAAATGAAGCCGGCCACACCGAGAAGCAGCGCCACAAGCGCACCGGAGATAGCGCTGCCGAACTTCTGGGCCATTGTCCCGGAAGAGAAAATCAGGCCTGTTGATGAAGTCCCGTTCTTCATTGTGGCATAGTCAGCTACATCGGCATACATACTCCAGAGCAGAGGGGAATAGAGCCCGATTCCGATGGAAGTGAGGATGACAATGGCGACCATAAGCCAGATGTACGACGGATCCATCGGGATGAAGAAAAACGCTATTGAGGTGACAATGCAGATGACAGCCGAAAGCATAAATGCCTTTGATTTCGAACCTGCCATTTTCGTGAATGCGGGAGAGAGGCCGCCGAATATCATACAGGTCACTTCCCCGAAGGTCATAAATACTGTGTAATTGATGATAAGACCGCTGACAGTGACGTCGCCGCCGAGGCAATAGGTTATCATATATCCGGCCACGGCATAGCGGAATCCGTTGAAGAAATTGCTGCAAATTCCGGCGAGAGTCAGGTAAATCCACGGCTTGTTGCGGAACAGGTCGGCGAAAGGCTTGAGCGAGAATTTCTCAGCGCGCACCGGAGTCAGCCTTTCTTTGGTGAGCAGTCCGCAGGCGAGTGTCATCAATGCAGCGACGGCTCCGAGAACCGCTCCGAGAACCGCATACTGGTGGGCTGGAGTGCCTCCGACGAGTTTCTGGAGATAAGGGAATGACAGCAGGGTGATGAATCCCATCGCATAAGCTCCGACCATACGGAATGATGAGAACTGGTTCTTCTCGTCGTCGTCATCTGTCATCACTCCGAGCAGCGAGCCGTACGGTACATTCACGGCCGTGTAAACTACCATCATAAGCAGATATAACGAGTATGCCCAGATACGTTTTCCGACCGGACCGAAATCCGGAGTGAACAGCAGGAGTGCGAACACGAGACCGAGAGGAATCGCTCCGAAAATCAGCCACGGACGGTAAGTTCCCCAGCGGCTCTGCGTGCGGTCGGCGATGCTGCCCATAATCGGGTCTGTGACAACGTCGAACAGCCTCGCCACAAGCATAAGGGTAGCGGTGTCAGCCACTGTGAGCCCGAAAATATTGGTGAAAAACAGAGGGAAAGCAATGCTCATCACTTTCCACGTGATGCCGCCTGCGGCCGCGTCTCCGAGGGCATAGCCGATTTTTTCTTTCAATGATGCCATATTGAAGTTATCAGTTTGTGTTATATAATTATCCGTTTCTTTTCGACACCTTGTAGCGGACTCCGAGATCCTTGATATCGGCAATGAAATCCGCTGTCACAGCCACCTGGAATTTCTTGGAAAGGAACTCAATGCTGTACTGGGTCTTCGGGTCAACAAGGTAGATGGACAGAGGAATGCTGCCCTTGCTTTTCTTCACAATATTTATGAGCCTGCGCCGGAACTCAGGGTTCAGCATTGTGGTGTTCACCTCGATGGCGAAGCCTGACAGAACCTTGTCGGACAAGTTTCCAAGAAGGCTTATCTTTTTGAGTTTGAATTTGTAAGGCACTGTGGCCGCCTTCTCTTTCTCCTCCGGTTTGACGTAATAGCTTTCCTTGATTTCACCCTCTATGAAAATGGAGGTGTGCTCGTTCAGGTAGCTCATATTGGCCTCGTAGTCCTTCCCGAAAAGGGTCATCTCGTGAACTCCGCTGAAATCCTCCAGCGTCATTTTCGCATAAGGCTTTCCGGACATCGAAGTCTTTGTCTCAATGCCGGTTATGAATCCGGCCACGCTGGCTTTCTGAGGCTTGCGGGCCTTGTCGCATTCGGCCACCAGGCTGTCCAGGTCCGACAGGCCGCAGGTAGTGAAATTCTCTATCTCGAATTCGTACCTCTTCAGCGGGTGCTCGGAAAGGTACATCCCCACGATTTCCTTCTCCTTCTTCAGCAATTCAAGCATATCGAATTCCGCAGGGGCTGCCGGCGGTTCCGGTCTCTCGGCCTTCAGCTCCTCCACCTCTCCGAACAATGAGGAAGCGTCCTCCTCCGCATTTTTCTTCGTGATGGCCGCATAGTCAATAAGTTCGTCAATGAACTGTTCCCCGCTTTTGCCCGGCAGGAAATACTGGCAACGCTGGATGCCGAAAGAATCGAACGCTCCTGCATAGACAAGCGACTCCATTGCCTTGCGGTTCACTATCCCGGACATTCTCTCGCTGAAGTCATAAATGTCCTTGAAAAGGCCGTGCTCCTCCCTGTCTTTCACAATGGCGTCCACGATATTGGCCCCGAACCCTTTCATACCGCCCATTCCGAAATGGATATCTCCATTCTTGTTCACGGTGAAGTTCGAGTCGCTCTCATTGATATCAGGGTTCAATACCTTGATTCTGTGGCGTTTGCAGTCGGCCATAATCTTCTTTATCTCATCCATCTTGGAGAGATTGCAGCTGAGGTTGGCCGCCTGGAACTCAGACGGGTAATGGCATTTGAGCCATCCGGTCTGGTAGCTCACCCAGGCATAGCAGGTGGCGTGCGACTTGTTGAATGCATACTGGGCGAATTTCTCCCAGTCTTTCCATATCTTGTCAAGGACTTTCTCTGGATGGCCGTGGGCTATTCCTCCGGCCATAAATTTGTCCTTCAATGAGTTAAGAATGTCAATCTGCTTCTTTCCCATCGCCTTGCGGAGCTTGTCGGCCTCGCCTTTGGTGAATCCGGCGAGTTTCTGGGACAGAAGCATCACCTGCTCCTGATATACAGTGACTCCGTAAGTGTCCTTGAGATATTCCTCCATATCCGGGAGGTCGTATTCTATAGGCTCCTGGCCGAGTTTCCTGGCCACGAATGAAGGAATGTAGTCCATCGGGCCCGGCCGGTAGAGGGCGTTCATCGCGATAAGATCCTCGAACCTCTCCGGATGCAGTTTCTGGAGCCAGTTCATCATTCCCGGGGACTCGAATTGGAACACGCTGACGGTGTCGCCGCGTCCGTAAAGCTCGTAAGTCTCTTTGTCCGCGATGTCAATGGCCTCGATGTCGATGACCTCTCCGGAACGTTTCTTTATCAGGTCGAGGCAGGCGTGGATGATGGTCAACGTGTTGAGTCCCAGGAAGTCCATCTTCAACATTCCCACGTCCTCGATATAATGTCCGTCGTACTGGGAAGTCCATACATTCTGCCCGGTCTCCTTGTCCACCGACAGGCAGATAGGGATGTAGTCGGTGAGGTTTCCACGGCCGATGATAGTGGCACAGGCGTGCACTCCCACCTGCCTGATGCTTCCTTCCAGCTGGAGGGCGTATTTCAATACCTCCTTCACCAGGTCCGAACCGTTCTCAAGTTCGTTTTTCAGTTCCGGGACCAGCCTGTAGCAGTTGGCGAGATTGATTTTGACATCGGTCTCCTCTTTGCCGGACTGGAACCATTTCTTCACCTTTATCTTCTGCCCTTCATTCTCAGGGTCAGGAACTTCCACTTCTTTCTCAAACGCCTTGAATCCCGGCTTAAGCTGGTCCAGCTTCGGATTGAAAGGGTATTCTTTCTCCTTCATCTCACTCAGCCTGTCAGGCACCATCTTGGTGAGCCTGTTGCTCTCGTCAATGCTGAGGTGGCTGATGCGTGCGACATCCTTGATGGCACTCTTCGCTGCCATTGTACCGAATGTGATGACCCTGGACACGTGGTCGGACGAATACTTCCGCTCGACATACTCGTGGGCCGCCGTCAGATTCTCGAAATCGACGTCTATATCAGGCATGCTGATTCGGTCCGGATTCAGGAACCGCTCGAACAGCAGCTGGTATTTTATAGGGTCCAGATTGGTGATTTTCAAGCAGTAAGCTACAACGGAACCGGCTGCCGAGCCACGACCCGGGCCTACCATATAGCCTTCAGCCCTGGATGCCGCGATGTAGTCCTGGACAATCAGGAAGTAGTCCGGGAATCCCATTCGGCATATTGTCTTGAGCTCGAAATCAATGCGTTCCGCCTGCTCTTCAGTCAATGTCTCGCCGTATCTCCAGTGGGCTCCTTTGTAAGTCAGGTGGCAGAGGAACGCCACGGACCGGCAGAATTCCTCTCCGCGCTCATTCCCGTTCTTGTCAGTGCGGCCGCAGTCGATGACATCCTTGTATTTTTCGAGCTGTGCGTCAATGTCGGCGAGGAAGTCCGGGTCAATGTCGAACTTTGGCAGTACGTGCCCCCTGTCGATGGAGTAGCTCTCAATCTTGTCGCAGACCTCGAGGGTGTTCGAGATTACCTCCGGATGTCCGGGGAACAGGGCCGCCATCTCCTCCTCGCTCTTGAGAAACTCCTGCTGGGTGTAGCGGAGCCTGTTCGGATCGTCAATGAAAGAGTTGGTGGTCAGGCAGATAAGCCTGTCGTGCGTCGGACCGTCCTCTTTGCGCACGAAGTGCACGTCGTTGGTCGCGATGACCTTCACACCGTGCTTCTCCGCCAGGTCGAACAGCACCTCGCAGTATTCTTTCTCCTTCTCATAGACTTCAAGAGACTGCCCCGGAACCTCAGTCTTGTGCAGCATCACCTCCAGATAGTAGTCGTCCTTGAAAAGCTTTTTGTGCCATTCGATTGCCTTCTCGGCTCCCTCGATGTCCCCGGCGAGAATGAATCTCGGAATTTCCCCGGCCATACAGGCGGACGAGCAGATCAGATTCTCGTGATACTGCTCAATCACTTCGTGCGAAACCCTCGGCCTGTAGTACATACCCTCCAGATGTGCGGTGGACACGATTTTCATCAGATTCTTGTAGCCGGCGTAGTTCTTCGCCAGGAGAATAAGATGGTAATATCCTGCGTGCTCCTTGTCCTTGAGTTTGTGGTCAAATTTGGAAACGTATATCTCACAGCCGATTATGGGCTTCACTGATGGATGTTTCGCCGCATATTTGAAGAATTCCTTCACCCCGTACATATTGCCGTGGTCGGTGATGGCAAGCCCTGGCATACCGAGCTCCTCAGCCCGCTTGAACAGGTTGTCGATAGACGATTGGCCATCCAGGATTGAATACTGGGTATGTACGTGAAGATGTACGAAAGACATTGCGGTTCCTCCGGGCTTTAGTATGGAAATAATCTATACAATCGGGTTTTCGATTCAGATAACAAAGATAATGTCTTTGCGCCATATTCTCAAATCCGGTTTTCATATCTGTTGCCGTTTCACCTTCCGCCGTTGAGTGGCATATTTGTCAAATTACAAAAAAATGCTAATTTTGATGCATTGAAAATTTCAACCCGGGGATATGAGAAAGTCATTGATTTTTACCATTGTTTCGGCGGCAATGCTCCTGTCATTCCCGTCCGGCGTGTTTTCGCAGGAGTTTAAGGACAGACGTTTCAAGGAACTGATGGGCCCTGTAAAATCCTGCAAGGTTTATTACGACGGTAAACTGTCCGGTGAAAACAAGTATACCAAAGACGGGAAGTTCATCTTTCGGCGCAGTGAATTAGAGTATGACGAAAAGGGCTGGCCTGTAGCACTTTATGATACTGACTCCGGGGATTTGTTGTCCGCATTGCTGTATGACATACCTCTTTCAAATTCCCGAAGCCTCTTGGCCACTTACAGTTATGACAGCTCTCATCTCAATGAAGTGGACTATGATGTATACTCCCGGGACACCACATACATAGAGCGCTATATCAACGGGGATGTCCGTTCGGTCAGGAAAGGCGGGGATATCTGGAAAAGGGAGTATAAAAAGTGGGACGGGAAAGGCAATTGGATTGAAGCTGTTGAAATACAATATTCTGATGGAGTTTGTGTCGGGGAGACCAAATTGACCCGCGAGATAGAGTATTGGGAATTCACGGATGAATACAGTGAACTTACGATCGAAGATATGATCAGCAGACCTTTCGGGACAATGCCCGAAATTCCGGGATACAAGAATATCTGGGATTACGATTATTATGAGATCAAGGATTTTATCCTGAAATGGAAAGACTGGAAAAAGCCTGATATACTGACGAATTATTTTTCCAACAGCTATGATCCGGATCTTCCGGGCAATCACGCTTTCAATCACACATATCGCGGAATATATCCTGCCTGGATTGAAATTGATCCTGTTGAATCTGATATTTCCAAGGTCAAACGATGGATATACCGATTCGAGTTCGACAAGCTGGAGTATAATCCGAATAATTGGCGCTATAAGAAACGGGAATACATCCGGACTCAGAAGGAGGTGATTGAATTTGCTGAACAACTGAGACTTGACCTGTCCCTGAATGCAGAACCGAAAGTCCGGATGTCCAAAAGCACGAATTCAGGAGCCTTCATCAACCAGAAAGACAGTAAATGCATATACTTGATGACTGGATTCTCCAGCGAAAGAAATACCAAGTACATTTTAGAGGTGAGCAAGGACAACGGCATAGCCAAAAGGAAATACTGGACCGTGTACCTGGTAATGAGCCGTCAGGATTAGTCTTCCGACGGGCAGCATTACTCTCAGCCGGGCTGAGTTCAAGGCCTGAGGACAAATCTCTCACTGACCCTTGTGGCGTCTCCTGCATAGAAATCCACAATGACCCTGCGGCCGCTGACCGTCATTTTGTAGGAGCCGGCTGAATTTGAATTGACATATCTTTTCAGGCCGGGACGGTATTCCTCGAAAAGGGCGCTTTCGTCTTTCACCGGAGAACCGTCGGGCATAGTTTTCTTCGCCATCCGGAATTTGCCGTACTCCCCGGCCCCCTCGGCCTTGACGGTATATATGCCGTACTCCTCCTTCGACCATACGCTGTTCATTGTCATCTGGGTGATGCGCCCGCCATCTCCGTACCAGTCCGCCAGCTCGGTGCTGTGGGTGTGGCCGCAGAGACAGATGACATTGCGCCGGGCGAAAAGTTCCCGGAAATGCCGTCTTGCGTCGGTGTGCTTCTGGCTCTCCGCTCCGTGGAAGAACCATCTGCAACTGCCTCCGTCGAACGGGAGAAGCGGCCCGTGGATAACTATGAATGTGTTCCGCGCCCCTTCTGTCTCTTCCAGAAGTTTCTCGATCTCGGCGTCGTCCGGCCTGTTGAAATCAATGACGATGTAAGCGTCGTCTCCGATATTGAAAGAAAATGTGGTCTTGGAAATCTCTTTGCCCAGTTCGGACGACATTCTTGCCGGCATATACTCTTTGTAGGCGTTTTCCGCTCCTGTTCCCCTGATGTCGTGGTTCCCGACCACTGTCACAAACGGCAGCCCGCAAAGTTCGCTCTTGAACCTGTCCATCACGTCGGCGAGCATCTTCTTGTGTACCAGTGGATTGCCGCAGTCTCCCTGGATGAGGTCTCCCATCTGGAGCACCATCCGGGTGTCATCGTCAATGAGGCAGGCCGCACGTTTCAGAAGTTTCGGGCAACGCTCTCTCCACATTTCCCCGTTTCGCGCAAATTCTTCCCTCTGTACCCTGTTGAGCCATTCCACAGGCTCGTTATAATCTGAATGATAAATGCTTGCCGGCTCTGTGTCGAAATGCGTGTCGCCAAGTATAACCACTGAATACTTCTTGTCACGGGCCTTTCCTTCTGTCAGGAAAGCTCCTCCGAATGCCAGCCCGGCGATTGAGGCGGCCGATGTTGCCAAAAATTCTCTGCGTTTCATATTGTCAGTCAGATATTGTTTTCTAAATGTCCCTAAAATACAAACTTAATCAAAATACCTTGTTTTAGGGATGATAATTACTAAAAAATTTATTTAGATTTGCAACAGACGAATAAACGAACTGAAATATGAGAAGATACATCTTTACTATAACAGCCATTCTATTGTTCTTCTCATTTATTTGTGAAGCCCAGAAGTCCCGCTCCGGATTCATCATATCCGGCAAGACAGTGGATGCTGCGACAGGCGAGGAAATAGCAGGAGTCGCGGTGAATCTCGAAGATACCGGAATCTGGACTACAACTGATGAGAAAGGGCGTTTCATTCTGACTGACATTGCTCCGGGAACATATTCCCTGGACTTCTCCTGCTTGGGATATGTTGACAGGAAGTTGGAATTCACCATTCGCAAAGATATTTCTGAACTTGTCATCAAGTTGTCTCTCAATACATTGGCGCTGAATGGAGTGGTGGTTACGGCCGAACTGGACAGAGACGGGATGAACACTTCCACCAAATTCGGCAGCAACGCTCTCGAACATCTCCAGATGAGCAATGTGACCGACATAGCGGCCCTGCTTCCCGGAGGCAGGACTGTCAATCCGGATCTCACCGCTGACAAAAGGGTTTCTGTCAGGAGCGGAGGACTGGCCTACGGCAACGCTTCTTTCGGAACGGCGCTTGAAGTGGACGGCATCAGGGTCGGGAACAACGCTTCTTTCGGCGAGATGAACGGCTACGGAACGAGGAATATCTCGACTGAGAATGTCCAGTCCATTGAAGTGATAACGGGAGTGCCTTCCGCCGAGTACGGAGATTTGAACAGCGGAATAGTACGCATCAACACCAAGAAGGGCCGTACTCCGCTGAATGTCACCTTTTCGGTGAATCCGCGCACATACCAGGCATCGGCATCGAAAGGAATTGACCTTCAGAACAACAGTGGAGTGCTGAATCTCAGTGCCGAGTGGACCCGGGCCACTCAGAGACTGTCTTCCCCATACACATCTTATTCGCGCCGCGGCTTCTCCGCCTCCTACAGCAATACTTTCCGCAAAGTGCTTAAATTCGAGGCAGGATTCACCGGCAATATCGGAGGAATGAATGCCAAAAACGACCCGGACGCATATCAGGGCACCTGGTCAAAAGGAAGGGACAATGTCTTCAGGGGCAACACCTCCCTGACCTGGCTTCTCCAGAAATCCTGGATTACCAATCTGAAGTTCGACGCGTCGGTGAACTTCAATGACAATATCTCCACCGAAAGGCTCTATTCCTCATCAGCTTCGATGCTTCCTGCTGCCCATTCCGAGCAGGAGGGATATTACCTGGCGGACAGGCTGCCTATGACCTATTTCGCTGACAGGGTGGTGGATTCGAAAGAACTCGACTATGCCGCGTCATTGAAATACGAATGGTTCCGCAAGAACGGAGGACGGCTCAGCAAACTGAAGGCCGGAGTGCAGTGGAAAGCCAATGGCAATGTGGGCGAAGGGGAGTATTACAAAGACCCTTCTCTCGCTGCAAACGGCTATCGTCCAAGGTCTTACAGTCAGTATCCGTTTATGCACAACCTCGCTGTCTATGCTGAGGAAGACTACACTCTTCCGATAGGAAAGACAAAACTGGAACTTGCTGCGGGACTCAGGCTTGAGAATCTTTTCGTGAAAAACACCAAGTACGAAAATGTCAGCAGCCTGTCCCCGAGATTCAATTTCAAATGGAAAATCTCTGACGGCTTCTCTTTCCGCGGCGGATGGGGCGTTAGCGAGAAACTTCCGTCATTCTACATCTTGTACCCGGTCCAGAAATACAGGGACATCCAGACATTCGGTTTCTCCCACGGGGATATGGCCTCGTATGTATATTATACCCAGCCATATAAGATGCTTTACAACGAGAATCTTAAATGGCAGAGAAGCAGCAATTCCGAGTTTGGAATTGACGCCTGGTTCCTCGGGGCTGCAGTGTCTCTCGTAGGCTTCTACAACAAGACGGCCAACCCGTACACTTACCAGAGCATCTATACTCCGTTCTCCTACAATATTATGTCCATTCCGGAAGGGTTCGAGATGCCGGAAAATCCGCAGATACGGGTTGACAGCCAGACCGGACAGGTCTATATGAGAGCCACCGGCGAAGAATTCTGGACTCCGATGGAAACGAAAGTCACTGACTACACGTTCTGTGACTCCCAGCTGCCTTCGAACGGGGCGGACATACACAGGGCCGGAGTCGAACTGACTGTGGATTTCCCTGAAATAGCTCCGATTCTGACCAAATTCAGGCTTGACGCAAATTATGCATTCACGAGATATGTGGACAACACCCTGACCAGTTACTACAAAACGGGATGGTCGCATACTGAATTGAAAGACAGATCGTACCAATATGTGGGTATCTATGCTTCAGTAGGCAACGCCCCGACCATCTGGAACGGGAAAGTGTCCCATTCGCTGGATGCCAACCTCACCGCCGTCACGCATATCCCGCAGGCCAGAATCGTGATTACGTGTAGACTGGAAATGTCTGTGTTCCAGCGTTTCCACAATCTTTCTGAATATAACGGAAGCGAATATGCCTACTGTGTCCAGCCTGACGGCACCGAAATTCCGGGGAAGAGCATTTATTCCGGCACCAGCTATACCGCCATCAGACCGGTGAAATATATTGACGAGACAGGTGCGGTGAGGGATTTCACTGATGCCGAGGCGGCAAATCCTGCTTTCGCGAATCTCATTCTCCGTTCCGGAAATGCCTACACTTTCGCCAAAGACGGCTACGGCTCGTACTTGTCCGCCAATCTGAGTGTTACCAAAGAAATCGGTGATCACGTGTCCATCTCATTCTATGCCAATAATTTCACCAACTCCAGGATGAGCGTGAAATCCAGGGCGACCGGAGTGAGCGCCATCTTCACTCCTACATTCTACTATGGTCTTACCTGCAGATTGAAATTCTGAAGATTATGAAGAAAACAGCATTATACATAATAATTGCCGCATTAGGGCTCGCAGGATGTATGAATATTGACAATGTCAATCCTTACACCGGCAGTCTCCATATTCTGCGTATCGAACCGCAGTATCCGGACGGTTTTCCGGACGCATCGAAGCCGGGCATCCGGATTTCCGTCACAGACCGTAACCTGGGCAACACATATTCTGTGACCACCGGGACGGACGGAAATGCGGAGGTTCTTCTGCCTGGAGGAAGTTACAGGATTGTGATGAGCTGTCCTGACGGAAATATGGTTTACAACGGGGCGGCCGACAATGTTGTCCTGACCGCAGACAGAAGCCTCTCCCTGATGGTGATAGGCTCACGTTCAGGACGGATTGTGATTAAGGAACTCTATTTCGGCGGCTGCCAGAAATATCCCGAGCAGGGCAATTACCAGATTGACAAGTACATTATCCTGCACAACAATACTCTGGATGTTCAATACCTTGACGCTCTTTGCTTTGGAGCGGTTGACCCATACAATTCCGCATCCACCAACCCTTGGGTGACCACTGATCCCGATACCGGGGAGCAGGTCTTCCAGGATTTCGTTCCGGTGGTCCAGGCGGTATGGCAGTTCCCTGGTGACGGGGATGATTTCCCGCTCCAGCCGGGAGAGGATGCGGTGCTGTGCCTGACCGGCGCCATCAACCATCTTGCACAGTATCCTAATTCGGTCAATCTGAACAAGCCTGATTATTTCGTATGCTACAACACGACATATTTCCCGAACACGGCCTGGCATCCGGCCCCGGGAGACAGGATAAGGCAGGACCACATTCTGAATTGTGTCATCAAGACAGGCATCGCCAATGCTTATGCCTATTCCAGCATTTCCCCGGCGACGATTATCTTCAGGACTCCGGAAGATATTACAATCCTGGAGTTTGTGTCCAATCCTGACAATGTGGTCCAGAAGCCGGGCTCGACTGTGGACAAGGTTGTGGCCGTGCCTCTTGACTGGGTGATGGACGGCGTGGAAGTGTTCAACGGGGCAGGCAGCAAGAAGCGTCTCCCGTCCGTTATAGATGCCGGCAGCATCCAGTTCTCCGAGTCATTCCAGGGTCATTCCGTGCTCCGCAGGACCAATGAGTCCGCTACTGATGAATTCGGCTATGAGGTGCTTGAGGACACGAACAATTCAGCCAACGATTTTGTTGAAATTGCTAAACATACTCTGAATGAATAGGATATATACATATTTCACAATATTGCCCCTGGTCTTTATGCCTGCCGCTCTGCGGGCCCAGGAGTTCCGGACTGTCAAGTCGTCGAATCTGTGGAACGACGGGCGCAATGTGAACGGCCTCAGGGCTGATTCGCTGACTGTTTCGTTCGCTGAACTGTATGGCGGCGGAGAGGGTGGCGATTATCGCAACACATACGAAGCCAAATCATTATGGAAAGCCGGGGCAAGGGCGGAGACCATCACCCATTTTGACAGGATATCAATGGTTGGGGCCTTCTCGTTTGAGCATACGGACTACAGGAAGATGTGCGGCTCCATGTCAACGAGACCGGGCTACTATCCGGTGGATTTTCTGGAGTTCACTCCGGGGCGGAAGACAAGACAGACATACACTGTTTACGGAGGAATAACTGCCGATGTGGCTGACTGCTGGCGTATCGGCGGCCTCCTGGATTTCAAATCGTCCAATTACACCAAGCGGAAGGATTTGCGTCACACTGACTATGTTCTCGACATAACTGTTGCCCCGAGTTTTCTCTGGCACAGGGGAGACTGGGCCGCAGGCGCATCCTATATTTTCTCCAAAAATTCGGAAACTATTGTGGCTGAGGAACTTGGTATTATTTCCGGGTCGTATTATGCCTTTTTGGACAAGGGGTTGAGGTATGGCGTATATGATGTCTGGTACAATTCCGGCCTCCATTTGAAAGGGGGCCTTCCTACCAGAGAGAATTACAATGGACTGGCTGTCCAGGCTGGCTGGCGGGATGTTTTTGCGGAGGTGGAATATGGACGCCGTTCAGGAAAAACAGGCGAGAAGCAGAATATATTCTACAAATTCTCGGGCGACGAGGTTTCCGTAAAGGCAGGCTACAGACTGCGCGCCTCGGACATTTCGCATTATTTCCGTGCCGGTTACTCTTTCCGGACAATGGAGAACAGGGAGAATATTTTGGAGGACCATACTGAGAACGGCGTGACTACGACTGTGAGCTACGGCTCCAACTCGTTGCGAAACAGGGAACGGCATTCTCTGTTCGCAGGATGGGATGTGACCCGGGAACTTTTCAGGTTCGGGCTCAGGGCTGAATGGGACAAGGACAAGGACGTTGTGTCGGAACTGTATCCATACGTGGAGACCTCCGACAAGAATCTGTTCCGGTTCATAATTGATTTTTATCTGCCGATCCGCAGGTTCGCTATCGGACTCAATGGTACTTTCCGGCGCGGCTGGGTGGAGGAATCGGAGCGCACCGTATCGGACGAAGTGTCCGCAGAGTCTGTGCCTTATCGGCTGATGGATTATTATAATATTGAGAATGAGTATATTACAACGCCTTCTTTCTGCGGAAAATTATCCTTGAGATATACGTTCAGGAACAATGTTTATATAGAGGGGGAGGTTGCGCCATCAGTCTCGCTGAAGAAAGTTAAATATATCGCCGGCACGGACAGGACAGCCGGTGCGATAAGAATCGGTTATACGTTTTGATGTTATTAATAAAGTTTTTTGATAGTAAAGCAGTATGAAAAGATTTGCAGTATTGGCTTCAGCGGCATTGTTGCTCGCCGCTTGCCAGACGGAAAAAGTCGAGACTTCCGTCATCGGAGAGGTACAGATTGTGCCTGTCATCACCAAGGCGACCGACGTTAACTTCGAGTCGGGTGACGCCATTGGAGTGTCTATTGTGAGAGCCGAGGCTCAGTATTCTGTGAATGACAAGCTTACATATTCTAATGATGTGTTCTCCGGCACCCTTATGTGGTATCCGGAAGCAATGGACAAATGCACCGTGTCCGCTTATTATCCTTATCAGGCTTCCGGAGTTCCGACTTCGTTCACAGTGGCTTCCGACCAGACATCCGGGCTTTCCGCTTCCGACCTCATCGCCGGTGTCAAGGCTGATGTGACGCCGTCGGCAAATGCGGTTGTGGTGCCGTTCAAACATCAGCTCACCAAGATTGTGCTCAATGTGGACAACCAGTCCGGCGCAGCCATCTCATCAGTGGTTTTAGGCAATTCCAAAGTGACCGCAGATGTTGACGTCCCGGCGCTGAAGGCATCTGCTTCAGAGTCTTCGGAAACTGCTGATATCAAGGCATTTGCCGTAGAGGCTGGAGTGAAGTATGCGTCCATTGTAGTGCCTCAGACCGTGGCTTTCAGGCTTTCCGTGACCACATCCACCGGAGCTGTCCTTTCCCAGAATCTAGCCTCTGCCGAGTTGAAGCAGGGCGGCCAGTATTCCGTCAATGTGACCGTGCTCCCGGCAGACCTCAAAGTCAGCATCTCGGGTGAGATTGAGAACTGGACTGACGAGGGCGAGATAGGTGCGGGCGAACCGGATTTCATCGAGTTCGAAGAGGGAATCGGGTATTTCATCTACAAGAACGAGAGATATTCCACAGTCACCCTTTCCAACGGTTCGGTATGGATGTCCCAGCCGATGCGCTATGTTCCGGAAGGATACACTGTTTCGACTGATCCTGCTGAAGGACATATCTGGGCTCCTTATACCCTTGTGGCGAATGAGGATGGGAAAACTTATACCCCGGTGCCTTCCACCGACAGGAATTTCATTGAAACCAATGGTTATCTTTACGATATGAATGTCATTCTCGGCGCTGATGTGACTGCTGAGAATGCCGCTACTTTCGAAGGCGCTCAGGGTATCTGTCCTGCTGGATGGCACGTTCCGACCTGGGATGATTATTTTGCGATATGCGGAGCTTCGAACAAGAGGCTTACCGATTCCACGGCTCCTTCAAATCCTGACGCCGTGTTCTATGATGAGACGTACAAGGCCGGCAGGATCACTCTGATGAACGCCGGAGGATGGAATGTCGTATTGCCTGGCCTGCGCCAGATGAATTCCGAGACAGCCACGCCAGTGTTCGGAACCACCTATGCTGATGCAACCAAATGCTCCATAGAGGCGTATTATGGACATAATGCGATGTCTTACTTCCCGACATCGACCTTGTATAATATCAAGAATAACACTGACGGATCATTAAACAGCATCCAGTTCTTCGCAGCTATGACCACATTCACATCAGCAAATATAGATGGCAAGTTCAGCCTGAGCTATATGAATTACAGGATGGGCTCCCAGCTCCGCTGCGTCAAGGACGCCGCTTCCGAATAGAACATCCTGATTGTTTGAAAATTCTCCCAGAGTGTGGTCCGGTCAAAGCCGGGCCGCCCTCTGATTTTTTTGCGAAAGACGATAATAATTGATAAATTTGAAAGTCTTGCGGACTAATTCACGGAGACAGTATTTATGAACATTGAAAAGAAACTCTGGGGAAAGACTGCCGACGGCAAAGAGATTCTCCTTTATACTATCACCAATGCGTCAGGCGCATCGGTCAAACTCTCATCGGTGGGCGCCGGTGTAGTGTCAGTTGTGGTTCCGGACAGGGAAGGCAAAATGGATGACGTTGTCATAGGATATGATGACCCGATGTCGTATTTCGCTGACGGCCCGTGTGCCGGAAAATGTCCGGGAAGATTTGCAAACCGCATTGCCAAAGGCCATTTCACCCTTGACGGAACAGAGTACACATTGCCGATAAACAATGCCTGCAATCACCTTCACGGAGGCCCTGAAGGATTCCAGAACAAGGTGTGGGACAGCAGAATAGAAGGAGATGCCGTGGAATTTATGTATTTCTCTGAGGATGGCGAGGCCGGTTATCCTGGCAATGTGAAAGTTGTCGCCAGATACGAGTGGTCCGAGGACAATGAACTCACTCTGACCTTCACCGGGGAGACTGACGCTCCTACTGTGCTGAATCTCACAAACCATTCATATTTCAATCTTGACGGAGAAGGCAGCGGTACGGTCCTGAATCATATACTTAAGCTGAACGCTTCGGAGTATCTGCCTACAGATGACACACTTATACCTCTTGGTGATCCGGAGCCGGTAGCCGGAACCCCGATGGATTTCGTCAGCGGGAAGAAGCTTGGAGCTGAAATCGAGGCTGACTTCCCTGCACTGAAGTATGGTAAGGGCTATGACAACTGTTTCGTTATAGACGGATATCAGGAAGGCCAGATCCAGTCCGCCGCTGAGCTTTACTCACCTGCAAGCGGCCGTGTCCTTGAGGTCCTGACCACCCAGCCTGGTGTCCAGGTATATACAGGAAACTGGCTGACCGGCTGCCCGGAAGGCAAGAACGGACACATATACAATGACTATGACGCTGTGGCAATAGAGTGCCAGCATTTCCCGGATTCTCCGAACGAGGCTGAATACCCTACGACTGTCCTGAGGCCGGGCGAAGTATTTGAGCAGGCTATAATCTTCTCGTTCTCAGTTAGATAGGAAAGGAATTCTTATGCAACAGTATCTTGACCTTCTCCGTCATATCAGGCAGGACGGAGTGATTAAGCACGACCGGACAGGAGTCGGAACCCAGAGCGTGTTCGGCTATCAGATGAGGTTTGACCTCTCGAAAGGCTTCCCTCTCCTGACCACCAAAAAAGTCCATCTTAAGTCAATCATATATGAACTTCTCTGGTTCATCGCCGGGGACACCAACATCAAGTACCTCAAAGAGCACGGGGTATCCATCTGGGACGAGTGGGCGGATGAGGATGGCAATCTCGGCCCTGTTTACGGCCACCAGTGGCGCAGTTGGCCTGCTCCGGACGGCAGGAGCATTGACCAGCTTTCCCAGGTCATAGACCTCATACGTAACAATCCTGACTCAAGAAGAATGCTTGTGACAGCCTGGAACCCGGGCGAAGTTGACAGTATGGCCCTCCCTCCGTGTCATTGCCTCTTCCAGTTCTATGTCGCTGACGGAAAGCTCTCCTGCCAGCTTTACCAGAGGAGCGCGGACACCTTCCTCGGTGTGCCGTTCAATATAGCTTCGTATGCCCTGCTTACAATGATGATAGCGCAGGTCTGCGGCCTCAAGCCTGGAGAATTCATACATACTACCGGGGACACGCATATCTATCTCAATCATTTTGATCAGGTTGACCTTCAGCTTTCACGCGAGCCGAGAGTATTGCCGGTTATGAGGCTGAATCCGGAGGTGAAGAGCATTTTCGATTTCAAATACGAGGATTTCACACTGGAGGGATATGACCCGTGGCCTGCGATAAAAGCGCCGGTGGCGGTATGACAGATATGGAAAAGATAATGATAGCCGCCGTGGCGGATGACGGCGCAATCGGCAGGGACAATGCCCTGCTGTGGCACATTTCCGCGGATATGAAATATTTCCGAAGGACAACAATGGGCTGCCCTGTGATAATGGGCTACAGGACCTGGCTGTCCATCGGCAGGCCGCTTCCCGGAAGAGTCAATATTGTCATCACCAGGAGCCATTTCGATGCTCCTGATTCTGTGATTCAGGTTCCGGATGTGCTGTCGGCATTCGAGGCGGCGGAGCATTCTGCGGGAGAGGCTTCAAAGTGTTTCATTATGGGAGGGGCGAAGACTTATGATCGGGCAATGGAATATGCTGACGCTCTGTATATTACCAATGTGCGGACCACAGTTCCGGACGCCGATGCGTTTTTCCCTCCGATTTCTCCTGAGATTTGGGAAAAAGTGTCTGAGACAGTCCCGGAGACAGATCCGGAGAACGGTCTGGAATACTCTTTCTCGGTTTACAGGAGACGAACTTCCGCCTGATTCCGGTCGCGTTGTCCTGACTCCAGTCTTACAGCGAGACCCAGTGCGTCCGCTATTCTCAACAAAGAGGACAGCTGCATATCGGTCTCGCCTTTTTCTATCCTGTTGACATAGGAGCGGCCGCGTCCTATTCTGTCGGCCAATTCTTGCTGTGTGATGCCTAACTCTTTTCTTCTGCTTCGAAGCAATTCGCTATAATACAATGCTTTTGTCCTTATATTGATATCGTCCTCAGTCTTTATTCTCACTACCTTCGCTCTCTGCCTGCGGCTGGAATCCTTCTCACTTCCGCTTTCCCTGCCGAATTTCCGCCGCAACAGCTTTTTGAATCCAACAGCCTTGATCATACTCCAGCACTTTATTGTTAATGATTTTTGGGCCGGCAAAGATACGATTTTTATGTTATAATCCGCTTGCTTTTTCAATAGTCATTCAGTAAATTTGCCCCACAATTTCCCAGGCGGCATCAGCCGCCGCGCGGAGAACAGCGAAGCGCAGGCCGACGGCGATGGTGCGCACGAAGCGCTGATCGCCCCCTTGGAAAGGGGGTCGGAGGGATTGAGCATGGCGCCACATCCCCATAATGGGGACCGGAGGGGAAAATATTAGGAAGCGTGTCCGAGTGGTTGAAGTAGGCTGCCTCGCAAACAGTTTGCCGTGTAAAAGCGGCTCGCAGGTTCGAATCCAGCCGCTTCCGCCGAATAAGGAATTTGCCAAATGACGCAAGTTCCTTATTTTTATTTACGCCACCAACCCCCAAAATCCACATCTCCGTCTCTGTTCATCCGTTCAGATACGAAAAAAGCACCTCAGTTGGGGCTGAAGTGCCTTATGACGCAAAAGAAACCTCGCTATAGATCTTTCCCAATTCGTGAATGCGGTCAAGAATCAGCTTTTCCCTTTCTTTTGATGGCTTCTTGAAACCATTGATATAATTCCTCATCAGAGACGGATTTAAACCGATAGCCTTTGAGAACTCAGCAATGTTGATTTCAGGATGCTCAAGGAAAAACCTCTGAAATGCAGAAGGCTCTGCCTCGTCATAGGTAAAACTCTCGAAACTGACATCCTCATCAAGTTTGTTCCAGTGAATGCCGATGGTGCTGATTTCGTATTCCTGCCTCTGCTCCTGGGTGGCGTGAAGAAGATTCTTGTACCAAAGAAGGGACTGACGATAGGTCTTGCCGTCATCGCCAAGGCCGTACAGCCATTCGCCGTCAAACCATATTTTCTCAATCTTATTCATTGTTTTCATCATTTTCAGTATCACCAAAGAGTTCGTACCATCTGTTAAGGATGATGTCTGAATTTTCGTGGATGGCTCGTTCAATTCGCTTCAGGTCATTAGCCTTGATTCCATGTGAGGAAAACAAAAATACAAACTTTTGCCGATATCCCGTATGATGATAAACATCTTTGATTCATTCAGAAAAAATATTCCCAAATTTTATAACTTTACGCAATCGAAATCTTAATTCAGACATAATGATAAAGAGAGCATTCAGAATTCTGGCGGGGGCCGGAACGGCAGCGGCTTCAGTGGCTGGCTGCACGGCTCCGCAGGCGGAGCAGAGACCGAATATAGTGTTCTTCTTCGCGGATGATATCGGCACGGAGTGCTTCGGCTGCTATGGAGGCGCTGAATACCAGACCCCCAACATCGACTCGCTGGCGAGAATCGGGATTCAGTATATGAATATGAACGCCCAGCCGCTGTCCAGTCCGAGCCGCGTCCAACTGCTTACAGGCCAGTACAATGACCGCAACTATTCGGCATTCGGGTATATCAATGATGACGAGCATAATTTCGCCGAGCTCGCCGGCCAGGCGGGGTACAACACCGCCATTGTCGGCAAATGGCAGCTTGGTCGGGACAGGAAAATGATAGCGAGAATGGGCTTTGACGAGTCCTATTGCAGCCAGGTGGAACTGTACAGGGAAGTCAGGGGCGCAACCCAGACGGACCGCTATGCCAACAGCATCTGGGACGTGAACGGCAGGACCTACGATTTCGCTCTCTACGGCCCTGACTCAATGCAGGACTATGCGTTCGATTACATTGACAGACAGGCAGATGCCGGGCAGCCGTTCCTGCTTTATTATACCGAGCCGCTGGTCCATACACCTCACGTCACCACCCCTGATTGCGAGGAATGGGATCTGGACTACGGAAGCCGCTTCACCGCCGCGCAGGACACTTCCAATTTCAGTTCAATGGTGGCCTATCTGGACAAGCAGGTCGGGGCGATGGTGCGACATCTGAAAGATAAAAGCTTGTGGGACAATACGATATTCATTTTCTGCTCAGACAACGGAACTTCCACCCGCATTGTCTCGAAACAGCAGGACGGCCGCAGGGAACGCGGAGGCAAGGGCGAGGCCAATTATTTCGGCACCCACGTCCCTCTCATCATCTGCTGGGGAGACAAAGTGCAGCCGAGGCAGGTTGGGCATCTTGTGGACCTTACGGATTTCCTGCCGACATTCGCTGACATAATGAATGTGGAGATTCCTGCGGAATGGACAATGGACGGCGTCAGCCTCTATCCAGAAATATCTGGTCGGGATGCCAATCCCAAAGACCTGGTGCTCATTCACTTCAATCCGTTATGGCCTACCACTCCGTCCCCCAAGGCGTCCCGATATGCTATGAATGACACCTATGCGTATTTCTGGGACGGCAGGATATACAATTACCGGGATGACCCGCGTTTCGCATCGCCGGTTCAATACGAAGACGCTTCCGAGGAACTCAAATCAGCGGTCGCACAGCTCAAAGCACGGGTTGAGGATACATCTGCCGGCTATGCCTATGGCGCCGCATTTTATCCTGATGCTCCGGGCGCGCCCCGCCGCGGCGGTTACAAAACATTCTACGACTGGGCCGGGCCTCAGAATCCTTTCTGATAATAATATGTTACAATATCCCGTAAAAATTGGGAAAAACGTTTCCAATGATTATATTTGTAGTCATTTCTTTAAAAAATTTTAATATGAAAATTAAAACAATTTTCCTGTCAATGTTGTCTTTCGCGGCGTTGGTTGCAGTACATACAGCGTGCGAGGAAGAAGATGGGCCAACCGGTGCGCCGTCAATTGAATTGAATACGAACACTTTGGAATTTGATAAAGCGGCTGAAACCAAGACTGTCGAACTGATTGCGACCAGAGATTGGAAAGTGAATATCCCTGAGGATGTTGACTGGCTTTCAGTGGACCCGAAGTCCGGCAAGGGCAACGGCAAGACCACCACGGTCCAGATCAAAGTGCT
>JAQXHU010000038.1 GCA_029007435.1 Bacteroidales bacterium
GAGCAGCTTCCTGGCGGATTCATCCAGGTTTACCAGAATCTGACCGGAGACGAGAGCAAAGTGAATATTGAGGCGCTTTTCAATGCCGTCCACAGGCACAAGGACCTTGTGAAATCTCTGTTTAACGAATCCAAATAGACTGCTATTATGAACAATACATTTTCTTTCAGCCGTTTCGGCAGATTTTTCCTCTATGATTTCAAAAGATGGGCGGTGTCATACGGACCCTCATTCCTGATGATGTGCCTGATGCCGGCTGTGCTTTATGCAATCGTGCTGGTTACCGGTCTTGTTTTCAGCCAGAACTGGAGTTCTCCTGAAATCATCAGCAGGACGACTGTTTTCGCCATTGTCACATCGCTTCTGCTCATTACTTATCCATCGAATGTATATGGTTTCCTGACAGACAGAAAATCCGGTTCCGCCTACCTTATGATACCGGCATCAGTCGGCGAAAAATTCGCCTCGATGATGGCGAATGTCCTGCTTGCCGTACCGCTGATCTTCTTCTCGGTATATCTTTCAGTAGATGCTCTGATCTGTGCAATTGATTCAAACTGCGGGCCTTCGCTCCTTGCCTATGCCGGCAATGCGATAGATTTTCTCCTGCATTTCGGTGACTCCCTCGGAGACGGACCTGCTGCTATGTCGGTCAATCTTTTCTGGTTGTACCTCAATTTCTGCATAGCGATACTTTATTTCCTGCTCTGCGCTGTCTTGTTCAAGAAGCACAAGCTTCTCTATCCTATACTGATTATCATCGGTCTGAATTTCGTGATTACTCTTATTGCAGGATTCGTTTTCACCACATTCTCATTCGACGGTGAGTTCATCAGGTCCATTGCGTACAAGATTATCAATGAATGGAATGTTGGCACTTCAGTGACTGTTTACAATATTCTGTGCACGCTCATCAATTTGTTGGCTACCGGCGGACTTGCTGTTGCGGTGTATTTCAGGGTTAAGACTATAAAACATTGACAATATGGAGTTTGATTCAAATAAACCTATCTATCTCCAGATTTCTGACACAATCTGCGAGAAGATTCTCGACGGATCCCTGATGGCTGACGGACGCATTCCGTCTGTCAGGGAGTACGGGGCGCAGCTGGGTGTGAATCCGAACACGATAATGCGCACATACGAGATTCTGACTTCGGACGGCATCGTCTACAACAAAAGGGGATTGGGATATTTCATCTCCCCTGACGCGAAGGACAAGGTCAAGGAATTGAAACGCAAAGAGTTTCTTGAAGATATCGTCCCGAAAATCAGGAGACAGATGCAGCTTCTCGGCTTCGGTCCGGAGGTGTTCGAATATGGCGACAATCCCTCTGAAGGATAATTAAATAAGACTTGCGATACTTTATAATCAATATAATATGAAAAATAGATACATTAATGCCGCATTTTCCCTGGCGGTGATGGCAATTCTTTCCACCTCCTGTGTAATCTCCCTTAACAAGAAGGCTCTCACAGAAGAAATATCCAAGTTCAACAAAATTGTGGTCCCGAGCGGCATTATCGCTGAAAAAGATACTTCAGTGGCTGATTTCCAGGCTCTTTCCTTATCCGGACCGCTTGAAGTGACATATATCCAGTCTGATGACCAGTTCTCGGTGAAAGTCAGCTGCTCTGACAATATCCTTCCGTATGTGGTGATCAGCCAGGAGCCCCAGAGTTGCAAGCTTTCCGTTTCTGTCAAGGAAGGCATAGTGCATACTGATGGTATCAAAGTGACAGTCAGATCATCATCCCTGGACAATCTTGCTGCATCCGGCGCTGTTGATTTCGTCTCATCTCTCGTGACAAGTGAAGGCGATTTGAATGTCTCTCTCAAAGGCTCTTCCGATGTGTCAATCAAAAGTGTTGTCTCAAAGTCGATGTCTCTTGTAGTGGCAGGCTCAGCTGATCTGGAACTTGAAAAGATAGTCACAGGAGACTTCAAACTCGCTATTGCCGGCAGCGGCAGCGCTGACATTGGCAAATTCAAAGGAGACAATGTCGATCTTTCCATAGCCGGCAGCGGTGATGTGGAGATGTGCCTTGAAGCCCAGTCACTTAAAGGCAATATCGCCGGAAGCGGCTCTCTTGAGTTGACGGGCATCCTGTACGGCCAGGCAGAGTATTCCATAGCCGGCTCAGGCGATGTGAAAGCCAAGGATCTCAAGTGCCCCAAGACTTCATACAAGACAAGAGGCGGTTCCATCATCTATCAGGATGGCAATGGCCAGATTGTCAGGGAAGACTAAAAACACTTTTTCATAATTGAAGTGATGTTCCGGGGTTTCCCCATCGTGTAGAAATGCACGGCGGGAACCCCGTTTGCTATGAGGTCGCTGCACTGCCGGGCGCACCAGTCAGTTCCAATCTGATATACGGCTTCTTTGTCATCTCCGGCAAGTGCTATTTCTTCGGTGAGTTCCTTTGGGATATCAAGTGAGAATGACTGTGGGAGGAGTTCCACCTGGCGGGCGGAGGAGAGGGGTTTAAGGCCCGGAATTATCGGAACCGTGATTCCTGCCGCTCTGCAAAGTTCTACAAATCTGTAATATACTGCGTTGTCGAAGAACATCTGGGTGATGATGTAGTCTGCTCCGGCATCGACTTTTCTCTTGAGGTTCTCTATGTCTGTCTCAATGTTGGCGGCCTCGAAATGTTTCTCCGGATAGCCTCCGACTCCGATGCAGAAACTGTCTTTGTCAAAATCCCTTATGGCGCTTACGAGCTGGTCGGCGTGGGAATAGCCGGCAGGATGAGGTGTGAATCTTTTTTCACCGGTTATGGAGTCTCCGCGGAGTGCCATAACGTTCTCGATTCCGAGGAACCGGTAGTCGTGCAGGTCGCTTTCAATCTCCTCGGCTGAAGCGCCTCCGCAGATTACGTGTGGAACGACGTCAATGTCGAATTCGGACAGGATTGCCGCGCATACAGCTACTTCGCTGACCCTGTTTCTTACGAGATGCCTGGTGAATGAGCCGTCGGGTTCCTGCCTGAAGGTGTATTCGTCACGGTGACAGGTGACGTTGATGTATTTGGGACTGAACTCCATAAATTTTCTTACGGAGTCAAGAAGCTCGGATTTGCTCATTCCTTTGAGAGGCGGGACGATTTCCACTGAGGGGAAAGGCTTTTTGCTCTCTTCCAGTATCTCGCTGATTTTCATAATCTTATTTTTATTTGTTGTTATGGCAATGCCATAACATTTCTCCGGACCAGGCCCTCCCAAGCGAAGCTTG
>JAQXHU010000039.1 GCA_029007435.1 Bacteroidales bacterium
TCCAGTTCGGACAACGGTTTCCAGCGCAGAAGTCCGTCCGCAAGATAGGGAAAGACCGTGACAAACTTTCTCATATAAAGCACCACAAGAACAGAGCCTAATGCCATCAGGCTCAAGTTCAACGTACTGTGCGCCCATATATCCAGCCCCGGATCCGGGACAGAAGTTCCTGCCACAACACCTTCCGCAAAAGACAGGCTGTCAGGAAGAAACATATCCTGCTGCGACGGGGTGAACTCCTCCAAAAGCAGTTCTCCGGACGTGAACGCCCCTGCGGCAGGAACAGCCTGCAGCGTGTCAACAGAGATTATTCCGGATGGAAGTGGCATATCAGTTACCGCGTCTGGCATTATACCCCATAGAATTCAACAAAGCGGTCACCTTGTCCCGGAGATCTCCCTGGATCGTGATTTCCCCGTCCTTCGCCGTGCCGCCGACTCCGCATTTCACCTTCAGCGCCTTGCCGAGTTCCTTGAGGTCATCGGCATTGCCCTTGAAACCGGTCACAAGAGTCACCTGTTTCCCGGCCCGGCAGCGCCTGTCTATCGTGACGAGGAGTCTCTGTTTCGATGGTGGAAGGGTCTCTTCCACAGGCTCAACGGCCTGCTCATATTTAAAGTCCGGATTGGTGGAATAGACCACTCCGAGACGCTGTTTCCAATCGTTGTCCGCCATTTGAAGTCTTGTTTTTGCAAAGATAAGGAAATCTATTTGTATATTTGTCGTTTAAAAACCATTTGAAGACAAATATGAATAATAAGAAGTTCAGACTCTGGAACAGGATTGTGGCCGCGGCGGTGACAGCAATAGCCGCCTTCACATACCTGTCAACCATCGAGCCGTCAGCCTCGTTCTGGGATTGCGGAGAATTCATTGCGTCATCCTACAAGCTGGAAGTGGGCCACCCTCCCGGAAACCCTGTATTCCAGTTGATTGCAAGGTTCTTCACAATGTTCACAGACGGCAGCGGAGCAGCGGTCGCAGTGAATGCGATGAGCGCCATGTGTTCCGCATTGACAATTTTCCTGCTGTACCTCACCATTATTTTCTTCGCGAAAAGACTGGTGAACAAGTCCGCTGACGGACAATACAGCTGCGGACAGGCAATAGTGATTTTCGGCAGCGCGGCTGCCGGCGCCCTGGCATACTGCTTTTCCGACACATTCTGGTTCTCGGCCGTGGAAGGAGAGGTCTATGCGATGTCCTCATTGTTCACGGCGCTCGTTGTCTGGGCCATGACCAAATGGTACGAGCAAGCTGACAAGCCATACGCAAACCGATGGATCATATTGATTTCCTTCCTCATGGGACTCTCCATAGGAGTGCATCTTCTGAACCTTCTCGCCATCCCTGTTCTCGTGTTCCTGTTCTACTACAGGAAACGGGAGGACGGACATTATACTTTCTGGGAGTATGTGAAGATAATGTTCATCTCAGTCGTCATCTTAGGACTGCTTGTCTTTCTTATCATACCTTATCTTCCGAAAGTGGCGGCCTATGTGGACCTGTTCTTCGTGAACAGCCTCGGACTGCCTTACAACACCGGAGCGGCATTCTTCATGCTGGCCCTGATAGCCGGATGTTTCTGGGGGGCGTTCTGGACATACCGCAACGGAAAGGTTGTATGGAACACATTGATACTCAGTCTTACAACAATTGTCATCGGCTTCTCCGTGTTCGCTGTGGTGATAATCCGCTCGAACGTGATGCCGCCGACCAACGAGTACCAGCCTGACAATGCGTTCACCCTCGTGCGCTATCTGTCACGCGAACAGTACGGGTCAACGCCTCTGCTCTACGGACAATATTACGGCGCCCCTTATTCTCTTTCAAGCGGGAAATACTGGGCTCCGCTCAACGGGAAATACAAACACGTGGACTCCCCTGCCGACCCTGAATATCATTCCTCAGGCAAAATGCTTTTCCCGAGAATGTGGAACGGCGGAGACCAGAAATATATCAGGTTCTACGAGTCATACACCGGAGGAAAGGGAAGGACAATCCCCGGAGCCGACTATAAAAAGCCGTCATTCTGGGCCAATATGCGATTCTTCTTCGACTTCCAGCTCAACTGGATGTACTGGAGATATTTCATGTGGAATTTCGCAGGCCGCCAGAACGACATCCACAGCCCGAGCCCGGGAGAGATTTTCTACGGCAACTGGGAAAGCGGCATCGGGTTCATTGACAAAATTCGCCTCGGCGACCAGAGCAACGCCCCCGCGGTCCTTGCGGAGAACAAGGGAAAGAACCATTATTATCTTCTGCCTCTGATACTTGGAGTCATCGGAATATTCTTCCAGTTCGAGAGGGACAAGAGAGGATGCTGGCTGACCTTCCTGCTGTTCTTCATGACGGGCATTGCCATTGTGATGTACCTCAACCAGCCTCCTTACCAGGTCAGGGAGAGGGATTACGCATACGCCGGCTCATTCTACGCGTTCTGCATCTGGATAGGTCTTGCGGTGATGGGGCTGTACGAATGGATCGGAGGCAAGCTCAAGGAGAAATACCCTGCGGCCACTGCCGGAGCGTTCACTGCCGCCTGCCTCTGCGTGCCTGCTCTCATGGCACAGCAGAACTGGGACGACCACGACAGGAGCAACCGCCGCACAGCCGTGGAAATGGCCACGAATTACCTCAATTCAGTAGGCGAGCAGGGCATCCTGATAACCCACGGAGACAATGACACATTCCCTCTCTGGTATGCCCAGGAGGTGGAAGGAATCCGTTCCGACGTGCGCATCTGCAACACTTCCCTTCTCGGCACAGACTGGCATATAGGCCAGATGAAATGGGCCTGCAACAAGTCGAAACCTCTCGACCTGACCATATCTCCGGAGCAGTACCTCTACGGCACAAATGACGCTGTATATGTCTATGACACAAGGGATCAGGTGATTCCTATCAAGGATGTGATGAGAGTGTTCAAGCACCCTGACGCCAAACTGATGCTTGAGAGCGGCAAGGCTGTGGACTACATCGTGTCAAGGAAAATCAGCATTCCTGTCAACAAGG
The DNA here is from genome assembly GCA_029007435.1 of Bacteroidales bacterium. Taxonomy (GTDB): domain Bacteria; phylum Bacteroidota; class Bacteroidia; order Bacteroidales; family UBA932; genus Cryptobacteroides. Next base: position 3,019 of record JAQXHU010000039.1, read on the forward strand.
AAAACGCATTGAAATCTGGCATTGTTCCGCCTGAATTCGCAGACCTGATCCAGGACGAGATAATCATCCAGATGCCGGCCAAGAAGTCATATATCACCAAGCCTGAGTTGTTTATGCTTGACCTTCTCTCTAATTACCAGTGGGACCGGCCGATAAATATGCTCAGCCAGGGAGGCGAGATAAACATCGGACTGAAGGACTACCTGATGTATGAGGGATTCTCCAGCAAGCTCGTTCCGTTCAAGAACAAGATTGGAACGACTGATGCCGGAATCGTGGATGCGGACGGCCTTTACGACAGGATGATGAACGTTTACAAGTGGGACGCCCTCAGGCGTAATGACTACGACGTTGACTACCAGAACTACTACACATTCCTCGGGGTGCTGCCCCAGAGAGAGTTGTTCGTGACGACCGCAAACGCCCTGCTGAAAAACGGAGACAAGGAACGCGCCCTGAAAATTCTGGACAAATGCCAGGAATCTCTTCCGGAAGACGTATGGCCACTTGAGTCGATTCCTCTTGGATTCACGACGAACGACTATATGGTCATCAATATGATAGCCGGTTATTACAAGGCGGGGGCGCCGGACAAGGCAGCCGAGCTTGGAAGAAAACTCGGAAACGGCCTGCTTGAGTCCGTAAGATTCTACCTTGACTTCTACGACTATGCAAACCAGGAGTGCGAAACTGCCATACAGTTCATCTACTATCTCGTGGACGAGCTGGAGAAGGGAGGAGACACCGAAGTGTCAACGATGCTGAAGGGCAATCTGCTGGCTTTGCTGAAAGAGGCAAGCGGAAACACTGAAGAAGTAGAAGAGGAGCAGTAGTATGAAGAATATCAGGAATTTCTGCATCATCGCACACATCGACCACGGCAAGAGCACACTTGCCGACAGGCTCATCGAGCTGACACAGACACTTGGCTCAAGGGAGATGGAAAACCAGGTGCTGGACGATATGGACCTTGAAAAGGAGAAAGGAATCACCATCAAGAGCCACGCCATCCAGATGGAGTACAACTACAAGGGGGAGAAATATATCCTCAACCTGATTGACACTCCGGGGCACGTGGATTTCTCTTACGAGGTTTCCAGGTCAATCGCCTCCTGCGAGGGAGCCCTGCTGGTGGTGGACGCTTCCCAGGGTGTCCAGGCGCAGACCATATCCAATCTCTACCAGGCCATCGAGCACGGGCTTGAGATTATTCCTGTCCTGAACAAGATTGATATGGACTCGGCCCGGCCGGAAGTTGTGACAGACGAGGTATGTGACCTGCTTGGATGCAGTCCGGAGGAGGTTTACAAGGTGTCCGCCCGTACCGGTGAAGGTGTCCCGGAAATTCTGGATGCGATAGTGGAGAAGATCCCCGCCCCGCAGGGCGACCCCGAAGCACCTCTCCAGGCATTGATTTTCGACTCAGTATTCAATTCATTCAGAGGCATTATCGCATATTTCAAGATAAAGAACGGCACTCTGAGAAGCGGAGACAAGGTGAAGTTCTTCAACACCGGCCAGGAATACACAGCCGACGAGGTCGGGGTGCTGAAAATGAAGATGTGCCCGACGCGGGAAGTCACCTGCGGCAATGTGGGCTACATCATCTCGGGAATCAAGACCGCAGCCGAAGTGAAGGTCGGAGACACCATAACGCATATAGACAAGCCTTGCAGCGAGGCAATCGCAGGCTTCGAGGAAGTGAAGCCGATGCTGTTCGCCGGAATGTATCCGGTGCAGGCTGACAAATACGAGGAGCTCCGCTCGACACTTGAGAAATTCCAGCTCAACGACGCTTCGTTCGTATATGAGCCGGAGTCATCTCTCGCCTTGGGCTTCGGTTTCCGTTGCGGATTTCTCGGTCTTCTCCATCTTGAGATTGTCCAGGAGAGGCTCTTCAGGGAATTCAATATGGACGTCATCACCACCGTCCCGAACGTGTCTTACAAGGTTTACACGACCAAGGGAGAATGCATCGACGTCCACAACCCGTCAGGCCTGCCGGCTCC
>JAQXHU010000040.1 GCA_029007435.1 Bacteroidales bacterium
GAACCGTCCACGACAATAGGCACTACAACCTACAAAAAGGGGTCATCATTCACCCTGGGCCTCAGTCTGACATTCGGGTCGGTGAAGCCTGAGAATCCGACAAGCATTCTTTCCTGGGCGAACACCCTGTTGGGAGGAATCTCTTTCGGATACAAATACGAGAACAGCGCCACTCAGGAACTTCCTGACCAGTCTGTCGCTCTTTCGACTGAGACCAGCACCTGCGCTGTGAAGTATTCGTTCATTACAAACAATGACACGGGAGGTTATGCGACATCGAACATTCCGGCGATATTCAGGACGGACCAGTATGCGGCTTTCAGTTGGGTGTGGCATCTCAAGAAAGGTAATTATTGTGCGAATGACAATGATTTCGGCAATATGAAAATGAGGGCTGTCATCCGTCCGAAATACAAGACCGCCTACAACGGCAAGATTGTGGACACTCACGGGCGCGCCATATTCAAGGGCCGGGCTTCATATCAGCATGAGGACCTGACCGCCGAGCTCGATTTGCCTGCGATGAACAGGATTCCCATTGGCGACATCAAACTGAAATTCGCCACCCTGGGCAGCAATTATCAGCTTACTGAACTCAAAGTTTACAGAACAGGGGAGTCGGAGACGGCCAAGGAACCATATTATTCTGACCAGGGGATATATGGCAGGAACGAGGTGATCACCATTCCTCTCCGCGTCGGCAAATACGATCTCCTGTACAATATTGTTGACGGATCAAGCGGCAAGACAATCTCCTCCGATAAGATTTCCGGTGTCGAGGTTCTCGAAAACAAATCCACCGAGACATTCACTCCATTTTAGGCAGGGAGATGATATAAATAAAAAAGGGCTGGCCCCTGAAAAGCCAGCCCCCTTCTTTATGTTGCCTTGCGGACTATTCGCCCTCGGCTTCCTCCACTGCCTTGAAATAGCGGTATGAGTTAACCTTGAGTTCGCCTACAGAAAGCTCGTCGCAGACGATGGTGCCTGCCGGATGTGCCTGGAGGCCGGAAACAGTGCAGTAGTGGGAGTAAGGTCCCTCCACGGCGTCCCTGATGGCGCGGGCCTTCTTGCTTCCGAAAGCGAGAATCACCACTTCCTTGGCTCCGAGCACGGTGGCTACGCCGACGCTGAGCGCCTGTTTCGGCACCTGGCTCACGTCATTGTCGAAGAACCTGGAATTCACCACCCTGGTGTCGTAGGTAAGTGTCACGACACGTGTCCTTGACTGGAGAGAGGAGAACGGCTCGTTGAATGCGATGTGCCCGTCCTCGCCGATGCCGCCAAGGAACAGGTCGAACCCGCCTGCTGCCTCGATGGCCTTCTCATAATTGTCGCATTCCGCCTTGAGGTCGGCGGCGTTGCCATTGAGAATGTGGATATTCCCTGCCGGTTCGTCAATGTGGTCGAACAGGTATCTGTGCATAAATGAGTGGTAGCTCTCCGGATGATTCTCAGGGAGTCCCACATACTCATCCATATTGAAAGAAATCACATTCTTGAAAGAAACCTCACCGTCTTTCACCATCCTGATGAGTTCGGCATAAGTCTCGATCGGAGTTGAGCCGGTGCAGAGGCCGAGCACAAAAGGCTTGTCGCTCACTGCCGCTTTCTCGTTGATTCTTCTGGCGATGTAATGTGCGGCCCATATTGAACCGCTCTTGCTGTCGTCTCTGATTATAAGTTTCATCTTGTATAGGTTTTTGTCTGTCAACAGAGCTTGAGGAATACCTCAATTGCCTGATATTCAGCCATTCCGAGTTCGTCATAAAGACGGGCTGTGTTCTGGGTGCGGTCCTCTGCCCTCTGCCAGAACTCACGCGGGTCATCTCCCGGGAACGGCACGATGTCCTTCTGGGAAAGGTGACGGAAAATGGCGTGGCGTTTCTCCACAACTTCGTCCGGGCTGAGCGGAACGGCCATATCGACACGTCCGATCTCCCACTCCATCCACGCTCCGCGGTAAAGCCAGATGTGGGTGTCGTTCAGCCAGTTCTCGCCTTCTTCCTTCAGCTGCTCGATAGCCTCAAGAGCTGCCTCGGTGCAGACTCTGTGCGTTCCGTGAGGGTCGGCAAGGTCACCTGCCATAAATATCTGGTCAGGACGGAGTCTCTTGATGAGGTCCTTGATAATGTCGAGGTCAACCTGGGTGCGCGGCATCTTCTTGACTCCGCCGGACTCGTAGAACGGCAGGTCGAGGAAATGCACATTGGTGTTGTCGTTGAGGCCGAACGAACGGTCGGCTCCCCTGGCCTCGCTGCGGCGGATAGCTCCCTTCAGTGCCAGAAGCTCCTTGGGCTCTGGCTCTCCCGGTTTCTTCGAGTCAATGATGGCCTTCACTCTGTCGAACTCATCTCCGAATCCGAGCTGGTGAACTGCGTCCATATGCTGGAGCACCACATCGTCGTGAACGGCAAGGTCTCCTGAAGTCTCATAAGCCACGTGGACATTGTGCCCCTGATGGACGAGACGGATGAAAGTGCCTCCCATTGAGATGACATCGTCGTCCGGGTGAGGTGAGAATATCAGCACGGTCTTGGGGTAAGGCAATGCGGATACAGGCCTCTGGCTGTCGTCAGCGTTCGGTTTTCCGCCCGGCCATCCGGTGATGGTGTGCTGCAGGTCGTTGAACACCTCTATGTTGATCTTGTCGTAAGGACCGAATTTGTCAAGCAGTTCTCCGAGTGAGTGCTCCAGATAATCTTTCTGTGTAAGCTTGAGAATCGGCTTGTGTACTTCCTGGCAAAGCCATACGACAGCCTTTCTGATAAATTTCCTGGTCCAGTCGCAAGGGCCTACCATCCAAGGAGATACCACTCTGGTGAGCAGCGATGCGGCTGTCTCGTCAGTGTAGCAGACAATGTCAGGATGGGACTGGAGCATAGATGCCGGCCAGTCGATGTCAGGCCTGCATTCTGTCACGTTCTTCACGGCTGTGGCCTTGTCCTCGCCCCACGCCATAAGGATGATTTTGCGGGCGCTCATCATCGTGTCAATGCCCACTGTGATTGCTGCCATCGGAGTGTGCTTGAAATCTCCGTTGAAGAACCTTCCCTGACGTTTCCTGGACTGGTATGAAAGCAGCACCGTGCGGGTACGGCTCTTCGGCGAGGTGCCGGCCTCGTTGAAGCCTATCTGCCCTCTTTCGCCCATACCCATAACGAGCAGGTCGAGGCCCCTGAATTCCTTGTCGAATTGCTCACAGTATGCGGAAATCCTGTCCTCTCCTACGCTTCCGTCCGGTACGTGGATGTCCTCCTCGCTGATATCCACATAGTTGAGAAGATAGGTGTGAAGAATGCTGTTTCTGCTCTGAGGCTCTCCTTTTCCGTAAGGATAATACTCGTCAATGGAATAGATCTCCACGTTTTTGAATGAGACTTTTCCGTCCTCGAATCTTTTTCTGAGTCTGTTGTAGAGGGAAACAGGTGTGGTGCCGGTGGAAAGACCAAGCTTGAATTTTCTCCCGGAGCAGGAGTTGATGGCTTCCACAATGATGTCAGCGATGGTGTCGCTCGCAGTTGAAGATTGGTCGTAGATTTCCGTTCTTATTCTCTCGAAGCCGTGGAGAATGTCAGCCGGAATCCCCTTCTCTATCAAACCGCCTTCTTTTGGCAATGTAAAATGCTTCATAAAAATATAGTTTTAGCAGTTCCAAGAGGAATTACAAAAATACTAAAAATTTTGAGTAAGAAGCTCAATGTAAATCAAAAAAATATCTTTGTCGGGATGGTACTATTTGGAGGAAATACGTCTATCTTTACGGCGGAGAGAACAGAACCCCGCCAGAAAGACTGATTTATGAAAAAAGTTTGTTTGACAATCATATCTGTGGTTCTTGCCTGTGTGCTCCCGATTCCGGAAGCCGCAGGCAATGCAGTCTCCAGTACGGGGAAATACATAAGTGGCGGGCGTCAGGAGAAAATTGTTTCAATAAAGGAAGTCCTTGACAGCCTTGAAATTAAATATGGAGCGCGGTTCGTCTATGACTCGTCCATCAGCCCGCTGCTAGATGCTCCTGCCAGCTCCGCCAGAACTTTCCCGGAGGCTCCCTGGCAGGGCGGTTCCGATGCTTCCGGACTGCCAGGCGGCGCTTCCCTTGAAAAGACCCTCTCGCTACTTTTGTCCGGGACAGGCATCGAATGGAAAGTCCAGAAGAAATACGTAGTTCTCAAACGGGCTTCCCGTCCGCAGGCTGCTGTGCAGCATTCCAGGAACAAATTCACTGTCAGCGGTTTCATCTACGATTCGTCCTCGGGGGAGACCCTGATAGGAGCCGGAGCCTCCGATGGATATATAGGTGCCGTGACCAACAACTTCGGCTATTATACATTGACACTTCCTGGCGGCAAGACAGCTGTTACCTATTCTTATCTTGGCTGCGAGCCGGTTACCGTGTCCCTGGATGTCAGAAAAGACACTGTGGTCAATATGACCCTTGCCCAGTCCGCCTCGATTGAAGCCTCAAGAGTGGTCGCCCGCAAGGATGCCGGAATTACCTCCACATATATGGGCGCCATCGAAATTCCGGGCAGCATTATAGGCAACACTCCAGCCGTACTTGGTGAGGCCGACCTTCTCAAGACAGTCCAGATGATGCCGGGCGTCCAGGGCGGAATGAACGGATTCTCTGGTATTTATGTACGTGGTGGAGGGGCGGATGAGAACCTTATGATGATAGATGGCATATCATTGTACAATGTCAGCCACCTTCTCGGGCTTTTTTCAGTATTCACGCCGGAGTCTGTGAAGAAGGCCACGCTCTACAAGGGTTCGTTCCCGGCGCGTTACGGCGGCAGGGCCTCCAGCGTTTTGGATGTCAGGACCAACGACGGCAATGTCAACGGGTTCCACGGCTCGGTAAGTGCCGGCCTGCTTTCCGAGAAACTCCATTTCGAAGGTCCGATCGGGAGCCCGCGTACAACGTACTCCCTGAGTGCCAGGGGGATGCATACTTTTTTCCTGGACCCTTTGGCCAGATTGCTCGGCAGTCCGGCCAATTATGCATTCTATGACATCAATGCCAAGATTGCCCACCGCATTTCCGGCTCGGACCGCATCTCGGCCTGTTTCTATATGGGCCGGGATTATTTCAGGTACTCTGAGTCGGACAAACGCAGCAGGCGGTACTATGGGCCTGATTATGAGCCGTATGAGAGACTTACAGACGATATGTCCAAGATCAGGATGAACTGGGGCAATACAGTGGGGATGCTGCGCTGGAACCACGTTTTCAACGGGAATCTCTTCCTCGATGCCTCGGCTTATGTGAACAGATACAGGATGAACGTCGGGACAGTTTCCTCGTATTGGGAGAAAGATGCGGAGGCGGAGACGCAGGACAGGATGGAGTACGGCTATTTCTCCGGCATTCTCGACATCGGAGCGAGGGCCGACTTTGAGTATGTTCCTGTGAGCGAACACCTTGTGAAGTTCGGGGCAGAGTATGTCCGCCATTCCTTCAAACCTGAGACTGAAAGGTCCAGCCAGATGGTCAAGAATAATGATGTCGTGACGGACACCACCCTGCGGAGCGACATTTCCAACAGGTCCTGGGGAGACGAACTGTCTTTCTATGCAGAAGATGACATTACCCTGGGTGAACATTTATCCCTCAATCCGGGCTTGCGCCTCAGCCTCTTCCATACAGGCCGCAAGGTGTATTTCTCCCCTGAACCGAGATTGTCGTTCAAGGCATCGTTCGGCAGGGGTTGGGCAGTGAAGGCCGCCTATTCGAGAATGTCGCAATATGTCCACCAGTTGGCTTCAGGCAATCTCAGCCTGCCTTCCGACCTGTGGGTGCCGATTACCGGGAAGATTCCTCCCGTGAAGTCGAGGATTGTTTCTGCCGGGGGATATTACGGAGGCCTCGATGGCTGGGAGTTCTCGCTTGAGCTTTACTGGAAGAAGCTGGACAATGTCCTTGAATATCTGGACGGCAAGCGGGCGTTCACGTCATCCTCGGGCTGGGAGACGAATGTGGCGGTGGGCGAGGGCCGCTCGTACGGAGCGGAACTGTATGTCAGGAAAACCATAGGCCGCACGACAGGCTCCGTTTCATATACATTGTCCAAGTCTGGCAGGATATTCCGGGACGGAAGCATCAACAACGGCAGGTGGTTCCCTTTCGTATATGACCGCCGTCACAATCTCTGCATTGATGTCAACCATAAAGTAGGGAAGCGTATCGACCTTTCCGCAGTTTGGAGATTCGACTCGGGGCACTGGATGACTGTGCCTGAAGGATGGACCATCGTTATGGATGACAAAGGCGGGTACGGGGACATTATTCCATATATTCCGTCGAGGAACAATTATCATCTGCCTCCGTCACACCGTCTGGACCTTGGCATGAACATCCACAAGAAGACCAAACGTGGTGAGAATGTGTGGAATGTGAGCCTTTGCAATGCCTATGGCGCGAGAAATCCGGACTGGGTGGTGACTGGCAGGACATATTACAGATATGAAGACGGTATGGAGGAGAGCCGGCTGGCATTGTCCGTGAGGTCGTTCCTGCTTTTCCTTCCGTCATTCAGCTATACGTTCAATTTCTGACATTATGAGACATTTCCGTAAAATATTGACAGCGGTGCTTCTTGCCCTTCTTTCCGTTTCCTGCGAGAAGATGATCACGCTCGATGGAAACGGTGAAAAATTTATCATTGCCAACGGATTCCTGAGCTCATCCGACAGCCTCCATACGGTGTCAGTGGTAAAGGGCGGATTCCGGATGCGAGATTTTGAGACAGTTCAGTCCGCAAAACTGCAATGCTTTGTCAATGGGGAACCTGCCGGAGGAACCGATTCCCTTGTGGAAGCTGCCTCCATATATTTTGCCAAGATATCCAAGATGATATTCAAAGCAAGGTTCAATCCCGGGGATGAGGTGAAAATTGAAATAGATGCCGACGGCCTGCATTCGGAAATCAAGGAAACGGTCCCGATGCCGGCTCCTGTCGCTTCTGTGGATACGGCGGTTGTCCTGAGACGGGATTCGGATGGAAATATGATACGGGTTTTCCATCTCGGAGTTTCGGTCAGTGACCGGCCCGGTGAGGGCAATTATTACAGGCTCTTGATGCGGATGCAGGGGCGTGCAGTGGTGGAGTCCCTGGAAGTGTCTGATCCTGACGGATTTCCTTCTGTTGGAGAAGAAATCGGAAGCCGTGATGAGTCCATATCTTTTGATAATTCCGAGGAACCTTTACTGAACAAGCGTGTGGACATGTTCGGGGACGGGGAGAATTATTATGACAATAAATATAATATTTTTACCGACGCATTGTTCCGGGACGGCAGCTACAGGCTTTCGCTCCTGGTCTCAATGTATGATCTGTCGGTCCCGGTGAGGTTCTACAGGCCCGGACAGTTGTATATGAAAGTGTCGAGGAAAATAACAGTAAGTCTGGTCTCGATGAACCGTGACAACTATATGTATCTGGATGATATGCAGTTCGAGGACTCTTCCCTCTCGGACTCTTCCCTCGTCGAAGAGATGCCATATCCGTCCAATGTCCAGGGAGGCCGCGGTTTCGTTGGGATTTCGTCCAGGTCGGATTTCGTCTTGAATCTCCGGGATGTCGTCACGGATGATGCGTATGGTAGATATACATTGTAGGGCTATGAGAAAGATTTTAATATTGTTGATCGGAATTACTTTCCTGCCGGTATCCTGCCGGGAGGAAAGCTGGAAGCAGGATATGTCCGATGCGAGCAGAGCTGTCCTGGACAGGGTCGTGGGAATTTATGACATAGAAGATATGGGCTGGGACGGGCCAGAGGTTGATATTGACAATGACGGAGTTGCAGGACGTGACCTGATGGCCCGGCTGCCTTACGTCCCTTTCACCGGCACGAGGGAGATGGAGGCAAAGGCTGACATGCAGACTGGATCAGGATACGCCGGGGTTGTCAGGTTCAGGATATGTGCGGACAGGACCAGTGCATGGTCCAGCTATTATTGGAGCGATTTCGGGCTTAATATCTATTTCGACGTGTACGGTGGAGAGTTCAATCCGGATATGAATTATTTCTATTGGGGACACGATGAGGTTGTTTTCGAAAATCCTTCGTTAGTTCTCACCGAAGATGACAGGCTCGTGTTAGAGGCGGATACGGGGGTTTATGATTATATGACGAAAAGTGTCGTATGTGGAAGAATCTCCTGGAAGTTCCGATGTGTCTCGGGAAAGGGTAAAACTGATAAAACCGACTGATTATGAGCAATATTGAAGACAGGCTCCTGTCGTTCGTGATGAAATATTACGAAGCCGGCAGGTTTGACGCAGTCAAGGCGTATGAGCGTTTCTGCAGGCTGTCCGGAATGGAGCCGGAGAACTTGAGGATGCGCCGGACCACATTGTCATCCGGCAGGAAGAGGTTGTTTGCCGGGCTGTTTTCCGTTGCGGCGGCGCTGGCAGTCCTTGCTGTCGGGATAGGAGTGTCGCAAAGCCGGTGGAACAGTTACCGGGCGATTGATGTCGCGCAGCGGTTCACCCTGCCGGATTCTAC
>JAQXHU010000041.1 GCA_029007435.1 Bacteroidales bacterium
TACCAGCCAATCGCAAGGCGCGTGAGATCCGATTGAGGGAGTTACCTCCCGGTAATGACCGAATGAGGATTCGATCAGCAACGCAGCGTTCGCAGCATTGAAGTTTTGCGGTTATTTTGATGAAGCGCAAGGCGCGTGAGATCCGATTGAGGGAGTTACCTCCCGGTAATGACCGAATGAGGATTCGATCAGCAACGCAGCGATTCGCAAAATAACAAGAAATACGGGGGTATAGCTCAGTTGGCTAGAGCATCTGCTTTGCAAGCAGAGGGTCGTCGGTTCGACTCCGTCTACCTCCACTCTCCAGACCGGTCCAATCAGGGCCGGTCAATTTGTTTATTCCCCTTTTTTCAGTATGTTTGTGTACGTTGATTTGAAGATAACTTTAATTTTGATCTTGATGGCGTACAGAAAATACGATACTTGCTTCTTTGAGCGATATGCTATGCTCCAGCTACAACAGATATTGGGACACAAATTCGATGACCTGGTCAACTGCGACCGGCCGGATCTTCAGACACCTGGCACCCATACACTTGGCATCGAGGTCACGAGGGCGATGGAGGGTGGACGGCAGGCCGCACTGAAGATGCTGAAAGACATATCGGGTATTTCCGCTGTAGAAGGTGAAAGCCAGTCTGATATTGAGATTATGCAGCGCAGCGGATATGGCTACGGCCTCCATTCCGGTTCCTTTACAGGTGGAATTGAACTCGATTATTGGATGGGAGCCCGCCCGATGAAAGAGATAATCGCCAACAAGGTAAGTAAAGTGTCTTCCGGATTCTATGGGGATTTCCGTGAGTTCGGTCTCTTCGTGTTTTCTAATGAGCCGCTATCGGTTTTCAATGCCTATTCAGCTGTCCAATACACAATTGAACTGCAACGGACACTTGATGTGAAATATGCCAGACTATATATTTCCGCCGTTACTGATTTCTATGCCTGCAATCTTGAGGACGGCATTTCCAATGAGTTCAGGGTATCGCCATATTTAGTTGACGAGAGCCAGCGCCGCTCGTTTTTCCTTTCATCCCTCGATTACCGCTGCGCTGACCATTAGTTTCCCACTATTCCTTGTGTTGCATAGCAAATATCAGTTCCCTTTTTGCTTGTGACTTCCCGTTCCGGCATAATTCCTCCCATTTTTTGCTATTGTTATTAAAAATTGACCGAAATGGCAAAAATTACCCAAATTATTGCCGAAGATTACAATTGGGCGACAATTGCCGGGCCGGATTGAAAAGAAAACAAAAAATTCGTATGTTTGCATCTCAATGTTTTGATACGGCTGAGATGGAACTTAAAGAACGAATCGCTGCGGGAGATCTGGACGCATTCCGTGAATTGTTCGAAACGTACTTCCCGAAGGTACGTGAGTTCATTGCCGCATTCATCAAAGACGACAAGTCCGCAGAGGATCTGTCCCAGGATATTTTCCTGAAAATATGGAATATGCGCGAAGTCCTGCCGGAAGTCAGGAATGTCAGCTCCTGGATTTACAGAATGGCCCGCAACGCATCGTTGAACTATATCCGTTCCCGGAAGAAGACTGCTGTGCTGACAGACGCCGCTCTTCCCGAAGTCCGGGACACGGAGGATATCTATATCGAGAGAGAAAAGGAACTGATTATCAAAACATTTGTGGACACTATGCCGGAGCGGAGGCGCGAAATATTCAATATGAGCCGCTATCAGGACATCCCGAATGACAAGATTGCCGAGATTCTGCATATTTCCAAGAAGACCGTCGAGAACCATCTGACCCTCGCTTTGAAAGATATCCGCAATCTTTTGGGTACATTCATTATTTTTTTCTGATACTGGCTGGGTGTATCAACCGTTTCAGGTGTCTATATGGAAAACCGTAAAAATGACACCGAAACAGATTATTCAAAGATACTTCTCCGCAAAAACCGGCAAAGACACGTCAGAACTGTTTGAAAAATGGTTCTCCGACTCTCATTCCAGGGAACAGAAAGAACAGGCACTCAAAGAAATCTGGGACAATGCAGAAGGCCGTCCAGACGATATCGACGAACAGTTCAATATACTTTCCAGACGCATCCGGAAGAACCGGAGAGAATTCAGAATCAGGAACTTGCTCCTTGCAGGCTCAATAGCGGCGGGACTGGCTGTTCCATTGGCCGTTGCAGGGTTAATTGCGTTGAGACGGTCAGCCGTGCCGGAAGAAATACGGATTGTCCAGAAATATGCCGCCAACGGAAAGACTGAGACATTGCTCCTGCCGGACTCCACGACCGTAATTCTCAACTCCGGGAGCACACTGCTCTATCCATCAGAATACAACGGAAAAGAGCGCACTGCGTTCCTGTCAGGCGAGGCCATATTCAAAGTCGCCAGAAACAAAGAAAAGCCATTTATTGTGAAAGCCGGAGACTTCAACGTCAGAGTGCTCGGAACGGAATTCGACCTCAGGGTCTATCCGGATGAGCGCAATGTTGAACTCACTGTGAACAGGGGCTGCGTCCAGACATCTGGTTGCGGTGACAATGACCATATATTGAGAGCCGGGGACAGAATCGTGTTCGATAAAGCTGCCGGGACAGTCCGGGCTGAGAAAGTGGAACCGGATAAATATTTCGCCTGGAAAGACGGCAAACTGTATTTCTCAAGCGAGTCCTTCCGCAATATAGTCAAGAAGATAGAACAGCGTTACGGCGTTGAGATATACGTGGCCACAGACCGTTATGACAATGAGAGAATCACGGCCAAGTTCATAAGCGGGGAGAGCATAGAAGAACTTATGGGAACTCTTCAGGAACTTATTCCGGGACTTGAATTCGACAGCCCGAGGGACGGCGTAATCCGTATCCGTTGACAACCACAATACACAAACAAATATCACCAATATGAGAAAACATCTGTTATTTATTCTCCTGCTTCTGCCGGTGGTGATGAATGCCCAGACTGTCAAGTTCGGCAGCCGGACAAGCACGCTGGCGCAGGTCTTTCAGGCCATTGAGAAGCAGACATCCCTGACCGTCGCCTACAATGACAACATTGTGGATGCCGGAAAGACGGTATCAGTGCCACAGGGATCGGTTGACCTTAAGGACGCACTTAAGGAGATTCTCCGGAACACCGGATACACATTCCGGTTCCACAACAACATCATCCTCATTGTCAAAGAGGACTCAAAGCCGGAGACTATAGTTTACAGCGGAACGGTGACCGACACTAAAAACGAGCCTTTGCCGGGTACAGTCATTATGCTGGAGGACTCAGGCGTCAGCACGATTGCCGACGAGAATGGAAAATTCAGCATAAGGGGCAAGGAAGGCGACTTGATAAGAGTGTCGATTCTCGGTTACTCCGAGACCATCTCCGTTCTCGGCTCTCCTTCAAAGCCGGTGAACATCATTCTCAACAATGACACCAACTATCTGGACGAGGTCGTGATAGTGGGATACGGAACCCAGAAGAAAGTCAATCTTACAGGAGCTGTATCGGCGACTTCCGGAGATGTCCTTGAGGACAGGCCTATCGGCAATATCGCCCAGGGCCTTCAGGGTGTCATCCCTAACCTGAACATCACTTTCAACAGCGGCAAGCCTGATACCAAGGCCGCCATCAACATCAGGGGCAACACATCTCTGAACGGAGGCAACGCCCTGATTCTCCTGGACGGAGTGGAGATTTCGGATCTGTCACTGGTCAATCCGAATGACATCGAGAGCATTTCCGTTCTGAAAGACGCGTCCGCCGCAGCCGTTTATGGTGCGAGAGCCGCATTCGGCGTGATGTTGCTGACGACCAAGAAAGGAGCTAAAAGTTCAAGAACCAGAGTGACTTACAGTAACAACTTCTCCTGGAACACGCCGGCGAGACTGCCTGAAATGGCAAGCTCGGACGTATGGTGCCGTATGTGGAATATGGCAATGGAATATGACAATCCGGGAACATATTATTTCAGCGACAGATTCCTTGAACTGCTTGACGCCCACATTGCCGATCCGGCCAACAATCCGGGAGTGGTAGTCGATACCGAGGGAATCCAGGACTACCGCCACACTCCGAGTGATCCGGGCTGGGCCTATGTGTCGAATACCGACTGGCTCAAGGCCTTCTACCGCAACAGCGGTCTGATGCATCAGCACAATGTCAGCGCGACCGGAGGAAATGACGTGCTTTCATATTATGCCTCAATAGGATACAAAAACCAGCAGGGTATTTTCAGATATGGCAATGACAAATACCGCAGGTTCAACGGCAATCTGAATCTTGATGCGAAACTCGCCGACTGGATTGACGTCGGATTCTCAGTCAGGATGAACAAGACCGAGTCTGACGACCCGAATGTGGATTTCCAGAACAATTCAGGATACACTCTGTACTATGAAGTTTACCGAATGTTCCCGACAGTGCCTGTCTTCCTGCCGAACGGCGACTGGGCCGGTCTTGACGGATATCATATGAATTACAACATTGTCGGAAGAATGGCTCTGGCCGGAAGGTCAGTGACAAGCACCTGGGACAACTGGTACACCGGAAGGATTGACATACATCCTTTCAAGGGATTTGCAATCAAGGGTGACTATTCGTACAACACGTATTTCAGCAAGCAGAAGAAACACGGCAAGACATACTCCCAGACCTATCCTGAAGGCCGGGAGCCAGTAATCTCCGGTTCTCCGAGCAATGTCACCAACTACAATGCGAACAACATTTACCAGGCTCTGAATCTCTGGGCTGAATACAGTCATTCTTTCAGGAAGGGCCACAATCTGAAAGTGATGGCCGGATACAATCAGGAGGAGAAAAAATACACATCCAACTCATTGACGATGACTGGATTGTATGACAATAACCTGCCAATGGCGGATATGGCTTCCGATTATCTCTCCAACAGCGAGGTGAAAACTCTGTGGAGAGTCCAGGGCATATTCTTCAGGGCTAATTATGACTACAGGGGCAGGTATCTCCTCGAAGTCAACGGCAGATATGACGGCTCGTCCAAATATGCCGCTAATGACAGGTGGGCATTCTTCCCATCCGCTTCCGCTGGCTGGAACATAGCTGAGGAATCCTGGATGAAAGCGCATCAGCATAAAGTCAACCTGCTCAAACTCAGGGCGTCAGTCGGAGCCTTGGGAAATCAGGTCACTACTGGATATCACGACTATATGTCGGTGATAACATCCAGCACCATCAAGAACTATCTGTTCGATGGCGCTCTCAGCAACGGCCTGTCAACCCCTTCCGTACCGAGCTATGTGTCCTGGGAAAAAGTTGTCACATACGATGCCGGTCTTGACTGGGGCTTCCTTGACAACAGGCTTACAGGATCTTTTGACTATTATATCCGCCAGACTAAAGGAATGGTGCGCAGCGTCACTCTCCCTGCAGTATTCGGGACCTCCACAGGTAAGGAGAATCTTGCGGATATGAGGACCAACGGATGGGAATTCGAGGTCAGCTGGAGAGACAGGGCAGGCAATGTGGCTGGAAGTCCGTTGGATTACAATGTCGGAATCGGGCTCTCGGACTATCAGGCTGTCATCACCAAGTATGACAATCCTACCGGCTCCATTGCGCCAGGAATGTATTACAAGGGACAGAAACTCGGAGAGATATGGGGATATGTCACTGACGGATTCATCCAGACCGGAGAGGAGGCCCTTGAAATGGACAAAGTCCAGAAATACCTCAGCGCCAAATGGTTCCCTGGTGATATCCGTTACAGGGATCTCAACAATGACGGGAAAATCGATGAGGGAATGAGGACACTTGATGACCCGGGAGACAAGAAAGTCATCGGAAACAACACTCCACGTTACCGTTTCAACATCAATGGAGGCATCAGCTGGAAGGGCGTCAGCCTCGACTTCCTGTTCGAGGGTGTGGCCAAGAGAGATCTCTGGACAGGCAGCGACCTGTTCTGGGGATTCGGCCGCGGAATATACAACAGCAGCGTGACCGGGTACCACGTGAAGAACACCTGGACATTCGACAATACCGACGCATACTATCCGAGACTCAGTATGGGAGGCAATGCCAAGAGCAAACAGGTGCAGACGAAGTACTTGCAGAATGCGGCCTATCTGAGGCTCAAGAATCTCACACTCGGATATACCTTCCCTGAGAAACTTACTAAGAAAGTGGGCATATCCGGACTCAAGATATATGCAACGGGAATGAATCTCTGGGAAGTGACCGGACTTCCGGACTTTATGACTCCGGACATTGCCGACAACATCGTGAACAGCGGACTGAACTCCGGCAATGCAGGCAAGGAATACGCCTTTATGAGAAGTTACTCTTTCGGTGTCAACATTACTTTTTAAGGAGGAAACAAGATGAAAAAGAAGTTCATATATGCTATAACGGCAATCTGTGCCTTGGCGGCGGGATGCGACTACCTTGACACCGTTCCGGGGGACGCCATCACAGGAGACACTTTCTGGAGCACGGCCGATGCCATAGCACTGAAACAGTATTGCAATACATATTATCCCAAACTCATTATCGGACACGGCGATCCGAACGGATGGAACTGCGGCGAGATGATTATCGGAGAGTACCAGTCCGACAATGTGCTGAGCGCCGGACAGAATGCCCTTACATACGGCCAGAACACTGTGAACAACTCCGACAGCAGATGGAGCTGGAGTGTCGTCAGGGGATGCAATGCGTTCATCAACAATTATGAGAAATCTCCCGCACCTGCGTTGGAGAAGCAGAAATATGCCGGAGAAATTTATTTCTTCAAGGCCTGGGATTATTTCAACAAGGTCAGGACATTCGGAGACGTTCCGTGGTATGACAAGGAACTCGGGAAAAACGACCCGGACCTGTACAAAGGCCGTGATTCGAGAATCTTTGTGATGAACAAGATTGTCGAGACAATTGACAAGGCTATAGAACTGCTTCCGAAAAAGACTTCCGTCAGCCGTGTAAGCAAGGATGCCGCTCTCTGCCTCAAGGCCAGGATATGCCTGTATGAAGGCACCTGGAGAAGATACAGGGGAGTCGAGGGAGATGAGGATTTCCTCAGGCTCGCATACGAGACCGCCGGTATCCTGATGGATCCGGGATATGGCTACTCACTTTATACAGAAGGCGGTCCGGACCAGTGCTATTTCAATCTTTTTATCCAGCCGGACTACAAGAACAATCCGGAAATCATCCTGTCAAGGGAGTATGACCCGGATATCAATATGGGAAATGACGTGTCGAAGCAGCACGGCTCGCACGGAATGAGCAGGGACTGTTTCGAAGAGTACCTTTGCGCCAAAACAGGTCTGCCGGTATCATTGTGCGGCTGCCACAATCCGGATATGGGTATGGTGGCCGAGATGAAGAACCGTGACGGAAGGCTTTGCCAGACTGTCTGCATTCCTGAGGCCGGCAATCCTCATTCTAACCAGTTGTTCAGGACAATCAACGGAAAGATCCAGGGTGGCGCTCCGAATATCCAGGGAATGCTGACAGCCACTGACAGCAGGCCGTTCTATGCGGTATCAAGTACCGGTTATGCCATCAGCAAGTTCTTCAGTATGACTGACTTTTCGAAGCAGGCACTCCATACCGGAACTATCGACGCACCGGTTATGAGATATGCGGAGGTGCTGCTTATCAGGGCCGAGGCCGGTGCCGAGCTGGGCCTGGATCCGGAACTGGACAAGACTGTCAATGCTCTCAGGGAGAGAGTCGGATTCCCGTTCAAACTCGAGGCTAATCCGGTTGAAGACCCTGATCTCGTGTCTAAATATCCGGTAATCAAAGGACCTGATGCGAACCTTATCCGTGAAATCCGCAGGGAAAGGAGAATTGAGCTTTTCTGCGAGAACCAGAGATGGGACGACATTGTCAGATGGAAGGTCGGCAACGAGGTGTTCAACCTGAGGGAACGCAGGGGTGCTCCTCTTGACGCAAGACTGTACTCAGCGTCTGAAATCGAGACAATCAAGTCAAAAGTCGGTGTGGATGAGAATGGCTTCATCCTGCCTTATAAGGAAAGCGGAAGGCTTGAGCGGAATTTCACTGACAAGAACTATCTTTTCAACGTGCCGCTTGACCAGATATCATTGAATCCTAACCTGTTGCCTCAGAATCCGGGATGGGATGAATAACAACTATAAACAGAAACATTATGAAACTTAAGAATATGTTCTATACACCGATTATAATCGCGCTGGCAGCCCTTGCCGGCTGTGACAATGACGATAGCGGGAAAAAGCCTTTTGATTTCTCCCAGTTCGGGCCGCTTGTGGAAAGCATTGCGGAATACACCCCGGGAATAACGGCGGTTGACAGCGTGAAGGAGCACACCCTGCCGGGGGATCTGAAAATGACCGAGATTGCGTTCAAGGCGAGATTCTGGAACCAGCATATCTATATCGTGGAGGTGGATCTTGACAGGGACGTCACCATAGTTTCCTCCACTCCTGATGACAACCCTCCTACAGGCGGACATCAGACTCTGGACCTGCACGCTGCTGCGGCGGAGAATCACGGCAAGACTGTGTATATTGGTGTAAACGGCGATGTCTGCGGCAGTTACAGCATTCCTGAAGGGGAATACGACGGATGGAAAGGAGGCCTTGTATCAGCCGGCCCATTCGTTAAAGATGGCGTCATATACAGAAGCAAATTCGCTCCGAGCACGACCAGTGCGTTCTATATCAAGAACGACGGTTCGGCCCATCTTGAGAAAGAGGAACAGTACAGGGCTGACGAGCAGGATGTCAGGGATGCGATAGGCGGATGGCACCTGCTTGTGTGGGACGGTGAGATTCAGGAAATACCGAAAGCCGACAGGACTCATTATGACCCGCGCACCTGCATTGGAATGTCCGAGGACGGCAAGAAAGTTTATTTCTTCATAATGGACGGCCGGCAGCCACCTTACTCTTACGGAATGTATCTTGAGGATATGGCGGGAATTGCCAAAGGGACAGGATGTTACAGGGCCTGCAATCTTGACGGTGGTGGTTCCACCACCCTCGTGGTTCGTGACGAGACTGCGGAAGGAGTCACTTTCAAAGTGTTCAACAGGACGTGCGCCACCGAATCCACCGCCGTGGACGGAGTCCGGCCGCTTCCTAACGGGCTTCTGGTCGTTGCATCCAGATAAGAAATGCCTTCATTGAAATCAAAAGAATTATTATTATGAACAAGACTGTTTACAACATATTGACCTCATTTGCCGCTCTTGCCTCGGCAGTGCTGATAAGCTCCTGCGATGATTTTGAGCGGAAGGTCGTTGTCCCGGAGATAGACATTCCGGACGAAGTAGAGGTTGACGCTCTCGCGGACAGGCAGAACATCGTGCTCAAAAGCACGTACCCGTGGTTCGCTGAAGCCAATGAAAGCTGGATTACTCTTCACAAGTACCGCGGCCAGGCGTTGATCAAGGACTCCATTGTGTTCGAGTTGGCGAACAACAGCTCGCTTGACAGCCGTACCGGCTCTATTGACATCAGGCTGATGGACCAGATGACAAAGCGTATAAATATTGTCCAGGGTGGACTAGGGGAATATATAACGCTCTCAAATTCACTTCTTTATTTCAACAAGAACAAGGCGGAGGTGGTGATTCCTGTCAAGACGAGAGTTGACTGGACTCTGTCCAAGAGCTCAGAAAATGGCTTCTCTTTCTCAATGGTTGACCAGAACAATCTGAAAATTTCTGTGGAAAGGAATGAGACCGGAGCGGACAGGAGTGCTGAAGTGACACTTACTTCGGTGAAAGATCCGGCCAAGACGGCGACTTTGAATGTCATCCAGAAAGACCTTGAGAGTCTCCTTTCGATTTCTCTTCCTGATGACGGCAAGAAAGCGGTGGTGAAGAAAGGCGGAGAGGAATTGACATTCCCTATTGCGGTGGATTCCAAGTATATATGCACAGCTTCCGATTCCTGGATTCATATTGTTTCAGCTCCGGAGATGGAGGGCAGTTTCGTTGTTGAGAATTTCGACATACAGTTCACTGTGGATCCCAACACGACCGGTGAGGAACGTGCCGGATGGATCAAAATTGCGGATGCGGCGCGCCCTGAATGCTGCGATTATTTCTATATCTATCAGCGCGGTGTCAGCAAGATCATCTACTGCAAGCCAGGAGGAACCGGTGACGGGACCAGCTGGGAATACGCAATGGGCGATTTCGCCAAGGCGATGGCTGCGTGTGACAATCTCGGCGATATGGAAATCTGGGTGGCTGAAGGAGAATACCATCTCAGCGCCGCTTTCACCAAGAAGACTGTCAATGCGTATGGCGGTTTCACGGGAAATGAAGTGGCTCTTGCCGAGAGAGATATGACAAAGAAGTCAACCCTCATAGGCGGCGCCCACCAGCTTTGCTACGGATGGAACTCGACAGGTGCGGCTGGTGTGTACTACTACCTTGACGGATTCATCCTCAAAGGAACCAACACGACTGCCGGAGATACCGGAAACATCCAGTTGTGGAAGGGCCACGGCCTCAGGAACTGTATTGTCTGCGACAATTATTACGGAAAGAATGCCGGAGGATACTATGATGGAGCGAGGATAGTGAACTGCATTTTCTACAACAACAGCAGCGATTGGTCAGCCCCTGTTCATCTGGTTAACTCGGAGATGATTAACTCGCTGGTTGTCAATAATAAACCTAAATCGACCGGCGCAGCCGGAGGCATCCGCTGCAATGGTAATTCCAAAATAATCAACTGCGTTATATGGGGCAATTCAGGCAACAGCAGCGGTATCCAGATGTATCTTGACAATGACAAGCAAGGTACTTTTCTCAATTGCGCGATTATGGGCGGGCTGGTGTTCAACTCCGGCAGGATGCCTGCTTCTTATTCAGGAATCTTGACACTTACTGCTGACAATCCTGGATTTGCGGATCCCGATGCGCGTGATTACTCTTTGACCGCCGGTTCGGCCCTCATCAACTCCGGAAACAATGCCGAGGTGCTGGCCCGCAACATTCTGAAGGACATTGTGGGCGAGGAGCGAATCCTTGACGGCACAGTTGACATCGGAGCGTACGAGTACTGCAAGGACTGACGCTCTACTGAAAATTTCGATTCTATTTGCACGAGGCTGGCCTTTTTGGTCGGCCTCTCGTGTTTTCCCGGCATCGGCAACACTTTCTCCGGGTCTATTTGGAACGGCTCATTTGTATGATAGCCATCAGAATCAGCTTCCGTTATGTTGACCACGACTAAGCTCGAAAATGAGTATTTTAAGCTCTCATAACCAATAAATCCAACATTATGATAGTAGCTTATTTGAGAGTCAGCACAGTCAAGCAGAATCCTGAGAATCAGAAAGATGAAATCAGACGTTTTTCTGAGGAACAGCATTTTCATATAGATTCCTGGGTTACTGAGACAGTGAGCGGAAAGATTTCATTCAGAAAGCGCAGGCTCGGCCGCCTGCTCAAAAAACTCAATGCCGGTGACAGCCTTGTCGTGACCGAAATATCTCGCCTGAGCCGCTCACTGACTGAGATTATGGGCATTATGGGAGAGTGTCTTGAAAAGCGGATCTGCCTTTACACCACCAAAGAGCGTTACACATTCGATGACAGCATCAACAGCAAGGTGCTCTGTTTCGCATTCGGCCTTGTGGCCGAGATTGAGAGGAACCTTATTTCTATGCGCACGAAAGAAGCACTCGCCCTGAAGCGGGCGGAAGGCGTCCAGCTTGGAAGACGGGCCGGAAGCGATGTCAAGATGCAGCTGATCAAGGAGAATGTGAGCCGCATCAACGCTATGCTGAATGCAGGGATGACTGTGACAAAAATGTGCAGGAGAATCGGAATATCCAGAAACACTTGGTATCGCTACACCAAAACTGAAATAGTAAAAGAGCGGCCTGCCGAAAGTAAGCCGGAGACCGCCCTGATATGGAATACTTCAGAGTCTTGATTAATCAACCTCTATAACCGCTTTCCTGAGGCCTTTGGCCGAAGCCTCCAGAACTGCCGGCCCTGATGATTTTCCGGCCTCGACAATCACTGTCATCTGTCCGGAGAAAAGGTGCATTGACGGTTTGAAGAACGATTCCAGACAGGCAGGATCGCCATTTGCAACCGCCTTGAAAGAACCGTTGCCGCTTACATTTACATTCACGAGGCGGCTGTCACAAGGCACGGGATTGCCCTCTTTGTCCACTACGCTGACATTGACATAGATAAGTTCCGGCTGGCCTTCGATATGTCCGCAGTGCCGCCAAGCGCTCTTGAACTCTGTGAGTTTCAGGCTATAAGGCTTTCCGGCTGTCCGTATGGTTTCCTCTGCGGCCGGTCTGCCGTTCCCGTCATAGGCCACAACCTTGATTTCTCCAGGACAGTAAACCGCATCCTGCCAGATGAGCCTGTACCTGTCCATCAGCACTTCGTCTGAAGGCAGAATCCCGTTCCATCCGTCGCAGTCCTGCACTGATTTTTTCCGTATGCCCTGGCTGACTCCGTTGATAAACAGTTCGGCGGACGGATAAGAAGTGTAAACCACCACCGGAATGTTCCTGCCTTCCTTTCCCGGCCAGGTCCAGTGAGGCAGGATGTGCAATGTCGGACTTTCTGTGTTCCAGACACTTCTGTA
The DNA here is from genome assembly GCA_029007435.1 of Bacteroidales bacterium. GTDB lineage: Bacteria > Bacteroidota > Bacteroidia > Bacteroidales > UBA932 > Cryptobacteroides. Next base: position 12,561 of record JAQXHU010000041.1, read on the forward strand.
CAGATAGTACCTGTCTTTTGGAATGGATGCCAGGTCGATGATTCCGAACATAGAAGAATGGTTCGGCCAGGAGTCCGTGTCGTATGGAGTAGGCTCTCCTAGATAGTCGAAACCGGTCCATACAAACTGTCCCGCCATCCACGGATAGGCCTCGTCGGCCGCAAAATCCACGTCAGGTATGTTGGACCAGTAGCAGAACTCGGTATCATAGGAAGAGGACTGGTTGCCCGGATGTCTCCTTGAGGCGGCCCTGAGGTCCGGAAAACCGGCAGGAACATTGCCTTCGCTGTCTGCTTCTCCCGGCAGATGATATATGCCACGGGAGCTTACAGTGGAGGCGGTCTCGGAGCCAAGTATCAGGTTCTGGGGCAGTTTGCCATAGGCCTCAGTGTATCTGCGCGGCTTGTAATTGAATCCGGGAACGTCCAGCCGGGCGGCAAACCCGTTATTCACGACAGCGTCGAACTGGTCCATTCCGCAGGTCACTTCCCTTGTAGGATCTTCCCTGTGGCAAATGTCCTGAAGCCAGGATGCGATTTTGTATCCTTCTTTGGTCCACTGCGTAGGCACCTCATTGCCGATGCTCCACAAAATCACGGAAGGGGAGTTCCTGAAATGCCGCACCATATTCACTACATCTTTTTCGGCCCATTCGTTGAAAAACCTGTGGTAGCCGTTCTGGCATTTGGCGACATCCCATTCATCGAAAGTTTCCGGCATTATCATAAGCCCCATTTCGTCGCAGAGCTCCACAAGTTCCTCGGCGGGCATATTGTGGGATGTCCTGATGGCATCGCATCCCATATCTTTCAGCATTTCAAGCTGATGCCTTAAGGCCGAGCTGTTCACTGCCGATCCTAAAGGGCCCAAGTCGTGATGCATACACACGCCTTTGATGATGCGGCGTTCCCCATTGAGGAAGAAGCCTTTGTCCGCAATGAATTCCACTGTCCTGATGCCGAATTTAGTGGAGCAGGAATCGAGCGCGGTTCCGTTGCGGCTGATCAATGTGACGGCCGTGTACAATGCAGGATTTTCCGGGGACCAGAGTTCCGGAGACTCCACTGTCAGGTTCTGCACAGCCGGATCCCCGTGGCAGATGGCCCTGTCGTCTTCTTTTTCAGCGACGGCAATTCCTTTATTGTCAAGGATTTTAGTATTGAAATGCAGAATCTCGCCCTCTGAGGCCCCTTCTACCGGAATTGAAATCCGGACACTGGCATAGCCGTCTTTGACGTAAGGGGTGGTGACAAATGTCCCCCATACAGGAATGTGAACGTCAGGCACTTCGAGCAGTCTGACTTTTCTGTACAATCCGGCGCCAGGATACCAGCGGGAGGAGAACGGCCTGTTCTCAAGCAATACGGCGATTTCGTTGCTGCCTGGCTTCAGCGCCTCTGTGATGTCGCAGTTGAATGAATTGTAGCCGTATGGCCATTCGAATACTTCCTTGCCGTTGACAAGAATCCTGGCCTCACTCATCGCACCATCGAAAAGCAGAATTTTCCGGCCGCCGTCAACTGTTTCAATATCAATGTTTCTGCGGTAGCAGCCCTTGCCCATATACGGCAGTCCGCCGCTCCTTCCGGTCTTCTGGGACGCCTCTTTCTCCCCGTTCTGGACAACAGCGACGGTCTGAAGGTCGTTCTCAATCGAGAAAGGCCCGCTTATCGCCCAGTCGTGTGGAATTTTGACATTTTCCCATCCTTCGGACGCTTTCCAGTCGTGGTCCTTGCGGAACTGCCAGCCAGTCAATGTGGTGACTTTGCGGAGCGGGGCCTGTTTCCCCGCCTCGGCCGCATTTGCCTGCATTCCTTCTCCAAAGAAAATCGCAGCTGCGAGAAGTGATAATATTGTGCTGAACTTATTCATATTATAATTTTGTTATTCAGTTATTTGCGTGTGGATGCAATCCGGAAGGCATCCATAGCGTGAGTCGGCTTTCCATCTTTGAACGCACCCATCTTGTATGCGTCATTGCCCTCGCCCGGAGCTTCAGGCTCCCAGTAGAACACTCCAAGACAGTAGCTGTTTTTCATCGCATTTGTCAGGAGATAATTGAGCATATCGTAAGCGGTGTTTTCATACCAGTAGTCCATTCCGGTCTCGCATATCATCACTTTGTGGCCGTACTGGGTAGCAAGAGTTGTGATGTTGGTGAGGCAGTTCTGTACAGACGCCTGCCATTCCTGGCCCGGATATATTGACAGCCCGATGATGTCGTATTTGCCTCCGTACTGCCTGAGCGGATCGAGAACATATTTCACGTGTTCAATGTCGTGACCGTTGTCAATGTGGACGATGACCTTGGCGTCCGGATAGACCGCCTTTACTGCCTCATATCCGGCATTGTGGAGTTCCACGTAGCCTTTCGGGTTTTTCCATATGTACCCGCCGTAGTCCACGATTTCAGTCGCCTTGCCGGATTCATCTCTCCTTTTGTGGTAAAGCATTCCGTTGGCGACTTCGTTTCCGACCTGCACCCATTTGACATCTATCTGATTGTCCTTCAGTAACTGAAGAACTTCACGGGTATGGTCTCCCACTGCTTTCTTCAGTCCGTCGAGGTCATAGTCCGCCCACGCTGCCGGGATTACCTGCTGGCCCGGATCCGCCCACCAGTCGCTGTAATGGAAATCAATCATCAGCCTCATTCCGTTGGCCTTGGCCCTGAGAGCCATTTCCAGTACATCCTCCTTGCTTGAGAACCTGTCGGATGGATTGACCCATACCCTCAGCCTGATTGAGTTCATTCCGCACTGTCTCATAAGGGCTGTGCATTCGGTCTCCACGCCATTCTGATTGTAGAACTTGCGTCCTTCGCTTTCGAGTTTTGTCGTCCAGCTGATGTCGGCGCCGAGAGCGAATGACGTGGAGGATGAGGAAGATCCCCCGTTGTCATCTTTGGAGCATCCGCAGATGATGAGGAATGACGCTAAAATGCTTAATACTCTTTTACTTGTCATATTCAGTTATTGTTTAAGTTTCGCAAATTGCAAAATATTGTGTTTCATAGTGATTATCGCTTAATGCGGGCAAAGGCCAACGCACTTTTATTTGTCCACGCTACCCTTTTCCTAAATCCCTACCGTCCCTCCGGGCTGCTCGCTGCAAAAGGCCACTGGACTTTTGCTTTTCCGCTCCCGACCCCGGGAAAGGGACTTACCCTCGGCCTGAAGGCCTCAAAAGCAGTTGTTTCGCTCTGCGAAACTTGAGTTATTGTTTATTGTTTTGTGTCCCTGTTTTCCTCCCGGTAAATCTGCCAGGAGTTGTAAAGATTGTGCCAGATGCTGTAAAGCCCTCCGGCAATAGATGTCTCCGGAGTCAGGAAGGTATATCCCATCCATATCGCGAAAACTGTGTTTTTCTGTCCCAATGACTGTCCGCAGGTGATTTCCCTGGACTTCAGCATTGATTCTCCGCGGCGCATTCTGTCATATATGCAGCCGGAAACGTGGCCCAGCCAGAACTGGAGGACGCAGCAGATGAGTGACACTCCGGCGATTGACAGCAGAAGTCCGGCTCCGAGGGTGCTGTGCACTATCGATTTGGTGGTGACGACTATGGCGAGGCAGAGGCCTACTGCCCAGATATAGAATGCGAAGTCTGCATTTTTGGCAAGTTTCCGGTGGAGTCTCGGAAGAAGGTATCTGATGAGCCAGGCGCAGAAGCACGGCAGGATGAGCAGCGGGAATACTTTTGCGAGAATCATCGAGAATGCCGTGATGAAATCCACCCCGGCAAGAGGCTGGATCAGCGGAACGACGGCCGGGACAACAGCAGCGGTCAGAAGGTTTATCAATATTGTATAAGTGGTGATGCCCGCCACATCTCCTCCGAGCTTTTTTGTCACCACGGCGGCCGCAGTGGCCGTTGGGCAGATGAGACACAGCATTGCGCTCTCAATCAATACAATGCAGCTTTCTTCTCCCGGCAGGAATCTTTTGATTGCGAGTATTGCCAGTCCCAGCAACGTGAATGAGCCTCCCTGGATGAGCAGCAGCCACCAGTGCCATCTGTGCGGTTTCAGGTCTTTCGGCTCAATCCGGCAGAAAGTCAGGAAAAGCATTGCGAAGATAATCAGAGGCTGGACGAGCCTTACTGTCCTTTCAAGCGCCGGCCCGGCCGGATGGAGAATCGGACTGAAATGGTATATCAGATATATGGCTGCCCCCACCGTCATCGATATCGGCAGTATCCAGTCTTTCGCTGTTTTCTTTAAACTCATCAGAAATTGATATTTCCGCAAAAATACTAAATTTGTGACTTGTTCGGAACTTTTTACGGACAATGAAAAGAAAACAATTATTATGGAATTATGATAAAAAAGAGTTTGGCAGCATTTGCTGCGCTGATTTTAGCGGGGTTCATAGCGGTTACCTGCTTTGCCGGGACACCGGGGAACAAGGCCCGGAAGAATTTGAAACTGGTCTATTGGAACATCCAGAACGGTATGTGGAGCGGCCAGGGAGAGAATTATGACTCGTTCGTGAAATGGGTCCGCAAACAGAAACCGGACATCTGCGTTTGGTGCGAGGCCCAGTCAATCTGGGAGACCGGCACGGCTAAAAAAATGCCGGAAAAAGACCGCTACCTTACTGACAACTGGGGAGAGCTTGCGGCAAGATATGGCCATAAATACTGGGCCATAGGGGCACACAGGGACAATTATCCTCAGGTGGTCACTTCGAAATACCCTATCGAGACAGTGAAAAAGATTGCAGGTGAGGCCCCTGACAGCATTGTCACACACGGAGCAGGATGGTTCAGGATAAATGTCGACGGCCAGGAACTCAACATTGTCACCCTCCACACCTGGCCACAGGCCTATGCCTATCAGGCCACCAACAGGGATTCCAGCAAGGCTGTCAACGGAGGAGACCATTACCGGAGAATGGAGATAGAATATATCTGCCGGCACACGGTGGCCGGGGCCGAAGATGACGGTCTATGGATGATGATGGGTGACTTCAATTCCCGTTCAAGGGTGGACGATTACAAATATAAGAAGCCGGAGAATTACACCGGATACCTCGTGCACGACTACATTGCCGGAAATACGTTCTACATTGACGCAGTTGAGCGCAAGCACCCCGGCACATTCATAACATCTACAGGAGGCGAGTCCAGAATCGATTATCTCTACTGCAGCCCGAAACTGTACGAAAAAATGAAATCGGCGGACATCATTTCGGATTCATACACGACTCCGGTCCGCGACCCGGAGGGCCTCTCCAATTTCTGGCATCCGTCGGACCACAGGCCTATTGTGGCTGAGTTTGACTTGAGAATCCGCTGATTCCGGACGATGGCGCAGATAGACAAACTGTTCAATGACAGAGAGTTCGGTCTGGTGCGCATCACCAGAAGCAGCCGCAGCAGGCGTATAAGCCTGAGGGTCAAAGGCCGTAAGGGCAGATCCGGGGAGCGTATTTCTGTCACGGTTCCATATCTGACAGGCTTCAAGGCAGGACTTGATTTTCTGGAAAACCATCGAGAATGGTTGAGAAAAACATTCCGGGCGCAGGATGCCAGGATTGACAGGGCCGTAGATGAAGGGCGCGCATTGCCCGGCATCAGGGACGGATTAACGGTTCCCACCCTTGTGGCGGAAATAGTCTTTCTTGCGGATGGTGTCCTGACAGACCGCGCTATCGTAAAATGTTCGTCAGAAGACGGTAAAGTCCTCCGGACGATACGTTTTCCTGAGGCCTGGCTGGGGGAAAACGACTGCGTAGATGATCCGGCGAGGGCGGACTGGCTGAAAAATGTGCTTGCTGAGGTCCTCCGGAAAGATGCGAAGGTCTATCTTGCGAAAAGGCTTGCGGAACTGGCCTCCAGATACGGTTTCACATATCGCAGGATGACGGTCAAGCACAATGTGTCGAACTGGGGTTGCTGTTCCAGCAAGGACAATATCAGCCTGAATCTAAATCTGATGCGCCTCCAGAAGCCGCTCTGCGACTACGTTCTTCTTCACGAACTCAGTCATCTGCGAGAGCGGAATCACGGGCCGGCTTTCCATTCAATGCTTGAAACTCTCTGCCGGGACAATCTGGAGCATCTTGTCTCTGAGGGCTGCGTGGAAGCTGCCCCGTATTTAGATTTTCCGAGTGCTGAGCAGGCCTTGGGCAGGGCCGTGGCCGGATGGGTGATTTTTTGACGGATTTTTTATGAAATGGCATTGAAATATCGGAAATTATGCATAACTTTGCACCCGCTTTTCCGTGACGGATAAGTATTTGTATTTTTTAAAATGTTTTATTAACCAAAATTTTTTGCGAAAATGGCAGAATATTTACAAGCCGAGAAGAAGCAAGAGATTTTCGCGAAGTACGGGAAGTCTAATACAGACACCGGCTCACCAGAGAGTCAAGTTGCTCTATTTTCCTACCGTATCGATCACCTCACAGAGCACGTGAAGAAGAACAAGAAAGACGTTGTGACACGCCGTTCTCTTCTCCGCCTCGTAGGTAAAAGACGTCAGCTTCTGGACTATCTCCAGAAGACAGACATCGAAAGATACAGAAACATCGTCAAGGAGCTTGGTCTCCGTCGATAATACGATAGGAAGCCTTATGAGATGGGGGTCCCTTTAAAACCCTCATCTCTTTTTTATCTTATCCTCTCTTTTCCGAATACTTATCTCCCGGCCTGCAAATAAACAGACCTGCGGCGGGCCCGGGCGCTGAATATTAATATGATACGAAAATCAACTTCCATTGGGGAAGGCAGGTCTATGAAGCACTAATGAACATCATCAACAAGAAAATTGAATTATCCGACGGTAGGGTAATCGAAATCGAGACCGGCAAGCTCGCCAAGCAGGCTGACGGTTCAGCAGTCATCAAAATGGGAGGCACAATGCTTCTCGCAACAGTCTGTGCGGCCAAGGAGGTAAAGGAAGGCACTGACTTTATGCCTCTTACGGTTGATTACAAGGAAAAGTTCTACGCTGCAGGACGTTTCCCAGGCGGATTTATGAAGCGTGAGGGAAAGTCCTCTGATTATGAAATCCTTATTTCCCGTCTCATCGACCGTCCGATCAGGCCTCTCTGGCCAGCTGACTATCATCTTGAGACATTTGTGAATGTGACCCTCATTTCAGCCGACAAGGATACCCAGCCGGATGCACTTGCCGGACTTGCTGCATCCTGCGCACTCGCAGCTTCCAACCTTCCTTTCGAAGGCCCTATCTCCGAGGTGCGTGTGTGCCGCATTGACGGTCAGTTTGTGATCAACCCTGGTTTCGAGGATATGAAGAGGAGCGACATCGAGCTTATGGTTGCCGCTACAGAGGAGAACATTATGATGGTTGAGGGCGAAATGAAGGAGGTCAGCGAGCACGATATGCTCGAGGCCATCAAGTTCGCCCACGAGGAGATAAAGAAGCATTGCCGCGTGCAGAAGGAACTTATCAAGGAGCTCGGCAATGACGTCAAGAGGGATTATCCTCACGATGAGGAGGATGAGGACCTCAGGAAAGCAGTACACGAGTTCTGCTATGACAAGTGCTATGCTCTTGCAAAGTCTGCGAAGCCTAAGCACGAGAGGGAGGACGGATTCGCCCAGATCAAGGAAGACTTCCTCGCAACCCTCTCTGAGGAAGACCAGGAGGCAAAGGCTGCAATGGTTGCAAGATATTACGGTGATGAGGAAAAGGCTGCGATGAGAAATATGATTCTTGATGAGGGAATCCGTCTCGATGGCCGTGTCAGCACACAGGTGCGTCCGATCTGGTGTGAGGTCGGATATCTCCCTTGCGCCCACGGTTCCGCAATTTTCACCCGTGGAGAGACCCAGTCTCTCGCTACTGTGACCCTCGGAACCAAACTTGATATGAAGGAAATGGATGAAGTTCTCATACAGGATGACCAGCAGGTTGTCCTCCACTACAACTTCCCTCCATTCTCCACCGGTGAGGCAAAATCCCAGCGCGGAGTCGGCCGTCGTGAAATCGGCCACGGAAACCTTGCCCTCCGTGCCCTCAAACCGGTGATTCCTACAATGCCTGAGAATCCTTACGCAGTGCGTATCGTTTCTGACATTCTTGAGTCAAACGGCTCATCTTCAATGGCTTCCGTATGCGGTGGCTGCCTGGCCCTGATGGATGCCGGCGTGAAGATAAAGAAACCTGTGGCCGGTGTGGCTATGGGTCTCATCACCGACAAGGACAGACCTAACGAGAGATATGCTATCCTCACCGACATTCTTGGAGACGAGGATCATCTCGGAGATATGGACTTCAAGGTGACAGGTACCGCTGACGGTATCACAGCCACCCAGATGGATATCAAGGTTGACGGTCTTTCTTATGACGTTCTCGCCAAGGCTCTTGAGCAGGCCCGTCAGGGAAGGCTTCACATTATGGGCGAGATGATGAAGACCATCAGCGAGCCTCGTGAGGATTACAAGCCGTTTGTTCCACGCATCAAGCAGATTGAAATCGACTCTGATTTCATCGGCGCCGTTATCGGGAAGGGTGGCGAGACCATCCAGAAGATCCAGAAGGAAACCGGCACCACCATCACCATTACCGAGGATACAGAGAGACACAAGGGAATCGTGGATATCTTCAGCGCTGACAGGGACGCTCTCGACAAGGCTCTTGCCTGGATTGAAGGCATCTGCGCAGTGCCTGAGGTGGGAACTGTATATCACGGAAAGGTCGTTTCAATCCTCGACTTCGGCGCATTCGTCGAGATTCTTCCTGGCAAGGAAGGCCTCCTCCACGTGTCCGAGATTGCCTGGGAGAAGACAGAGAATGTATCCGACGTGCTCAAGGTAGGTGACGAGGTGGACGTTAAACTCCTCGAAATCGATGAGAAGACCGGCAAGATGAGACTCTCGATGAGGGCTCTCATAGAGAAGCCGGAAGGCTATGTCGAGCCGGAGCGCCGTCCTCGTCCGCAGGGAAGGGATGACCGCAGGTCCAATGACCGCCGTGGAAATGACAGGAGGGCACCTCGTGACGACCGCAGGGGAGAACGCCGCGATGACAGGAAGGGCCCTCGCGATGACCGCCGTGGCGGCCGCAAGCCGTTCGGGCAGAAGCCAGCCGCTGAGGAGAATGCGGATTATTCAGAGCCTGAGTTCAACGCCCAGGACGATTCTCAGGACGTTCTGTTCTAAAGATATCCGGGAATTGAAAGATTCTTTTACAATATAATATTCGAGGTCGGAAATCAGTTTTCCGGCCTCGATTTTTTAATTAATTGCAGCTTTTTATTGAAGATTCCTTAAATTTGTATGGTTCCGGAACAATAACACTGAAACTGATATGAACGGCAATACTCATAGGAATTTCTTGGCTTTCGATCTTGGGGCCACAAGCGGAAGGGCGGTGATTGGACATCTATCCGGGGGAAAACTTGAGATGGAGGAAATCTACCGTTTCCCGAACCGGATAATGGAGCGGGACGGACGATATTATTGGGATGTTTATTCCATAGTGGGGCATTTGAAAGCGGCTATGAAGGCAGCGGCTGAGAAATGCGGAAGCATTGCCTCCATCGGGATTGACACCTGGGGCGTGGATTTCGGATGTATCGGGGAGGACGGTTCTCTCCTCGAACTTCCTCGCTCATACAGAGACCCTTACACAGACGGTATTCCTGAGGAGGTATTCCGGATTGTGCCACGTGAGGAACTTTATTCCGCCTCCGGAATCCAGATAATGAATTTCAATACGGTGTTCCAGCTCTATGCCCTCTACAAAGAGGACCGGGAGAACGGAACTGACCTGATGGCAAGGACGAAACGGATCCTGTTTATGCCGGATTTGTTGTCTTATATGTTGACAGGCAATGCATTATGCGAATATACAGACGCTTCCACATCTGCGCTTGTGAACCCTGTATCCAAGGAGTTTGACAGATCTCTCGCTGAACGGATCGGCATCGACCCGTCCATTTTAGGCAAGATTTCATATCCGGGTACGGAAGTTGGCATCCTCAAAGCGGAGATATCGGCAGAAACAGGCCTCGGAGCCGTGCCGGTAATTGCCGTCGCAGGCCACGACACAGCTTCCGCTATCGCCGCTGTACCTGCTGACAATGAGAAGTTTGCATATCTGAGCAGTGGCACCTGGAGTCTCCTTGGAATCGAGCAGCCCAGGCCTGTTCTCGGTGCAGATGCCGTGAGAGCCAATATAACAAATGAAGGTGGAATAGAGGGGACTGTCAGATGCCTGAAGAATATCACCGGGATGTGGCTGCTTGAACAGTGCAGGGCTGTCTGGTCAAAAGCGGGCAGGGATTATACCTATCCGGTACTCCAGAGGATGGCTGAGGAAGAATCCGGCTTCCCTTCCAGAATCAATCCTGACGATCCTCGCTTCGCCTGCCCGTCTGATATGGATGCTGAGATCAGGGCTGCCATATCCGGTTCCGGACAGCTTCTGCCGGAAAATGACTCCCAGATGGTCAGCTGTATATATCACAGTCTTGCAGACCGTTACGACGAGGTTCTTGAGATCGTGAAGCAGTTCGCGGACTTTGAGATAGAAAGGCTGCATATCATAGGAGGAGGTTCAGCGAACGATTTCCTGAACCAGTTGACGGCGGATTCCACTGGCATCCCTGTGATTGCCGGACCGGTCGAGGCAACCGCCATCGGCAATATTATGTTACAGGCGAAAGCTGCCGGTCTTGTGGAAGACAGATGGGCGATGAGGAGAATCATAGCTGCTTCTTTCCCTACCAGGGTTTTCGAGCCTCGCAGGATATCGGATAATTGAATATAAAAATATTGACAATATGAAAGATGGACTTATTGAAAGCGCTTACAGGACTGCGCAGGAACGTTATGCGGAAATAGGTGTTGATACAGAGAAAGCCATTGCCGCGCTTCAGGACATTCATATTTCCCTGCATTGCTGGCAGGCGGACGATGTCACCGGCTTCGAGAGTTCCGGAGAACTTTCAGGAGGCATCCAGACTACAGGAAACTATCCTGGCAAAGCGAGGAACATTGAGGAAGTCAGGGCTGACATCGTTGAAGCAAAGTCTCTGATACCGGGCTCGCACAGACTGAATCTCCACGCAATCTACGGCGATTTCGGAGGAAAGCTCATAGATCGTGACCAGATTGAACCGGCGCATTTTGAAAGCTGGATCCAGTGGGCACAGGAGAACGGAATGAAACTGGATTTCAATTCAACATCGTTCTCCCATCCGAAGAGCGGAAATCTTTCTCTTGCGAACCCGGACAAGTCAATCAGGGATTTCTGGATTGAGCATACCAGGCGTTGCCGTGCCATAGCTGAGGAAATGGGCCGCAGGCAGGGTGACCCTTGCATTATGAACCTCTGGATTCACGACGGAAGCAAAGATTTGACAGTCAACAGGTTAAAATACAGGGAGCTGCTCAAGGAGTCTTTGGATGAGATTTTCTCGACGGAATATGAGCATATGAAGGACTGCATTGAGGCTAAGGTGTTCGGTATCGGGCTTGAAAGCTATACTGTCGGCTCAGCTGATTTCTATATCGCCTATGCTGCCCAGCGACAGAAAATATTCACCCTCGACACAGGACATTATCATCCGACGGAGAATATTTATGACAAGATTTCGGCCCTGCTTCCGTTCCTGCCTGAACTGATGCTCCACGTGAGCCGTCCTGTACGCTGGGATTCGGACCACGTCACCATCATCAATGACGAGACACTCGAACTGTGCAAGGAGATTGTCCGTTCCAATGCTCTTGACAGGGTGCATATCGGGCTTGACTATTTCGACGCATCCATCAACAGGATAGGCGCTTATGTGATAGGAACCAGGGCTACGCAGAAATGCCTGATGCAGGCTCTTCTCGAACCGCTTGGCTCTCTCCGCAGCTATGAGGCTGAAGACAAAGGCTTCCAGAGGCTTGCAATGCTTGAGGAAGGCAAGGCCCTGCCTTGGGGCGCTGTCTATGATATGTTCTGCCTGAGAAACGGAGTTCCTGTGGGCGAGGACTACATCAAGGCCGTGGAACAGTATGAGAGGGATGTCACTTCCAAGAGATAGTAGCTATGGAAATTGTAATCGGACTTCTTATTATAGCAATCGGTTCTTTCTGCCAGTCAAGCAGCTATGTGCCGATTAACAAAGTCCGCGAATGGTCCTGGGAGAGTTTCTGGCTCACCCAGGGAGTTTTTGCGTGGCTTCTCTTCCCACTTGTCGGTGCTCTGCTCGCAGTGCCTTCCGGACACAGCCTTATGGAACTGTATTCGGCAAATCCGGGCGACGCATTGAAGTGTATGTTCTTCGGCGCACTATGGGGCGTTGGAGGTCTTACATTCGGATTGTCAATGCGTTATCTAGGTGTGGCTCTCGGCCAGTCCATCGCTTTGGGTACCTGCGCCGGACTCGGAACTATCCTGACTCCGCTGTTCACGGGCAATACCGGAGACCTCACGGCTGCTGTATGGGCAGGTGTGGTGGTCACGCTTGCCGGAATCGGTATTATCGGTGTTGCAGGAGCTATGAAGTCAGCATCGCTGTCTGAAGAGGAGAAGAAGGAGGCGGTGAAAGATTTCAATTTCACAAAGGGAATCATTGTGGCCCTTCTTGCCGGATTTATGAGTGCCTGTTTCAGCATAGGCCTCGGCTTCGGCGGCTCGCTTGCGTTCGATGAGACCCCTGAGATTTTCAAGTCCCTTCCTGCCACCCTGATGGTGACTCTTGGCGGATTCATAACCAACGCCGCATATTGCCTTTACCAGAACGGAAAGAATAAAAGTTGGGGAGATTACGGCCGCAAGGACTTGTATGTCAATAATATATTGTTCTGCTGCCTTGCCGGGCTCCTGTGGTACAGCCAGTTTTTCGGGCTCAGCCTCGGAAAGGGATTCCTCAAGGATTCGGCTGTGCTGCTGACGTTCTCCTGGTGTATACTGATGGCGCTGAATGTAGTGTTCAGCAACGTCTGGGGCATTATCCTGAAAGAATGGAAGGGCTGTTCTAAGAAGACTGTGGCAGTGCTGGTCAGCGGAATAATCGTGCTGGCGATATCGAGTTTCCTGCCTCAGCTGATAGGGTAGAGCAAGCATTGGCCATCGACCGATGAAGCAGAAGATATGGCCGGACAGGCATATGAAGAACAAGAGGGAATATTTCAAGACAGTTTCTAAATATGGACAATAATAGCATTTTAGATACAAGACCGGCTTTGAAGGCCGAAATAGACAGAATCGCCGAGGCTGCCGGTTATCTATGGCAGAAAGGATGGGCGGAAAGAAACGGCGGTAATATCACTGTCAATATCACCGAATTTGTTGATGAGCAGATACGTTCTCTTCCGGCAATCAGTGCCCGCCTGGAAATCGGAACAGTTCTCCCTCATCTCAAAGGCTGCTGGTTCTATTGCAAAGGCACTCAGAAGAGGATGCGTGACCTTGCCCGGGACCCGATGGCAAACGGCTCGATTATACGTATTCTCGACGACTGCTCCGGCTACGAGATAGTCGCTGACCAGCCGGTCGCTCCCACTTCGGAACTGCCTTCACATCTCAGTGTGCATAATTATCTCATTGCCAAAGGTTCGACATACAAGGCCTCCCTTCACACCCATCCTATTGAACTTGTAGCGATGACCCACAGCAGGAAATTCCTGGAGAAGGACGTCGCGACCAATATTCTGTGGTCAATGATTCCGGAGACCAAGGCTTTCTGTCCGAGAGGCCTCGGAATGGTGCCGTATATGCTTCCCGGAAGCGTTGCCCTTGCGGATGCCACAATAAAGGCTCTTGATGACGACTATGATGTGGTAATGTGGGAGAAACACGGGGTTTTCGCTGTGGATGAGGACATTATGAGCGCCTTCGACCAGGTTGATGTCCTGAACAAGGCGGCCTGCATCTATATTTCAGCAAAGAATATGGGCTTTGAGCCTGACGGCATGACCCAGGCGCAGATGCAGGAAATCTCCGATGTTTTCGGCCTTCCGAAGTAGCCGCCACCCCGCATCGAAAATGGGTTATGCGGACAATTGCTGCCCTGCGTCTCTCCTGAATATCCTGTATCCTGTCGCTGCTATGAAAATGCTCATCAGCGGGCTTATGATATTGAAAAAGCAGAAAGGAAGATAGACGGCTGTAGGGACACTCAGAATCGTGGCCTGTGTCATACCGCAGCTGCTCCAGGGGAACAGCGGGGAAGTGACAGTGGACGAGTCCTCGACCGAGCGGCTCAGCAGCCTGCTCTCGTAGCCCCGTTTCGCATATATATCCTTGTATATGTCCGATGTAAGGATAATGGACAGATACTGGTCTGATATCACACCGTTCAGAATCACACCTGTGGTTACAGTCGACCCTACAAGTCCGGTCCGGCTCCTGGTCATCGGAAGCAGCAGGGAGGCAAGATGGTGCAGCATTCCGCTGGCCTTCATACAGCCTCCGAAACACATTGCGCAGATGATGAGGTAAACGGTATTAAGCATACCTAACATACCTCTTGACGATACGAGCGTGTTCACTTCTTCGACTCCGGTGTCCACGGATACTGAGTCATATATGGTCTTTACAATGCCGGTGAACATTGTCCCGGCCTCTCCCTGCCCCTCCACTCCAAGGGCTGCGAGAGTGTTCTGCCCGATTTCCGTGATGATATGGGGCTGGAGGATGATTGCGCAGACTGCCGCGATGAGAGTTGAAAGGCCCAAAACAATCAGGGCTGGCATTTTTCTGGCGATCATAATTCCTGTCAGCAGCGGCACAATGAGTGTCCACAGAGAAATATTGAATTTTGCGGACAACGTCTCGGTATAGACAGAAATCTGCGCCGGTGCGCTGCCCGTGTGGACGAATCCGAGCACGAGAAAAATGACAAGTGTAATGACGAACGACGGTACAGTGGTGAACATCAGGTACTTGATGTGAGTGAAAAGCGGAGTTCCCGCAATGGACGATGCCATCACCGTCGTGTCTGACAATGGGGAAATCTTGTCTCCGAAATATGCCCCGGAGATGATGGCTCCTGCAATCATGCCGTCACTGAATCCCAATGCCTTCCCGATGCCTAACAGCGCCACTCCGATAGTGGCGATAGTCGTCCACGAACTGCCTATCATCACCGAGACCAGTGCGCATATCAGGCAGGCGGTCAGCAGGAACACCTTCGGGGAAATGATTTTAACACCATAGTAAATCAGTGAAGGTACAGTTCCGCTCATAGTCCAAGTGCCTGATATTCCGCCTATAAGGAACAATATCACAATGGCGGTTGTCACGTCTCCGATATTGCTCCGGATGGCGGCCTCGAAATCTTTCCACGGTTTCTTGAACAGCCACATTGCCAGCCATATGCAGATGCCGGCCGAGAAGAGCAGCGCCACCTGGCTTGCGCCGAGGATGGAGTCGCTTCCGAAGACGCCGATGTTCAGCGCAAGAAGAATTATCAGGACAATAATTGGCACCAGTGAGATGCTGGTCCGGATTATTGAGGATTTTTTCATTTCAGTATATCTAAATTTATGTTTCGCAATTTGCGAATGCGCCTTTTCAAATTTCCACAATGCCGATTCCCGGCAGGCTGTTCAATGTTATCTTGCCGTCCACAACCTTCATACCGTCGAACAAGTCATTGCTTATCAAAAGGTTTCCATCGAGGTCAGCGAAATCGGCGGCAGGGGAGAGCTGGGCTGCGGCCGACACTGCGCAGGATGTCTCGGTCATACAGCCGAGCATCACTTTCATGCCTTCCGCTCTGGCGTAATTCAGCATTTTCCAGGCCTCGTGCATTCCGGTGCATTTCATCAGCTTGATGTTAATCCCGCTGTACGCTCCTTTGATATCCGGAATGTCTTTCAGCCTCTGGACAGCCTCGTCCGCGAAAACCGGCAGGGGACTCCGTCCGGTTATCCAGGCGTTGTCGTCCAGCATTTCTTTTGGCATCGGCTGCTCCACCATCACAACACCGTTCTCTTTCAGCCAGAAGATTTCATCCAGGGCAAGTTCCCGGTCTTTCCAGCCCTGGTTGGCATCCACGGCTATGGGCAGGTCGCTTACCTCGCGGATGGCACGGATGATCTCTTTGTCCCGGTCCGTGCCTACCTTGACCTTCAATATGTTGAACTGCCCGGCAACTTCTTCGGTTTTGGCTTTCACTACCTCTTCGGTATCAATCCCGATGGTGAAAGTCGTGTCAGGAGTGCTCTCCGGATTGAGCCCCCACATCCTGTACCACGGCGCGCCTATCAGCTTGCCGGCAAGGTCGTGAAGGGCAATGTCAACTGCGGCTTTTGCCGCAGTGTCTCCTTCCGAGAGACCGTCAATATATGTCAATATGTCGTCCAGGCACAGAGGATCGCTGAATTGTCCGAGGTCCACTTTTGACAGAAAACCGCACACGCTCTCCACGCTCTGTCCGAGATAAGGTGGCATAGACGCTTCTCCATAGCCCGTAAGTCCGTCAAATTCAATGCGGACTTGTACGTCGGGCGTGGTCTTTCTGGAGAATGACGACACCGTGAAGACGTGCTTGAGTTGAAGTTCGTAAGGCTCGAAAGACAGTTTCATCCGTGCTTTCCCGTTGAAGTTCAGATTGATACCTTCAGGTCCTGCCTTCCTGGCCGGGCCACCGCACGAGACAGCGGCCGGGCCGAGCAGTCCGGCGCCGACGGCCGCCAATGTTCCGTTTCTCAGGAATTCACGTCTTTTCATACGGAGTTCTCCGGTTTATCCGAAAATGTTCTTGTGCAGCAATGCGACAACATCGTCCATAACGGCCCTGTCCACCACGAAACTGATGTTGACATAGGATGCTCCCTGTGAAATCATATAAATCTTGTAGTCTTTCAGAGGGGCAAAAGTCTTCTCCAGGATGCCGTTGACATTGTCCAGATTCTTGCCGATGACCGAAACCTGGGCTTTGTTGCTGTCAACGTAAACCTCCGCGAATGTGGAAAGTTCCTCCACCACTTTGTCGATGTTCTGTGAGCCGGCGTCCACTGTCACGGAAATGGTGGCCTCTGATGTGCTGATGAGGTCCACGGAAACATTGTTCCTGCTGAAAATCTCGAACACATTCATCAGGAAGCCTGCCACATTTATCATCTTGGTTGAGAAAATATTGATAACCAAGATATTGCTCTTGCTTGAAACGGATTTGACACCGTCTTCTATGAGGTTGCTCTGCAGAATTGCCGTGCCTTTTCCGGACGGGTTCATCGAGTTCAGGACGTATATCGGAATGTTCTTCTTGACGGCTGGCTCGATGGTCATAGGGTGAAGGACTTTGGCCCCGAAGTGAGCCATCTCGGCTGCCTCCTCGAATGAGATCCTGTCGAGGCTGATGGTGTTCTCCACCTTGCGAGGGTCGGCTGTCTTGACTCCGTCCACGTCTGTCCATATTTCGATGGTCTTTGCGTCAACGGACATTCCTATCAGTGAGGCCGTGTAATCCGAACCTCCGCGCCCAAGCACTGTTGGCTCTCCTTCCGCAGTTGCGGAGACGAATCCCTGGGTGATGACGGCGTCCCTGTCCTCTGTATAAGCGGATTTGACCTCTTCGCGGACTCTTGTGACGATTTCCTCTGTCCGGGGCTCTCCTTTCAGAAAATTGTTGTCTGTGATAATCATCTTGCGGGAGTCCATCAGGCTGGTCCTGATGCCCCTTGCGTTCATTGCGCAACAGATGATATTTGATGAGAGATATTCCCCGTTTCCGATGATGACGGCCTTGCTTCTGTCGGACAGTTCTCCGAGGGCGCATACGGCGTCCACGAAGTATTCCAGCCGGTCGCAGATGACGTTCACTCTGCCGAGAGCATCCGCGAGAATCTCTTTATTGTCAGGGATAAGTTCTTCAGCCAAAGCGGTATGCCTTGATCTGAGACGGTCAAGAAGTTCTTTTGCTCCTTCTTTGTCGCGCAGTTTTGCCTGATCTGAAATCTTGTAAAGCAGGTCAGTCACTTTTGACAGCGCTGATACGACAACAACAGGTTTTTCTTTGATCTTTCCTCTTACAATCTCGATGGTGCGGGATATGGCGGCGCAGTCTGCCACCGATGTCCCGCCGAATTTCATTACAATCATAGTCCGTATTTATTTCCAAGATTGCAAAGATACTGTTTTTCAGCCATTTTTCATCAATTCTTGAGAAAACAGCATAAAAAATGAGGATGACTTTCCAGTCACCCTCTTCTCTCATAATTGGTCGGGATGATGCGACTCGAACGCACGACCCCTACGTCCCGAACGTAGTGCGCTAGCCAACTGCGCCACATCCCGATTCATCGTAAGCTCTTAAGCGAGCTTGTTGATGTAAAGTGCGATTCCGCTTTTGAGATTGGCTGCCTTGTTCTTGTGGATGATGCCCACTTTGGCGAGCTTGTCAATCATAGCGTAAACCTTTGGTGCTCCGGCCTCGGCAGCTTTCTTGTCTGTCGTGTTCCTGATAGCACGTATAGCATTCCTTGTGGTTTTTGCATAATACTTATTATGCAATCTGTGCCTTTCGCTCTGGCGAATGCACTTCTCTGCAGATGCGTTGTTTGCCATTGTTTGATTTTTTAATATTTAGTAGTGGGTAGGAGAATCGAACTCCTATTGCGAGAATGAAAATCTCGAGTACTAACCGTTATACGAACCCACCGACATTCCGCTAATTGCCCTATAGGGATTAAACGGATTGCAAAGGTATGTATTATTTTCTATACCTCAAAATATTTTTCGAAATTTCTCTCAATTTACTTTTCCTCTTCTTCCGGCGTGTCCCATTCGAAAGAGTAGAGAATGGCTTCTACCTGCCTGAGGAACTTGCGTTTGTCATATTTAGGCGCATACACGAATCCGTCCAGCACGATGATGTCCTTGCCGTCGCGGCTGTAGAACGAGTGGGAGACGAACGGGCCTCCCATAAAATCTCCGTAAACCTCCCACAGACCCCTGGCTTCCGCGAACTGGCGCCCCCTGTACCGGATAAAGCTGACCTGTGGCTTGATCATCTCGCTGGTGATCATATATGTATTGTCGAACATCCCCGGCACGTTGTTCTTCATAAACTCATTCCTGTGGGCGATTATGTTCTCATCGGTGAAATTCTCTTTTTCGGCAGCAGGATACTTGTATATCAATACTCCCTGTGTGGAGAACTGCTTGTCGTCAGCTATCCAGATGAAGTCGTCCGTGGCTTTTCTCAGTTTGTAGCCGGACGGGAAATGAGGGGAGCCTCCTGTCATTTTCTTCACGACCGGAGGGATGCTGTGCTCTTCGTAGAGCTTGGCATTGGCAATGATTCTGTCTCTCTCTGCCTGCTCGAAGGTGTTGATGATACGTTCGCTGTTCTCCCGGAGGATGGTGGCTGCAGAATCGCTGTCAGGAGCGGTCACCTGTATCACGCACTGCGGATGCGCCCATACATCGTGCCGATAGATGACTCCGCTCTTGTCGGTGCCGGAAAGATTGAAAAACAGAATGTTGCGGTGCATCTTGAACAAATCTGCAAATCCGGTTGCCGGCACACTGGAGAGAGAGAACATCGGCTCCACCTGAGGGAGGCAGGGATATTCGGCGGCGAGCAGTTCCCTGGTGGTGCTCCCGAGCACCCCCTCCCACTCGTTGCGGTCCATAGCCACTATGATTTCCCCGGCCTGTCCGCTGACGTTCGGGAGCATTGTGCCGTTGCTTTTGCATCCTGTCAGGGCTACAGCCGCAGCGGCGAGCTGGATTAAAATTCTTTTGCGCATATCTATCTGATTTATAATATTCTATCTTAACAATCTCCCAATGTCATTGCCGAATGCGAGTATCATCAGCATCAGGATGAGAATCATTCCGACAGCCTGTGCGGCAAGCAGGAAACGGTCTCCCGGCTTCTTTCCGGTGAGTATTTCGTACAGGAGAATCGCTGCGTGCCCTCCGTCAAGAGCCGGTATCGGAAGCAGGTTCATCACTCCTAACATTATTGAAAGCAGGGCCAGTATGTTGATGAACACCAGCCAGTTCCATTTGGCAGGCATAGCCTGTCCGATGGCTACGAAACTTCCTACTGACTTGTATGCTCCTGTACTCGGCGTGGCCACGAGCTTCAAGTCCCTCAGATATCCGGTCACAGTCGAGAAAGTATATTTGACGCCGGCCGGAATGGCCTCTATCGCCGTGTAGTCCCGTCTCTGAAGGCCCGGAACCTGCAGAATTACTCCTATGTGTCCGGCGCTGTCCACCTGAAGTTTCCGTGACAGGGTGTCACCGTCCCTGACTATTTCGGCATTGATGATGCTTCCCATCTTCTCTCCAAGGACTTTCCAGGCGTCCTGTATGAAAGACACTCCGGCGGAGTCGATGGCAATCACCCTGTCCCCCCTCGCAAGTCCGGCATCGGCATTGACTGATCCTGCAGACAGTGAGTCGATGACGAAAGGCAGCGCCAGGGAGAACATCCCTGGACTTTCCAGAACCTGTCCGATCATATTCCGGTCAATGTATATCTCCACGGTGTCAGCATCGCGCAATACTTTGGCTATCCGAACATTGCGTCTTGCCAAATCGGCCTGGAGACCTCCGAAGTCCTCCGGCTCGTAGTCATCGAAACTGATGATGTGGTCTCCGGTCCTGAAACCCATATCATAGGCCAGTTCGTTGACATAAATCCGGCTTCCCTCATTGCTGATATATTCGCTGCCCCAGATTCCGAGCATAAAGATATAAATGACAATGGCAAACAGCAGGTTGAACAGCACTCCGCCAAGCATCACGGCAAGCCTCTGCCAGGCCGGTCTCGACCTGAATTCCCACGGTTTCGGCTCTGTGTTCATCATTTCAAGGTCGAACGACTCGTCAATCATCCCGTTTATCTTGCAGTATCCTCCGAGAGGAAGCCAGCCGATTCCGTACTCCGTCTCGGAGTCTTTCATTTTCGGGAACAGGCGGGTGAACCATTTTGTGGTCCTGGTGCTGAACAGCTTCACTCCTCCAACGTCGAAGAAAAGAAAGAATTTGTCAACCCTGATACCGAAGATCCGGGCGAAGAAAAAATGTCCCGTCTCGTGAATGACAATGAGCACCGAGAGGGCGAGGATTAACTGGAATATTCTGGACAATGCTACCATCTGATTCTGCGAGATAAATCTGTTTATTGGCAAATGTTTGTCATTCAGCGGATTGCAATGCCGCATCTCTCTTTGGCCCTGATGAATGCCTCATCGTTGGTAGCGATGATGTCCTCAAGGGTCGGTTCGGCTATGAATCCGGTTTCGGCCGTGCATTTGGAGATGATGTCCGGGATATCGTAGAAACGTATCCTGTCCTCGAGAAATGCAGCTACGGCCGCTTCGTTGGCGGCGTTCATCGCGCAAGGTATGTTGCCACCTTTCCTCATTGCGTCAAAAGCCAGGCCAAGACACGGAAATCTGTCAATGTCAGGCTTTTCGAATGTCAAACTTCCCAGTTCGGCGAAATCGAGTTTCCTGTTGTCAAGGCTGAGCCTCTGCGGAATGCTGAGAGCGAACTGTATAGGCTCCCTCATATCCGGATGGCCAAGCTGCGCTAGCACGGCCCCGTCCGCGAATTCCACCATCGAGTGGATAATTGACTGAGGATGTATGACAATGTTGATTTTCTCCGGCCCTGTGTGGAACAGCCAGCAGGCTTCGATCATCTCGAATCCCTTGTTCATCATCGTTGCCGAGTCAATGGTGATTTTCGCCCCCATTGTCCATTGCGGATGCTGCAGCGCCTCTTTGCGGGTGGCCTCAGCTATCCTGGACTTCTCCCACGTGCGGAACGGACCTCCTGATGCCGTCAGGTGAATTTTCGTGAAATCATTGTCCCCGGCGGCGAGAAGACACTGGAAAATGGCGGAGTGCTCCGAGTCCACAGGGAGAATCGGCGCATTGTATTTCTCGGCAAGCCGCATAACCACCGAGCCGCCGGCGACAAGGGTCTCCTTGTTTGCAAGGGCGATGATTTTCCCCGCCTTTATGGCCGCCACAGTCGGGCGGAGCCCGCTGAATCCGACCAATGCCGTCAATACGATGTCAATGCCCTCAGCTTCCACCAGGCTGCATACCGAGTCCATTCCGGCGAATACTTTAATGCCTTGAGGCTGAAGAACATCCGCTACTTCCTGATACTTCTCCCCGTTGCATATCACCACTGCTCCGGGATTGAATTCAAGTGCCTGCCCGATAAGTTTTTCAGAGCTGTTGTTCGCTGTGAGCAGCTCCAC
The DNA here is from genome assembly GCA_029007435.1 of Bacteroidales bacterium. GTDB lineage: Bacteria > Bacteroidota > Bacteroidia > Bacteroidales > UBA932 > Cryptobacteroides. Next base: position 34,712 of record JAQXHU010000041.1, read on the forward strand.
TTCGAACATATCTTTATGCTGCCGGACAACATCGAGAGCCTGTCTTCCGATGGAGCCGGTAGAGCCGAGAATGGCAATATGTCTTTTATTGGTCATTTTCATCAGAAATTAATGTATTTTGTCGGGTCCACGGCCTCGCCTTTATACCATAGCTCGAAATGCAGGTGATCTCCTGTAGTAAGTGCTCCGGTGTTACCGACCAGCGCCACAGGGGCTCCGGCCACGACTTTGTCCCCGGTCTTTTTCAAGAGTTTCTGGTTGTGCTTGTATATTGACACAATGTCGTCCGAATGCTGGATTTGGATCGTATAGCCCGAGTCATCGCTCCAGCCTGCATTGATGACGGTCCCGTCAAGCACCGCCATCACCACCGAATTGGCCGGTGCGGTGATGTCGATATAAGGATGGAGCAGCTGGTCATAGCCCTGTGACACAACGCCTTTGAGCGGAGTGAAGAAATGCATTCCCTCGATTGGAAGTTTCCTTTCCGCGGCTGTCGAGAGGCCGAACTGCTCTGTTTTTCTCACGGCGTCCCTCAGGACTGAATCCTTGCCGGCCACTGAGGCTCTTGCCGCAGCATCCGCCTCGCTGGCGGAAGTATTGCGTATTATACTGTCGATAGCCACCGGGTCGGCGCCCTCTATCACTCTCCTGAGATTGTCCGTATAGAACATCCAGGTGTAGATGACGTTCTGCAGGGAGTCGATTCGCAGCGCATTGTTTATAGCCTCCCTTTTTGAGTGCGCATCAGGATAACCCGGAATGAACGTCCTGATCGGCGTGAAGGCGACCAGCGAGAAAGACACCGCCATTATCACGGTTATGGTGGAGATTATTATGACGAACAGGCCGGTGCGTGTGAATTTCATAACCCACAGCTGCTTGTGGGTCATATCGTCAATGAGCGAAATACGGAAATGCTCTATTTTTGGACTGCGTCCCTGTTTGGACATATTCTTGTATTTTTTTAACTTTGCACAGATATGGACAGAATAATCGGCATAGATTACGGAAGAAAGAGAGTCGGCGTGGCTGTGAGTGACCCTCTCCGCATTTTTGCGTCTGCCCTGGAAACCGTACAGAATGCAAAGATAATAGAATATCTTAAAAAATATGCCGAAACCGAGACCATTGTCGGTTTTGTCGTCGGCTATCCGGTCAATATGGACGGGCGTCCGTCGTCGGCGGCGGCTGATGTCGATGCGTTTCTCAACAGGCTTGCAAAAGTGTTTCCCGGTATTCCGGTTACTTTGGAGGACGAGAGATTCACGTCGGTGCTTGCCCACAGGGCCATGATTGACGGAGGGATGAAGGCTTCGGAACGCAAGGACAAGGCATCTGTGGACAAGATAAGCGCCGCGATAATACTCCAGAGCTATCTGGACCGGGAGAGCGGCAATCTGTCTGGAGGAATAGTCACTGCGATGAGATCAGGCAATGTCCCGGATACGATGTCCGTGAAGAATTCCGGACGCCGCAGGCGGTGATCCCGCATTATGAAATTAATTTATTGCAACAATGATACAACCGATTTATCTATATGGCTCGGAGGTGCTCAGGGAAAGGGCGCAGGAGGTGGATCTTTCTGATAAAGAAGGTCTTGCCTCACTTATTCAGGATTTGAAAGACACTCTCGCCCATTCGGACGGCTGCGGCCTTGCCGCTCCCCAGATCGGGGTGGGGAAGAGGGTGCTGATTGTTGACGGCACCGGGATGGTCGATGTCTATGACTATCTGGAGAACTTCAAAAGGACGATGATAAATCCTGTGATTGTCGAGGAAAGCGAGAAGACAACTGAATATTCGGAAGGATGCCTCAGCATTCCCGGAGTTTACTGCGATGTCCGCCGTCCTGCCGCAATCACCGTGGAGTATTATAATGAGGATGGCGAGAAAGTGGTGGAAAAGTTTGACAAATTCGCCTGCCGTATGGTCCAGCACGAGATGTCCCACCTTGACGGGGATATGTTCGTCGACCACGTCGCACCTATCCGCAAGAAAATCATTTCAAAGAAGTTGCTCAATATTTCCCACGGGAAAGTCTCCACGAGGTACAAGACAAAACTGAAATAACCGCAGAATTATCAACCAATAATCAATAATATTATGAACCGACTGTCAATCGCAGCCTTCGCGCTGCTTGTTTTCTTTGTTTCCTGCACTGACAAGGCCGGAATTGCCGGCAGACTCACAGACCCTATAGAAGGCGCTGACGCCTGGAACGGCTCCTGCTGGATATCGGCTGCGGATGCGCCTGTTATTGAGGGCGGACGTTTGAAAAGCATACGCGCGGCCGACGGGGCGAGCTGGTTCGTCAGCGGAATCAAGAACGGCAAGGAGGTTGCATCGGCCAGGTGGATGACTGCCGGACTGGGAGTTTATCAACTGTATGTCAATGGATTGACCATAGGCGAGGAGGTGCTTAAACCGGGTTTCACGCATCCCCGGAAAACCAAGAGGTCATTCACTTACGACATAACTGACGCATTGAAGAAAAGATCAGGCGAGGAAAATGTGATAGCCGCACAGGTCACACCGGGATGGTGGGCTGACAAGATTGTCTCCCCGGGCAATGACGGAATGGTAGGCCGAAGGTGTGCGTTCCGCTCTGTTCTTGAAATTACATACAAGGATGGCAGCAAGGAAGTTATGTGCACTGACACCCTCAATTGGAGAGCCGGAATCGCCGGCCCTGTGAAACATGCCGGCATCTTCGACGGAGAGGAATACGACGCCCGTGAACTTCCTGGGTATCTGACCGCGGACAAGCTCGGGACACCGATTGTGAACAGGGAGTTCAAAGGAGAGATTCTCCCGACGGACGGAGCGGAAATCTATCACCGGCACGATCTCGCTCTCAAGCCAGCAGCCGCTTATGTGTGGAAGAATGTCGAGGGTGAAACCGAAGATGAATACGGCACAGTGGTGGTCGAGAGGGAATATTCCGATGGCGAGACGATGACTCTGTCAGAAGGAGAGAAATTGGTGATCGATTTCGGCCAGAACTGCGCCGCGGTTCCTTCATTTGTCTTCAAAGCTGCTGAGGGCGTGAAACTTACCTGTCTTCCGGGAGAGATTCTCAATGACGGCAATGGAGCTCATTCACGTGGAATGGATGGTCCTCAGGGCAGTGTGCACCGCAGAAATCTCCGCATCCAGGATGTGGGCGTCAGGCTTGATTACACATTCGCCGGAGACAAGGACTTTGTCACATACATCCCTCTGTGCACATTCTTCGGTTACCGTTACATCTCATTGACGGCGACTTCGGACGTGACTATCAAGAGCGTGCTGTCAGTGCCGGTGACATCGATTTCAAAGGAGCTTGAAGCCGGAGTGATAACCACCGGCAATGAACTTGTCAACAAACTTATTTCCAATACCGTATGGGGGCAGCGCTCGAACTATCTGTCAGTTCCGACAGACTGCCCGCAGCGTGACGAAAGGCTTGGCTGGACGGCGGACACCCAGGTGTTCTCCGAGACCGGAACATTCTTCGCGAACACCAGCAGGTTTTTCCATAAATGGATGAGGGATATGCGTGACACCCAGTCGGAACTTGGAGGCTTTCCTGGAGTCGCTCCTGCCGCCCAGTACGGTGCCGCCCCGAACGCTATGATGCGCTTGGGATGGGCTGACGCCGGTGTGATAGTCCCTTGGACTGTATGGAAGCAGTTCGGAGATACGGAGATTGTCAATGAGAACTGGGATGCTATGTCTCTCTTCTTCAATCATATAACCGAGACGAAATACAGCCACGAAGCATTGAAGGCTGAGAACGACAATTTCCAGTGGGCTGACTGGTTGAGCTATGAGCCGCTTGAGAGCGCATCCGGAAGAATCAAGGAAGTCGGACCTGACGGAAAATACCGCCTCAGGCCGGAGACTTTGCATTACTGGAACTATCTCTGCGCTTCCTACTGGGCTATTGACGCCGGAATGATGCGGGATATGGCAGCTGCCACAGGTCGTGACGCAGGGGCTTATGAGGCAATCCTGAAAGAGGCAGTGGAATATCTGAAGGCGAATTTCCTTGACAATGACGGAAACTTCAAACTGGATATACTGAACACGATGCAGACTCCTGCCCTGTTCGCTCTCAAGAACAACCTGGTTGATGGTGAGGCCAAAGCCAATATGGTACGCCGTCTCAGGCAGAATTTCGCTGATCACGACGGATGCCTCCAGACAGGCTTCCTCGGCACGTCTATTCTGCTTCAGACCCTTACTGACAACGGAATGGTCGATGTTGCCTATGAACTCCTTTTCCAGAGGAAGAATCCGAGCTGGCTCTATTCTGTTGACAATGGCGCCACTACAATATGGGAGCGCTGGAACAGTTACACCGTGGAGAAAGGAATGGGGCCGAAAGGAATGAACAGTTTCAACCATTACGCTTACGGTTGCGTATGTGAGTGGATTTGGGAGACTGCCGCCGGTATTGCCGCTGATCCTCAGGACGCAGGATTCCGCCATATTATAATGAAGCCGGTTCCGGACAGAAGGCTTGGACATCTTGAGGCCCGTTACAATTCAGCAGCCGGCATTATTGAGAGCAGCTGGAGATATGAGGGTGAAGACTGGCTGTGGGACTTCACGATTCCGGAAGGCTCGACTGCCACTGTGACTCTTCCTGGAGAGTCGGAGAGTAAAGAATACGGACCAGGACGCCATAGCGTCAAGGTCCGTATCTGATACCGTTACGATTATATTACGCGGTCTTGAGCCGCAGGGAGCACCATACGAGATATACGATGCAGACTCCTATAATGATGAGCGAACCGGCCTGGCTTCCGGTCAGGTCGGCGAGTGCTCCCATACACGGAGGAATTACTGCGCCGCCGGACACTCCTGTTATCATCAGCCCGGAAATCTCGTTTGCTTTCTCAGGTCTGGCCTTCAGGTCTGCGGAGTAAATGACTGAGAACACGCTTGAGCAAAGGAATCCGGTTGCTCCGATCATTATCAGCATCGGAACTGCGCCTTTCAGGAAGAACAGCGGAATCAATACAATCGCTGCGCCCAGGATATTGCACCTGAAATATTTGATGTCATTCATCCTTGCAAGGAGCACTGAACCGAGCAGGGCTCCTGCTGTGCGGCATACGAAGTAAACACTTGAACCGAGGCCTGCCTTTTCCACAGCCCATCCGGCTCTTTCAATGAGCAGTTTGGGGGATACTGTGTTCACGCCGACGTCAAGTCCCACGATGAAGAAGATGCCGAGAAACAGGAACAGTATCCTGCTGTCTTTCAGAAGTCCGAATACAGCGCCCGGTGATGAGGTGGAATTTTCCGGAGCCTCTTCCCTGATAGGGGTGGCAAGCAGCCAGATGGCTGAAAGAAGCGTCACTGCCGCGAAGACAGGGAACAGATACTTCCAGTTCCCGAGAGTGCCTGCGGCGAATGCGGCGATGAACGGTCCGCAGAAAGATGACACGGCTTTCACTACCTGGCCGGCAGTGAGTGAACTGGTAAGTGCCTCCCCTTTGACCACATTGGTAAGCAGCGGGTTGAGTGAGACCTGCAGAATCGTGTTGCCGATGCCGAGCAGTGCGAAAGCCAGCATGCAGGTGGCGAAATTGTATTTGATGAACGGAAGCAGCATTCCGATGACGGTGATGATGTTGCTTATCTGCACCATATTCTTTCTGCCGGCTTTGTTCATAGCCATAGCGGCCGGAATGGAGAGCAGGAGGAACCAGATGAACACCATCGACGGAATGAATCCGGCCAATGTCTCGCTCAGATTGAAATCAAGTTTCACATAGCTTGTGGATATGCCCACGACATCGCAGAATCCCATTACGAAAAACCCGAAAAGGACGGGAAGCACTTTGCCGAAGTCTTTACTCATAGTTCAGAAGAGGTATTAAGTCATTATTTGTTTGTGCATTCTATGGAATAGGTGAATGAGTCAGCCCGGTAATAGCCGATATTGTACTCGACCGGCACATTGTCCTCGTCATATACGAAACGCTTCCTCACCAGTATCGGTTCTCCTTCGGATATGCCCAACTTTTCGGCGAGCTCAGGGGTTGCCCCCTTGGCCGATATCTGCTCTCTGGAGGTCTTCACCCTGATCCCGAATTTCTTCAGAAGGATCTCGTACAGAGGCTTGCTCATATCTTCGGATACACTCATAGGGATGTCCGGATTGAAAAAAGATATGAAGAAAACGAACGGAAGATCCGGCTTTCCTCTAAGCCTCTCAAGGCAGAGCAACTTCTTCCCGGTCTCGAAATTGAAGAATTCCGCGGCCTCTTTAGGCGGCACTTTCCAGCTGATGTGAAGTTCGAAGTTCTGGATTTTCATTCCCTGGGCCGCCATTTCCTGGGAGAAACTCATCCAGTTGCTGGCGTTGCTCATCACGTCCTGTGGCGCGACGCAGGTTCCGTAGCCTTTCTTCCTTATAAGCAGGCCTTCGAAAACGAGTTTGTTTATCGCCTGCCTCAAAGTGTTTCGGGAAATCTTGAGCTGTTTGGAGAGATCGACCTCGTTCGGCAGCAGTTTGCCATTGCGGTAATCCTCCTCCTGTATCATTTTCCTCAACACCTCCTCCGCCTGCTGGTGAAGAGGTGTTGAAGAGTTGTGGTCCAATTCCATTTTCATATATACGTCTGATTTTTATATGTTCGAACAAATATACAAACATATTTACATAAATCAAACGTTTTTGAACAATATTTATTTCACCCGGATGCTGACGGACTTGCCGCCCGCCATAATGCGGTATTCGCCCGGCTCGACGAACCTCTTTCCTTCTGAAGTGATGAATGACAGATCCCTGGCAGGCTCCACTTCGAACTTGTAAGTTACTGTTTCCCCGGCTTTTATGAGCTGCTTCGAGAAATGCCTGAGTTCTTTCTCAGGACGGGTCACAACCGAGCACCAAGGGTCGCTTATGAACCAGTGTACAGTCTCAAGACCGTCCCTGCTGCCCGTGTTGGTGACATCCACTTCCACGGTGAACTTCTCGTCAGCGCCGATTTCAGTGGCTGATGTCCTGAGTTCGCTGTAGGAATACTCCGTGTAGCTGAGTCCGTGGCCGAACCAGTAGAGCGGCTCGCTTGTAATGTCTTTGTAAAGCCCCTGGTCTCCTCGCCTTGCCGATTTCCTCCGGTCATAATAGATTGGAATCTGTCCGCCTGAATACGGGAAAGTGATTGACAGCCTGCCGGAAGGGTTGATTCTTCCGCTGATGATGCCGGCCAATGCCGATGCTCCGTTGGTGCCCGGCTGCCAGGTCTCTATTATGGCGTCAGCCTCTTTCTCCAGACGCCAGAGCTCCAATGGGCGTCCGTTGGTCAATGTGATGATGACAGGCTTGCCGGTCCGTTTTACAGCGGCGGCGAGAGCTTCCTGTCCTGCTGGCAGGGCTATGGACGTGCGGGAAGTGTTCTCTCCGCTCCAGTTCAGCATCTCCCCGAGACAGAGCACCACTGCATCGCTCCATTCCGCAAGCGAGACGGCTTCGCTGAACCCCGTGGTATCTTTAGCCCTCACATCGCATCCTTTCGCATATCTGACTTCGGCGCGGCCTTTGAACTCCCGCTCGATGCCGTTCAGGAAAATGTCAATGTCTTCCGGCTGGCTGTGGGCTTTCCAGTTGCCCATCAGGTCCCAGCTGTTCTGTGCCAAAGGTCCTATCACAGCAATCTTCGATACGTTTTCCAGAGGAAGTGTATTGTTCTCATTCTTGAGCAGTACCATTGACTCTGCGGCGAGCTGGCCGGCAACTTCAAGTGATTCCGGAAGCAGCAGGCGTGCCGATTTGTCAACCTCAGCTGTGTATGGGTTCTCGAAAAGCCCGAGACGGAATTTCACACGGAGCACTCTCCTGACGGCCTCGTCCACCACGGATATGGATAGTTTGCCGCTTCCCACCAGACCTTCAAGATACTTGTCATAGCTGTGTGACATCATATCCATATCCACGCCCGCCTCAAGAGCGGTTTTGCCGGCTTCTTCAAGAGTGGCGCAATATCCCTGGTTAATAAGCTGCTGCACAGCTCCCCAGTCGGAAACCACCAGCCCGTCGAATCCCCATTTCTCACGGAGAATCTCAGTCAGGGTGTATCTGTTGGCGGAAGCCGGTGTGCCGCTGATGTCATTGAAAGCGCTCATGACAGTCTGTGCTCCGGCCCTGATTCCCCGTTCGTAAGGATAAAGGTACGTGTCCCAGAGAGTCTGCCTTGAAATCTCGGTATAGACATAGTCCCTTCCGGCCTCGGATGCTCCGTAGCCCACATAATGCTTCAGGCAGGAAGCCACTGTGCTGTCCGAAGTCAGGTCGGTACCCTGGTAGCCTCTTACTGACGCCTCCGCGAATACGCCGTTGGTGTACGGGTCCTCTCCATAACCTTCGGCCACACGTCCCCATCTCGGGTCTCTCGCCACGTCAATCATAGGGGAGAATGTCCAGTCGATTCCTGAACGCCTTGCCTCCATAGCGGCCATTGAACAGGCCTTTTCAACGAGTTCGGGATTCCACGAGCAGGCCTGTCCCAGGGAAATCTGGTAAAGGGTCCTGAACCCGTGTATGACATCGAATCCGTAAATCAGCGGAATGCCCAGTCTTGTATGCTCTACCGCTTTTTTCTGCAATGCATTGCGAAGCTGGGGGTCTTCCTCGAAATATATCACTGAGCCTGTTTCGCCGGGTACATCCTTGATGGCCTCGCCTATATTGTTTACATTGGTGTTCCTGCCTAATGTGTACTGGTTCAGTTGCATAACTTTTTCGTGCAGAGTCATCCTTGAAAGCAGGTCCTCCACTCTATCGCTCTCCGGAACCGCCGGGTCCAGATAAGCCGGCCGTGCGGTGTATTCGCCTTTCATAGGAGTCACCTCCCAAGGATTCCTGACTGCATTGTGAGCGGCCTCGCGGCAGACCTTGGCTGTCTTCTCGTCTATTGCCGGAGGATAGTACGGATTCTTCCTGACGTCTTTCTTGGAAATGGCCTCGAACCAGGCGCAGGCTGCGGTATAACGGCCGAAGGTCAGGTCAAGATGGTACCCGTCGCGGTTGAACCGGTCACCGAGGTATGAAGTGCGTCCGTTCTGGATGGCAGTTCCGCTGGGAATCAGAATCTTGATTGACGGGTTGTCCTCAAGAGCCTGCCGGACAGCTGCGTTAATCATAGAATACATTTTCATCTGGTCCCTGTCGTATTTCGGGAAGGAGCCGTGGTCTGAATCCTGCGAATATGCCCACGTCTGGTGGAACATATATACCGGCTTGTGGCTCAATGTTTTGTCGATGTATGCAATGAGATCTTTAAGGTACGGCTCGTATGTCTCGTAGAGGCCTGAAATGCCGCTGGACTGCTGGAATGATACATAGTCCCATTTCTCGTCGAGCAGGCCTTTCTCCAAAGACACTCCCTTGGTTTCGGTCCGTACGCCGTCCACCACTTTCCGGTAGGAATATGCGTCTTTTCCGCTTACGGAATTGTTGTAATGCTTCTCAAGAGGGCATCCCGGGATGTAGAGGTTGCCGATGATGACGTCGATGCCTTCCGCATTGAACAGTTCCCACAGATTCTGCTCAACGGCGTCGTGCGAGAAACTGTTTCCGATGGCCAGTATCTTCAGGGTCTTTCCCTGATTTCCGGCAGTGACACTCACCGCGATGAGGGCGGCAGCGACGGATGTGATGATGAATCTGAACAGATGTCTCATAATTATGCGATTTTATTTTTTCTCATTGTAATAGTCGTGGATGATGTACCAGGCCTTTTTGCGTTCCCCATTCTCGGAAAGCAGTCCTTTCCGGTTGAAGAAATCCTGATTTGCAGGGTGTTGCCTGTACGGACTCCGGAAGTCATACAATATCCACGGAGAAATCCCTGCAAGATTGTCAATATTCCTGAACATTGCAAGATTTTTCTTGAAAAGTTCAGCTTGGTAATCCTCGCTCCAGGACGATGCAGTGTCGGCATTTCCATATCTGCCATATTTTGCCTCGCAGCCGAATTCGCTGATTATTAGAGGTTTGCCAGGAAATACGTTCCACCGGAGGTTTTCCGGGTCGTCCGGCCACGGGGCGTACCAGCCCATATACTTGTTGATTCCTATCACGTCCAGCAGGGAAGCGAAACTGTCCTTCATCTGGAACTCGCCGGCCTCCTTGATATAATAAGCCACGTCAAATGCGGAAGTGAACAGGCGGGAACTGTCAAGCTCCTTGCCGCGGGCGAGCAGCCTGGTCAGGAATGCGTCCCTGTCTTTGCCCGGCCTGGTCTCGTTTGAAATGCTCCAGAAACAGATGGCGCAGCGGTTCCGGTCTCTGGCAATCATCTCTGTAAGATATCTGTCAGCTTTCCCATAGGTCTCCCCGCTGGTGAAATCTATTCCCTGCCAGAGCGGGATTTCCTCCCATATCATCAGCCCCATTCTTTCGGCCATCCTCACAATGTGCTCGTTCTGGGGATAATGTGCAAGCCTTATCATATTGCAGCCCAATGCCGCCGCCGCTTTCGTCAGTTCCTCTGCGTCTTTCTCGGACCAGGCCCTGCGGCTTTCCTTCGCGATTTCCTCGTGGAAAGATATGCATCTGAGGAATACGGGATTTCCGTTCAGGAGAACTTTGGTGCCGTCCGTGACAATCTGCCGGAATCCTATCTCGTCTTCCACAGAATCCTCCCCGCTGGACAGCCTGACTGAATAGAGGACAGGCTGTCCCGGCGACCATAGTTTCAGCCCGGGCGCCTTGAATTCAGCCGATGCTTTGCCGTCAGCTCCGGTCAATGCGCTCTTCCTGATTCCCAATTCTGGAATCTCGATTGTGATTTTCCGTCCCGCTTCATTTGAGGAAAGCTGCACCTCGGCCTCCACGGTTTTTGAGGAATTGCCGGAAAGCCTTATGAACCAGGTGTCTATATACGTTTCAGGAAGGGAGATAAGCATTACCTCCCGGGTGATGCCGCCATAATTCCACCAGTCGAAAGACATAGCCGGGATGGCGCTTGCGAGCCTGTTGTTGTTGACCCTGACGGCGATGAAGTTGTCCCCGTCCCTTATTATGTCGGTGACGTCAGCCTGGAACGGAGTGAATGCGCCTTCGTGGGTGGCGACTTTCTGCCCGTTCAGATAGACATCACAGCGGCAGCTCACTCCTGCGAAATAGAGCAGCTTTCTGCGGCCTGGCTCCTTTTCTGTATTGAAATGTCTTGAATACCAGATGGTTCCTTCGTACCACCAAAGCTCCGGGCGCTGATGGTTCCAGTCTCCCGGAACATCGAGTTTCATCGCTCCGTCCCAGGAAAATTCGATGAAATCGGTTTTGCCCTCCGGCTTTTTGTCGATATAGATGCCTTTGCCGGTTCCGGTCTCATATTGGTCAATGATAGCTGACCACTGCCCGTCAAGTAACTGGACATCCCTGTTGTATGGTGCGGTGATCAGCGAAAGTGATGTGAGTATAGCTGTCAAAAACATTGGAATCAATATTTTACGATTCTGTATTAACGTTGCCTGATGCTGTAGCGGTACATTGCGAATGAATCAGGGGAGTCCAGCCTGAAAACCACTCTGCCGTTTTCCCCGGTCATTGTCCTGAAATTTCGCCCGTCTCCGAGAATTTTCGTGAAGAGGACTTTGGAGTTTTCCGGCAGCCAGGTTCTGATACCGGCAGAGACACGATCATTCCTCTCCCTGTAAACAATGATGAATCCTGTTTCTCCGTCAGGAGAGATGGACTGGAAACCTGTCCAGGAACGTCCTGACGGTTCTTCCCCGACAGGCAGGATGATTCCTTCGTGGAACTCCGCTGCGACTTCTTTGTATTGTCTTATCAATGAGGCGGTTCCGTATGCCTCTTCAGGCAGGTTCGAGGCTTCCATCCAGGCTAACGGCTGCCCGGCCATTGCTGTTGCGAAAACGTAGTCGAAAGAATATCCGGCCGGAGCGAACGGGTCTCCTTTGTATTTGTCCGTGTTTCTCCATTTGTTGAGGAACTCCACCTGAATCCGTTCCGCTGGTACATACCGGCTCAATTGCCAGATGTTTCTCAGAGTCCAGTAAGGGTAATAGTTCCTCCAGTCGGTATATCTGTTTTCCAGGAAAATGTTGCCGTACTCGTTCAGCATATTGTAGCCGCCGCGGCGGCCGGCTGTGACATCCACATTGAATACCACCTCATTGCCGGTCTCTTCAAGCACTTTGTCAAAAAACTTCCTGAGATTCTCCTCGGCCCGTTTGTTGGGAATGGACAGCCCGTCAATTTTGAAGACCCTTATGCCGTAATCCCGGTATAACCTGATTACTGCTCCGGCGTCTTTCTCCCAGTCCTCGAAATCGTTCTGGATGCTCGGATTGAACCACAGGCCAAGCTTTATTCCGAGCTCTTCAGCCTTGTCCACCACAGGTTTCAGTCCATCCGGGTATTTGTCCAGGGCCGGAGTCCAGTAGAGAGGGTTCTCCCAGATGTTTCTGAAGGAGCCCCTGGCGACCGCAGAGTTCGGGCTCTTGCCTTCCTGCCAGCCGTCATCTATCTGGAAATGAGTCACTCCGAGCCTTGCTGCCTTTTCGAGCTCGGCAATGCAGAACTGCTCGTTCACCTTGGAGTCCTGGCTTCTGTCTCCCCAGGTGTTCATCATTATCATCTCGTCCCTGTCCGGATGATGCTCCCTGATGTGTTTCTGGTAATTCCGCAATGCCTTCAGCGCAGCCAATTCCCCTTGCCCGTAAACACCTGTGACACAGGAATAAAGCCTTATCATTCCATTCTGTTTCAAGTCTTCTTCCATCGCTCCGGTCCCTGTGACTGTGAATGTCCCGGACTCACATACGAAGTCGCTTCCGCCGTAGCCGACCTGGGCACCTGGACAAGGTGCCTCTTTGAGGATGAAAAACCCGTTTCCGTCACGGGAATCCCTGGCAAACAGCAGGTTGCCGCGGTAGCCGGTTTTCCGGTAGGGGATGAAATTCCGTTCTGCCACAAGATTGTTGTTCCAGTCTGTGACATCCGAGAATTCCACCGTCCGTGTCTGCCAGTGCAGTCCGTCAAATGAAAATGTCTCAAGACGGCTTCCGGTCCTGCCTGCCTGTTTCATATCCGCTGTTGACTCAATGTTTTTTCTGTCAGCCGCATTGCTGTGTGCTGAAATTTCTTCCGCAGCAGCTCCCTGGACATAATTGTCGCAGGCTATTGCCGGACATCCATCGTAAATCCGGAACACACGCCTGAACTCTGTCCCGTCCACAGTGCAGGTGACAGTGGCCTCAAGACGTCCAGGACGGATACCGTCAGATTGGACAGTCTCCAGTTCGAGCCTGCCGTTCTCTCCCGGACCGTTGCCGGTACCGATTGAGATGGAGGCGTCCCTGGAGATGTTCTGGAATACTCTGCCGGTAGTCCTGTCGGTGATGGCGGCGTTCACAAGATTGCCTCCGTTCCATAAGAAAGTACGCTCTATCAATGAATTGCCGATACGCAGAGTGTCACCTGACAACTCTGCGTATTTACTGTTTTCTTTCTTGACAGGATTTCCGTCCAATGTAATGTCATTGCTGCGGCAAGCGCTTGCCAAGGCTGCCAATATCAGCGCCGGGGCTGCGGAAAGAAATCTTAAAAACATATATAATCAGTTTACAGTGAATGGCTTGATCACGGCCCAGCCGTTCCCTGCAATATCCGTTCCCGGAAGGGCAAGTTCAAGACCGGCAATGTTGTCCCGTGACGTGTCCACGATTCCGGCAGCCCATCGGTATGTCCCCGGGGCGAGACCTTCTGTGGAGATTTTTACTTTAGATGTGTAAGGACTGCCTTTCAGCCACTTGGAAGGGTCGGACTGTTCGTCCACAGCCAGCCTGACGGGATTGCCGTCCTCATCCAGCACAGCTGCCGCAACCTTGTATTTGTAATTCCATTGCGGAATGTTGTTCGGACAATATCCCCATCCGGAATTGTTCCATCTGGAAATCACAGTGGCCTTGGAGCCGGACTTCACTGATGACGGGGCGGCCGCCATATCAGGATAAAGACGGTATCCGCCTTCGGCGATGAATCTCTTCACCAGATCGAAACTTGTTCCGAACCAGGAGCGTGTCTCGTCATTGATCCTGAAATCCATCATATTGACGTGACCTTCTGCGGATGCCTCGAACTCTCCGAGCCGCACATCCTCGCTGTGACCCTCACGATATTTTCCGCTTGGGTCCCTCCAGTATCTGTGGTGGGCCCCCGTAATCCATCCTCCCTCCATAACTATCGGCCTGCGGAAACGCCATCTTGCAGCGTATTCTTTCTCCCAGTCCTCATAATATCCGGTCATACCGAAAGCATCGTGCCTGAGAGAATATCCTTTGTCAATGCAGGAGGCCAGCATCCCTTCTGTGTCCGGAGAGACTTCGCCATAGCTGTCCTGGTTAGGGTCTCCGAGCACCCTGTGGTAGTGCACAAGTAGCGGAATCTTCGTGAAACACTCTGTGTACAGGGAGGTGATCCATTCGAACACAGGGATTTTATTTGCATTGTCCTTATATACGACAGCATGTCCCTCTCCCCATTTGCCGAGACCGTACGCATCGATGAACTCCATTTTGTCAGGATCATTGAAATACGTGGCGAGCGCATGGATGAACGCAGAGTATTTCTCCTGGAACACCGGGTCGTCAGCATAAGGGGTGAACACTTCTTTCTCTCCCAATCTGGAAGTGAAGCCTTCCGCTCCGGCGTCCCTGACGTAAAGAGGAGTATTCTGCCCCTGGTCTCTTCCGTCCACCACGATTCTGAACGCCAGCCTCATATCCCTTGCGAGGCAGCTCTGGAGCAGTCTGTTGAGGCGGGAGTCCGGGTCGTCCCAGGCATAATGTCCTTCTTCGGGCTCCAGCGATGACCAGCTTGTCCTGATGTATGCGCAGACTGCATAGTCCGACACTCTCACTTCCGTCCCCTCCGAAGTCGGCATATTGTCATAGCCGTACTGTTCCCAGAAATTCTCGTCGAAGGAACGTCCAAGATACATCACCCAGCCGCTCAGGGGATTCCTGAGCACTTTGACGGTGTCTTCCTGGAAATACACGGCCTCTTTTTCAATGGAGGCCGTGCATCCTCCTGCCAATAAGGCGATTGCAATAATGAAAATTCTAAATAACCTCATAATATCCTCATTCAATCACTACCGGCAGGATTTTTACCCAGCCTTCATCAGTCATTTCATTGTTTACTGCGAGCTCGATGCCCGGAGTGTCGTCTTTCGTCCTGTCCACTATCGCCACGGCCCAGGTGTAATTGCCGGCCGGAGCGTCCACAACGGTTTCGAAAGTATATGGAAATGCTTTGCTGTCAACCCATTCTGATGGCTCGCAAGCTTCGTCCACATAGATTTTGACGGCTTTTCCGGAAGCGTCCAGAAGAGCGAACGCCACCTTGTATTTGTAATTCCACTGCGGAATGTTGTTCGGCAGATAGCCCCATCCCATATTTCTCCATCTTGAGGCAATCTGGACCTCGCTTCCGCTTTTCAGTTTTGCCGGGACACTAACCTGGTCAGGATAGACTCTGTATCCGCCCTCCTGGATGAACTGCTCGACAAGGCCGAAAGAAGTTGTGAACCAGGAGCCTGTCTCGTCACCGGCCCGGAAGTCCATCATATTGACGTGGGCTTCTTTGGAGGCGTCGTATTCTCCCTGGCGTACGTCTTCCGGATGTCCCTGCCTGTAGCCGGCCGGGTCGTTCCAATAGCTGTGCTGCCCGACAATCCATCCGCCTTCCATTATGATCGGCCTCTTGAATCTCCAGGTTGCCGCACAGGCTTTTTCCCAAGAGGTGTAATAGCTGTTCATACCGAAGGCGTCGGAACGGAGGCAGTATCCGTTGCTGACAGCTATGGATACAAGCTTGTTGCTTATTTCTCCGGTTGTTCCGGAAGATGTCGGGTGGGCGAGCACGTGGTGGTAGTTGATGACAAGAGGCACTTTGGTGAAATGCTTTGCGTATAGCTTGGTTATCCAGTCAAGCACTTCTTCTTTCAACCGCTCCGTGTTCTCATCTACTTTGCTCACGTTGTCCGGATCATAGGCCACTGTATGGCCCTCTCCCCATTTCCCGAGACCGTAGCCATCGATGAAAGCGGTCTTGTCAGGGTCGTTGAATTCCTTGGCGAAAGCCTCTACGAATTTCTCGTAATACTGCTGGAATACAGGGTCTTGGGGCATCGGGGTAGTCCGGTCAGGATATTTGCTGTTCTCCACAGCATATTTCGCTCCGGCGTCATAGACAAACTGAGGGGTGTTGGCGCCCTGGTCACGTCCGTCCACAACTACCCTGAACGCAATCGGCAGTCCTCTTTCTTCCGCTCCCTTGATCAGTTTGTAAAGCCTTGAATCCGGCTGGTCCCATACATATACTCCGTCCTGCGGATTGAGGGATGACCAGCTTGTCCTGATGTAGCAGGCCGAGGCGTAGTCCCTGACCTTCACGTTCTTGCCAAGATCCTGGACATAGTATTCTGTGTCCCAGTATGTGTCGTCAGCGCTCCTTGAACCGTACATCACCCAGCCGCAGAGAGGATTCTTGATGATTCTCGTCTTGCTGTATGACGGCTTCACAAGCGTGTTTTCCGGAAAGTCTCCCGAGCCGTTCCCTCCTTCCTCGTCCGAGCAGGAGCAGAGGAAGGAAAGAAAGCCCAGTGAAAGAACTATTCCCAGACAGATGCTGTATTTCGTCCTTTTCATAATGAAGTCTATTTAGCCGATTTGGCCAGAATTGTCATATTTCTCAGGTCGAATATGTAAATATATGTGCCTGAAGGCATTGTGTAATATGAGTTTCTGGTCTCCCCGTCAGCTCCGCCGTGGAGTTCGCTGACTTTGTTGGCTGTCAGGGTGAGGTTCTGGCGTTTGCCCTCCGCGGTCAGCGGGTTGGTGAAGCAGTAGGAGTTGTTCTGGTTGTATGAAGTCCCATCCACTGTAAAGCTCTTGGCGATGCAGAACTTGACTCCGCCGTTGAAACTGCCGGTGTAGGTGAGAATCTGAGGGTCGGCCGCGCTGGCCACCACGTTCAGCTGTCTCACTCCCCAGCCCGTGCCGGCTCCGTAAGCCCAGAGCTCTGTCACAGGAATCGAGGTCTCAGGATTGGCCTCGGCTCCGTTCGGACGGAATGTGGCGACGAATGGCTGAAGATCTGTTTCAGGAGTGTAGATGGTCACCTGCTTGTTCTGCATATCCACGATGATGCGGTAGAACCCGGCTGCCGGAATGTTCCACACGGCTTTCTCCTCGTCCATTACAACGTCCTGGGCCTCAGCCGGATGAAGCGCTGTCTGCCCGTCCGAAGGCTTGATGAAGTAGTCGAGTCCTTCAAACTCCACAGGGATAGAAAGCTCTCCGATTCCGAGCTCTCCGTACCAGGCGTAGATATTGTCATTCTCCAATGTCTTCTTTATTTCGGTCTGCTCCGCGATGGCGGTGCCTCCGATAGAAATCTTGTCGGCATCGAAAATATCCACGTGGATCGGGGTCACGTTTACGGTGGTGGTCCTTACTTCAGGAGCCTCGAATGTAGGGCCTCCGGCGAACTCGACTGTCACCCTGAACTGGAGGATGAACTGCTTGTTTACAGGGAGGTTCCATCTCTCGTTGGCCCAGTTGTTTATCTGCTCGGAGGTGAAGCTGCGTGAGAACACTCCGTCCTCCTCGATATTCTTGATGACGGTGGTGGAGCCGAAGTTGTTGCCGACCACGTCCAGCTTTGTCGTGTAGGTGACTACATAGTCATCGCCCATATCCCTGGCGGGACTCCAGGAGAATGTGATGACGTCGTCCTGGAGATTCTCCTCGTCAAGCACTATCTCCGCACTTGATTCCTGGAGAGTGAGAGTCTCTTCAGGGAGGGTTATGTCGTGCCCGGCCGGGTCGTATGAACAGCCGGCGGCGATTGCAAGTGCGAGCACGGAAAGAATTGAACTTCTATATTTCATAGTATTTGTCATTTTAGAAAATATTAATATCCTTCATTCTGAGGGAATTCGACATCTCTGTTGGAGTCGATGATGGTCTGGGGAATCGGCCAGAGAACGTGATGCTCCTTTATGATATCCTTCTGGACGATGTTGTATTTCTTCACTCTTTCGATGAGCTTGCCTGTGCGGACGAGGGTGAACCTTCTGCACTCTTCGCCCACCAGCTCGCGGATGCGCTCGTCGAGCAGGAAGTCAAGGTCCATCTTGTCAGCTGTGACATCGGCCACTTTGGCCCTTCTCCTGACCACGTTCACAGCGTCAGCGGCGCCCTGCGCGTCTCCCTCTCCGAGGCAGGCCTCTGCCAAAAGGAGATAGGTCTCGGCCAGGCGGAACTTCATCCTGTCCTTGTAGCTACCGGTGAGGGCCAGGTTCTCGCTCTTGCCGAAGAAGAATTTTGTGATGGCAGGGAAGAGCTGGCCGGTGGACCAGGTGGCGTCGGTGATGTTGCATTTCTTGCCGAAAGTGGTAGCTTCATCAGGATTGTTGTAATACCAGTTCCTCTTGATATTGTAGTTGGAGTTCCTCATATCGCCATCATCGAAGATTCCGTCGATTGTGCCGCCGTTGCCGTCAGTGGCGTTGGTGTTCTTGGTTCCTATCCACCATTTCATAGGGCTGATCTGCGCAAGTCCGCGTCCGCCGAGAGAGTCGGCGAGGGCGAATCCGGATATATTGAAATACTGGGGATTCCAGGCTCTTCTTGTCCAGTCGTCGGAGTTTGTGCCGCCGCCCACTGTGTTGTACTGGAACTGCATAACCCAGATGCTCTCGGTGTTGCCGGCGGAACGGTTCTGGTTGTTCTCGATGAACATATCGCTGAATGCGTCGCCAGGCTCGCTCTTGGCTGCTCCGTAACGCTCTTTCACAAGTGAGAAATATCCGCAGTCAATCACTTTCTTGGCGCAGGTCCTGGCGTCGCTGTAGTCCTTCTTCAGGAGATACATTTCGCTGAGCAGGTGATATGCTGCCCATCTGGTGAGTTTGCCGGTCTTTACATTGTCAGGATTCTCAGGGAGATTTTCGGTGGCGAAAGTCAGGTCGTCGATAATGTGTCCGAGCACTTCGTCCTTTGGAGTCCTCGTGAAGTTCAGGATGAACGGTTTCTGGATGGTCTCCACGTAAGGCACATCGCCATAGAGGTAAATCAGTGTCCTGTAAGCATAAGCTCTGAAGAATCTTGCTTCTGCCTGGTACAGGGCCTTGTCGGTAGGGTAGTCCCAGTTGGTGTTCTTCTCTGAATACTCGAGAATCTCATTCGCAGAGGCGATGAGATTGTATGCCCACTGCCAGTAGGTTTTCACGAACTGGGTGGAGGAGTTCATCGTGAGGTTTGCGAAAGGAGTGAGCGAGCCGTCTTTGGCTCCGTTCTGGTCGCAAATGTCCGTCCCGATCTGGAGTGCCTCGTAAGGGCAGGCTCCGTTGTGGATGTAGGCTCCGCTCTCACCCCACGTGTTGTATTCGGATCTTGCTATGGAATAAAGGCCTGTGGTACCGGTCTCGAATCCCATTGAGCTGGTGTATGTGTTGTCAGGTGCGAGCGAACTCTTCAGGTCCTCCTCCAGGAAAGAGCTGCAGGAACTGAACGCGGCCATCACCGCAACCGCTGCGCAATATATTTTAATCTGTTTCATACTTTCTGATAATTTATTAATCATATTTCACGTCCGGACATTTTAGAAATTGATGGTGATGCCGAGCATATATGAGCGGGCCGTAGGATAGGAAGCGAACCAGGTGTTGTCGTAGTTCAGCATCTGCCTCATATTGGAGAAAGTGTGCACATTGTTGACGCTGAAGTTCACGTCCACTCCGCTCAGGTGCATCTTCTTCACGGCTTTCGCCGGGAGGGTGTAACCTATTGTGATATTCTTGATACTCAGGTAATTGAGCTTCTTGTAGAATCCGTGCGAGAAGGTGTTTACATATCCCGGGGACACGATGTCTGCATCAGGATCTTCCGGAGTCCAGTATTTCGCCCCGTGGATGTAGTTGCCGGTTCCGAATGTCCAGGAACTGATGTTCGCCACATTGTCCTGCATCCATTTCCCGAACACCCCGTTCATAAGGATTGAAGCGTAGAAGTTCCCGAACTGGAATCTGTTGGCCATTGACATTGTGAAGCTCGGCCTGGTGCTTCCGATTATCTTGCGGTCGTCCTGGGTGATTACTCCGTCTCCGTTCACGTCCTCAAGTTTTGCCGAGCCCGGTTCCGCTCCTGTCTGGTGGGCTACTTCGTTGCCTTCCTCATTGATGAAGGTGAATTCGTCCCCTTCCTGCCAGATGCCTATCATATTGTAGTCATAGTAAACTGAAAGCGGCTGGCCTATGAACCATTTGTTGGTTACGTCGTCGATTTTGTCGCCGCGCAGGTCAATGATCTTGTCCCTGTTGAGGAAGAATGTGAGGTCGGTGCTCCAGGAGAAATTCTCATTGCGTATCTGGTTTCCGTTGAGGGTGATCTCGACACCCTTGTTGCGGGTCTGGCCGATATTGTCCCAGATCTTGGAATATCCGTTCATAATAGGCACGGTCCTGGCCATCAGCAGGTCCTTGGTGTTGGACACGTATGCATCGATGCTTCCGCCGAGCCTGTTGCCGAAGAACGAGAAGTCGATTCCGACGTTGGCGGTGTATGTGGTTTCCCATTTGAGGTCAGGGTTGCCGACGCCGTCGCTTGGCAGGTATGCCGCATTGGCCGCCGAACCTGAGTCTCCCCAGATGTATTTCACACCGTTGGTCGCATAGAGGCGGTCGAGGGTCTGGTAGCGGGAGATGGCGTTGTTTCCGTTGGCTCCGTAAGAGAGGCGGAGTTTGAGCATATCGATGACTTCAGTATTGTCCTGGATGAAATTCTCCTGGGCGATGTTCCAGGCGAGTGCTGCTGACGGGAAGAAACCGTATTTGTTGTTCGATCCGAACACTGACGCACCGTCGGCGCGGCCTGTGAGGGTGACGAAATAGCGGCTGTGCCAGTTGTAGTTGGCCCTGAACATATAGGAAATCATAGTCTCTTTCCAGTACCCGGAGGAGATGGTTATGTTCTTCTCGGCTCCGTCCATCTTGTAGAATGAAGAGTCGTCGTTCACGAAGCTTTCGCCTGTCTGCGCAGTGCTCTTCTGCTCTTTTTTCTGCATTGAGAAGAGACCGGTGAGATCGATGTGGTGGTCGCCGAATGTCCTGTCGTATTTGAGCACGTTCTCCCAGGTCATATCGGTGTTGTGCTGGTTGGTGACGGAGGCTTTCCCGTTTACTTTCTTTCCGTCTGAAGTGTTTCTGCCATAATATGTTCCGTGGAAGTTGCTGCGGTAGTTGTAACCGAGTTGCGAGCGGAATGTGAGGCCTTTGACAGGGAGGGTGATGTCAACGAAACCGTTCACGAGCAGATTCCTGGTGACATTGTCGTCGTCTGCGTTGACATTCTTCATTGGGTTCGGGAGGTTGCTGTACTCCATAGGCTCCTCATAATATGCGCCTGTCTCGTCTTTGTAGATTCCATAGGGGCTCTGCTTGATGGCGTGCTCAAGGTTCGGTGTCACTCCGCCTGTGTCCTTGTTCACGAACTGGGTGGTGAGACCGACTTTGAGCCAGTTGTTGAGGGTCTGGTTCAATGTGGCATATACGCTGAGCCTCTTGTAGTTGGAGTTGTAAACGACACCATCGTTGTCCAGATAGGAGACAGATGCCATATATGATCTGTTCTCGTCACCGCCCTGGATGCTGAGCTGGTGGTCCATATCGAAGACTGTGCGGAAAACATAGTCCTGCCAGTCGTTGGTGATGCC
>JAQXHU010000042.1 GCA_029007435.1 Bacteroidales bacterium
GGGATTCGCCACCATCAAGAACATCACTGTTGCCAACAAATGGATGCAGTGGACTTCTTATGGCAGTGCCGGAGCATACAGCTCCGCCCAGGATGGCGCCGTACTTCCTAAGCTTTACAAAGATGCAAAACCTGCAAGCGATGAGATTCTTGTTGTTCCTGAGTCTTTCTCTGTAGTCGCCGAGGCTACCTACGCATCAATTCCGGTTCAGTCCAACAAAACCTGGAAAGTAAGGTGTCACGACGAGTGGATCAAGAGCTTCACGGCTGAGGGCGAGGGTGACGGCAGCATCGAGCTGACATTTGACGCCAACCCAAGCGTTGAGGAGGCCAGGACAGCCACTCTCCAGATTATCGGTGAGACTGTCAATTACAATATCAAATTTGTGCAGAACAAAGTGGCCACTACGATCGCTGAGGTTGTCGCGATGCTCACTTCTACCGAAAAGAACAACCAGAGCGCATATTCAGTTGACCTTACAGGCGGCGATGCAGTAGTCTCTTATGTCAGTGGCGATAACGCTTTCATCGAGGACAAGACCGGTGCTATTCTCCTTTACAAAAAAGATCACGGGCTGACCGCAGGCAAGAAGGTTTCCGGAAAGATTTCAGGTAGCGGTTATATTTACAATGGTCTTCCAGAACTTACTTCCTTCGATGGAGCTGAACTGGCTGACGGAGGAACAATACCTTGCACTGAGATGACTCTTCCGGACCTTATCAATAATTACAAGAGCAATTTCAGCCGTCGTGTCCTGATTAAAGGTGTTACTGTGACTGATGCCATCAATGGCAGTGACAGGGATGGAAAGATCGAGGCTGGCGGCAAGAACGTTGCAGTACGTGCGCAGTCGTCTTCACTCAATATGCCGACTGGCGTATGCGACATCATCTGCTTCCCTTCAATATACAAAACTACTTATCAGGTTTCACTCTTCGATAAAGCACATTGCACTTACTCATCAATCAATTCCACCCTCTCCGTAAGCGATTTGTCAGTGAATGTAGGTGGCGATGTGGAGGTCACTCTGAGTACAAACAACACTGAAGGCGCTGTGACATATTCAGTTGACAATACTTCGATTGCCGTTGTGGATGATAACGGAAGAGTGACTGGCGTTGCTGAGGGCGAGGCTGTCCTTACTGTGAAAATCGCCGCTGCCGGCATCTATTCCGCTGTTGAGACCACTGCCAAGATCACTGTGACAGCCGCTCCGAAGACATCTGGTTATTACAAGGTAACATCAGCGCCAATTGATTGGACGGGCAAGTATCTTATTGTATTTGGCTCCAATGCCCACGCTTCACTTGCTTCCGGCTCTAAGGATTTGAATTCAACAGTTGCGATTGCTATTGCTAATAATGCAGTGGCGCCTACCTCTGAAGTAAATGCAGCTGCAGTTACTGTTGCGAAGAATGGCGACAAGTATTCTGTGATGCTTCCTGACGGGAAGTATTTCGGAATGCAGCACAACGGATGTCTTCTCTGTAATTCTCCATTCGATATTGACTTTGAATATACTGCCGACGGCGTGAAGATTTCAGGATTTGTTGAGTCTAAGAGCGCGACTTACTATCTTTATTCTAATTCTAATAACGGCAATTTCTTCAGGTGCTATGTGGATAAAACAGGCGCATCCGGTTACACATTGCCGACATTGTTCAAGTATGAAGAATAACTGACTTCCTACCGGATCAGGCAGGGCACAGCATTCGCTTGCCCCCGCTGACCTTTCCGGGCCCGGTTTTGAAATAGGATGATATCGGAACACTCCGGTATCATCCTTTTTTTACGGAGGAGCTATATGTTTCACTGATTGCCCGCCTAATTTTGTCTGACACATTGCTGAAAATAGGTAAAGATGCTATATTTGCACATAGCCGGGCTCTTTTGTAACAGTTCGTAACTTTTAATCGAAATTGAGTATATGGTCGTTTTTGATAGATATAGTCCTGGAGGACATAAGATTAATCCTGGTCTGCTATGGGAGTATGACCTGGATAAGTTCGACTGGATAAAGGGACGGACAATCGTAGTGCAGCGTGTAATAGAAATGGGTACGCCGGAGGATTTCTTTGCGGCGTTTGATTTATACGGTGGCATTCAGGGCTTCAGGGAAATCATCAAGACTATACCATATCTTAACGCCTTGGATGTTCATTTTGTCTGTACTTTTTTTGACTTGAAGAAGGAGGAACTCAGATGCTGCACACGGAAACAATTGAACCCGATACATTGGAACTCTTGAAAGCTCTTCTGTCAGAGCCAATATTGTCATCATTCAATCTTGTTGGTGGAACGGCACTTGCATTACGTCTTGGTCATCGTAAGAGCATAGATTTGGACCTGTTTACGCAGGACGAATTTGACTTGGATGGACTGAAGTCTTTTCTTGTCGAAAAATACGTATAAACAACGTGATGATTGATTGTATCCGTTTGGATTATCCTCATTTACAGAATCCTGATTGCATTGACGGCGTGCGTTTGGAGAGCTTGCCGGGATCCAGGGAAGGTGTTCAAGAATATGCCGTAAAGACATTGTAATGCGGAGAA
Organism: Bacteroidales bacterium; assembly: GCA_029007435.1. Classification (GTDB taxonomy): domain Bacteria; phylum Bacteroidota; class Bacteroidia; order Bacteroidales; family UBA932; genus Cryptobacteroides. Next base: position 2,556 of record JAQXHU010000042.1, read on the forward strand.
AACCCGGCTCCAATTTTTTGCATCCTGCCGGCAACATAATATTTTCTAACTTCACATATACATAAAATATGCAAATATTATGTTGATGAAGTACAAAACAGGAGGCGTCTCCGTCCTTGTCGTTCTGGACAGGCGACGCCAGAAGAAAAACGGGCTATATCCGGTAAAAATCGAGGTTGTGTTCCGGGGCGTCCAGAAGTATTATCCTACAGGCCAGGATCTGTCCATTGACTGCTGGCAGACTCTCGGAACTAAACGCCGGCATCCTCCGGAGTCGTATTTCGATATCCAGGACAGCTTCGACCATATCAAGAACGAGGTCAAGACCCTTGTCTCCAGAGGTGTTTTCAGCATCAGTGCACTTGATACCGCCCTTGGCCTTAAGGAAAATGACAGCCTTCAGCAACTTCTTGGAAGAAAGATGAATACAGCCTATGAGAACGGCAGGATAAATTCTTATTACCGTTACCGGAGCTCTCTCCGGGCGCTGAACAGATTTGTCAAGACACCGGTTCCGCTGCGGTCGGTTACTCCATTATGGCTCAAGACATATCAGCAGTTCCTTCAGAACGAGGGCAAGAGCGGCACCACAGTAAACATCTATCTGTCTGCCGTGAAGGCAGTGGTGTCGGAATCCATCCGTCTCGGCATGCTGCGACAGGAGAACAATCCCTTCGGCTTTGGAAAATATATGGTTCCTCCATCGGCATCCAGACATATAGCATTGTCGGACAGTCAGATAGCGAGGCTGATTGCATACAGGGGGACAGAGACAGAGGAGAAATACAGAGACCTCTGGCTCTTTTCGTATTTGTGCAACGGGATAAATTTCAGGGATATGCTTTTCCTTAAATACGGCAATATCGCAGGAGGCGAGATATATTTCACAAGATCCAAGACATCAATGTCCGGAAAAATGCAGAGAGTGGTCCGTTCGGTCCTGACGACAAGAATGGAACGTATCATTGTCCGTTGGGGGAATCCATATACTGGCAATCCGGATACTTATATATTCAGATATGCGCATGGAGGGGAGTCCGAACAGGAGAAAATAAATCTTGTCCGTCGGGTGGACTATCTGTGCAACAGAACTTTGCGTCATATTGCGGCAAAGCTTGGAATCCCGCGCCTGACGGTATATTCCGCAAGACATTCCTTTGCGACTGTACTCCAGCGGAAAGGCATTGACGTGTCTCTCATCTCAGAATGCCTCGGCCATTCATCCCTGACTACTACCCGGAATTATCTTTCCGGCCCGGACGAGAAAATGCGCCGCAAGATGGCTGAACTGCTGACACGGACCGGCGAGTAATATGCAAATATCACGCACATTTAGCTAAAGCTAATATAACTGACTGATATACAGGAAATTGTGAAAGCGGAATTGTTTTATATTGAAATAAAACATTAATGTCTCAACAATGAGATATTTTCTCCGTCAAATACGGATTTTCAAACAAATGTAAGAGGTTTTTCTTTAATTACCAAAAAAATATTCTTCTTCTTTCAGTTTTTTCATCTATTCACAGGGGCTCGCCGGGGGTTTTCATATTGTTTATTTCAATATAAAATAAATTATGGACCCAAAACGAATCTTATTGGTTTTTGTGGCTGCCGTGCTGCCTCTCGTGATGTCGGCGCAGCAGAGCAAAACGGACGAGACGGTGGAGTTCCGCCCGCATTGGAGCCTGCAGCTGCAGGTAGGTGCGGCTTATACTTTGGGAGAGACGTCTTTTGGCGATCTCGTCTCTCCTGCCGTCTTTGTCAATGCTAACTACAAGTTCATTCCGGCGCTTGGGCTGCGCCTTGGAATCGGCGGATGGCAGGGCAAAGGCTGCCAGGTGACCACCGAGGAGCTTTATGCTTTCAAATTCGCCCAGTTGAATGCTGACCTTATGCTCGACCTGACCAGCCTTTTCGGAGGCTTCAATCATAAGAGACTGTGCACAGCATATATACTTGGCGGTTTCGGAGGAGTGTACGGTTTCAAGAACAAAGAGGCCGCCGGGATTGTCCCGGAGCTTGAGTACCTGTGGGACAAGAAGTTCTTTGTTCCGGGACGTCTGGGCGCCGGCGTGGATTTCAGGCTTGGAGAGAAAGTCAGTCTCGGAGTTGAGGCGAACGCCAACGCTCTCTCAGACCATTTCAATTCAAAACGCGCTGACAATGCTGACTGGCAGTTCAATCTTCTGGCCGGCCTTTCAGTGCGCTTCGGCAAAAACAACCGTCCTGCCGCAGCATATCTCGCCGCAGCTTCGGCAGCAGAGGCCGCTGCCGCGAAAGCCGCTCTTGAGGCTGCCGAGAAAGAGAAGGCTGAACGCCTTGCGGCTGAGAAACGTGCTGAGGATGAAGCTGCTGCACACGCAGCCGCTGAGCAGGAGGCTGCATCCCGCGCACTTGCGGAGAAAGTCAAAGAGCATTCAAGGGCCGCCGCCGAGCATTCGGACAATGTATATTTCCTCATCGGTTCCGCCAGAATTCGTGAGGAAGAGGCTGCCAAGGTCCAGCAGATTGCGCAGTGGCTCAAGGATAATCCGGATTTCACAGTGGCTGTGGTAGGCTATGCTGACAAGGAGACAGGCAATGCCGCAACAAACCTCAAACTTTCAGAGAACAGGGCGGAGAATGTCAAGGCTCTTCTTGTAAGTGAGGGTGTTGACGCTGACCGCATTGTTGTTGACTGGAAAGGCGATACTGAACAGCCGTTCTTCGAACAGGAGCGCAACCGCGTGGTAATCTGCACACTCGAATAGAAGTAAATAATTATTCAAATATTAATTTCAAACAAATCCAGATTTATGAGATCATTTTTATCTAAATTCTGCGGGATGTTCCTTGCCGGAGCACTCTTCGCAGTTGCCGGATGTACCGACTATGACGAGGACATCCGCGAGATAAACAACAAACTCGACAACGAGGTTGCTGTTTCCATCTCTAATCTCGATGATGCGATCAAGAATCTTGAGGCCAAGATGCAGAGCGACTATGCCCTGAAATCTGAGGTCTCTGCTCTGAAATCGTCTCTCGAGACGAAGATCAACGATGAGGTTGTGAAGCTCAACGCATCTATCGCAAACCTTCAGAAATCTCTCGATGACCTTGCTTCCAAAGCTGCTACAAAGGACGAGCTCAATTCTGCAAAAACCGAGCTCCAGTCCAAGATTGACAAGGCTGTAGCCGATGCCAGTGCAGCTATTTCAGCTCTCAGCGGAGAGATTGCGAAGCTCAAAACAGATAAAGCTGACAAAACTTATGTTGACGAACTGGTAGATGGTCTTGACAAAAAGATCTCCAATCTTTCCGATGCGTTGACTGAGCTGTCCAGGACAGTTGAGAGCAACACTTCCGATATCAGCGAGCTGAATAAAGCTGTTTCTGACCTCAAGGAGGCGGACATCGTCCTTGATGCTGCCATTGAGGCTGTAGCTGACCGCTGCACCGAAATTGAGGGAAGACTTGATACTGACGAGGAGAAGATAAAGTCGCTTATCAGTGATCTTTCTTCCCTTAAGGAAAGAGTAGCTCAGAATGAGAAAGACATCGCTACTAATGCTGCTGCAATCAAGGCTCTCGTTGATGCTGACCTCATTACAAGAGTAGGTACGCTTGAGACCAATCTCAGCGACCATATAGCTGAATATAACAAGCATATCGAGGCCTATAAGGTTGCAATCAAGGACCTTCAGGATGAAGATACAAGGCTTTCAGGCCTTATTGATGCCCTTGGCGGACGAGTTGAAGAGCTTGAGACTTCTGTTGGAGAACTGCAGGATGAACTTGACGCGCTCACAGTAGCTGTTTCCGGAATCCGTTCGGACCTTGATGATCTTGCTGCAAAGTCTGCCACGAAGGATGAGCTTGCTGCAGCAAAGAAAGAGCTTGAGGACAAACTTTCCGCTTTGGATACAAGGATGACTGCCGCTGAGAATTCTCTCAAGACTGTGATTGGACGAGTAGATGCACTTGATGTGGATGTCGACAAACTTCTCAGCCGCATCCAGAGCCTTGTTTACATCCCGGAATACAACGACGGAAAGGCTGACATCAACGTCCTTCTTCTTGAGAATAAGGACGTTGCCGAGCTGTCAGAACAAGATGGTGTTGCTTATGTTGACCATTCATTCATAGAGGGAACGTCAGTTCTCAGATACAAGGTAAGCCCGGCAAAATATGCTGCAGACCTTGCAACAGTCGCTGCTGAAGTATTCTCTTATGACCTCAGGGAGGTTAAGATCAGGACCAGGGCTGCAGCTGTTCCTGAGATGACCGTTGTATCTGCCGAGTGTGTAGATGCTGCATCCGGTGAAATCGCTGTTACCGTGAAGACCCGCAACTTCGGTGACGCATTCTATGCAGGTGAGAATTCCTACAGCGCATCTCTCGTGCTCGTTCAGGAGAATGAGGAGGAATCAAGAAATATCTCTTCCGAATTCACGAACCTTGTTCCTGCAGTTCAGGCTGTATCATTCCAGATTCAGGATGTGAACAATGAGGATATCACCAATCGCACGGTAGAGCCGGGTATTGAGATTTCCTACAATTCCACCAAGAAGTATCCTGTACTGAAAGGACATCATCCGGTATTCGTGCTTGATGGCAAGAATATGACTCCGGAGCAGATGACCGAGGCTGGATATGAGATCTCAGTAAGCGAAAAACCTGCTATGGAGGAGATCATGCCAGACTTCTCTGAAAGTGACGGGTGCTTCCTCTATGAAACACTTGATGCGGAAGCATATCCATATTTTGAAGTACATCTTGCAAATGCAGACAAGAACAAGATTGGGCATACAGCATACGTTCAGTACAATTACGTTGCCAATGGTATTGCATATTACACCGGACAAGAAGTTGCCATTGTCAAGGAAAAGGCTACTGTAACTGTTGCTGATGTTACGGTTAATTGGACATATGAGCCTGATGCAGAGGTTGATGCTGCCCGCTTCAATGCCGCTACGGCAACTGCTCTGTACAAGCGCACATTTGAATATGCTGTCAGCGACCTCGTTACCGAGAATGTTCCTGAGGATATTGACCTCCATGAACTTCTTACTGATGCTGAACATACAACTTGCTTCATAGGTGGCAAGGAAGTGGTAGGTACCACATTCCCTCAGCCGTCCATCGTAAAGGCAGAAACTGAAAATACCATAGCTATTAACTTCATCGGCTTCGAATGGGATCTTACATATCCTGTCAAGTTCGTTGTCGCTACAGATCAGATTGAGGTTACATTTGAACTGAATATTATAACCGTTGACCGTAACCGTGAGCCTCTGACCGTTGCAATCGAGCCTGCTACCGAGGCCGAGTATGTGAAGAACGTAGTCATCCGCAGAGGTGAATACAAGTACAGCATGGAGCCGGTATTCGACGCTCTCGTCGAGAATGAAAACCTCGGCGCCGGTGATATGACAGCAGCTGATTATCTCAAGGAGATTTTCGCTACTGAAGGTCACGATAACACCAATATTATCAATACCATCTATGGCAAGCAGAGAGGTGCAGGTCTCGCATTTGTAATTGGCGAGGACAGCTATAAAATCTCTCCTGAATACAACTACGCATGGTTCAATACTCCTGAGGTTGAGACAGTTGTTCCTCTCACCAAGACCTTCACCACTTGGTACGGCCAGGTAATCACCATAGAGCATACTCTCAACTTCACACTCCCTGGATATGACTTCGAGCATGTTCCGGCATGGGTCAAGAAGAACGAGGGCTCTTCAGACTACTACTCACGTGTAATGGGTAAATACGCTCCTGGTGTAGAGTCTCCTGCAGTATCTTCATTCTCAGTAACAGACATCGATCTCGATGCGGCGTTCGACGTGATTGATGCAGAGGGTGCCCGTCTTGATACCGATGCACTCGCAGAACTCGGCCTTGTAACTGAATTCGAGATTGAGACCGAGAATCATGGTACAGGCATCGTAATGACTGACAACGTACTCTCTTACAATGACAAGGATGCATTTGTCGACGTGAAGGGCAATCTCTATCTCGTGAACGACAATGATACTCGTGTACAGCTTCCTACAAACTTCGACGCTGGCAACAAGTATTATTCATATGTCGTCAAGAAGTATGACCCAATCGGAACTCCAGTCCTCAATGGCGAGGCTCCGATGATCGACGTGGTTGACTCCAAGGTATATACAGTCAATATGCTTGACTACATCACCCTGAAGGACAACCGTGACGGCCGTGCCGCTTACGACCTCATCGTGGATGGCAAGTGGCTCACCGGCAACGGCGAGAACGGCTATGCAGCGGTTGACGTTACTTGGCTTTACGGTCTCGAGATCAACTACAGCGCAGTTCAGGACGACATCCCTGTAGCAGTCCGCAAGTTCTTCAATTTCAATGAAGAGACTGGAGTGCTCACATTCGATGCTTCTGACAACCTGACTCTGGTCAACGAAATCGTTGTGCCTGTCAAGATGACTGTTGACTACACCTGGGGATCCAAGGAGATTGAGTTCGACGTAACCTTCTTCAGATCCAACGGCGATCCGATCAAGTAGTTCACAACCTCCCTTTCGGGAGTCTCTTCCCGGAGGGTTACTATAATAATGATTTACTTTCTGGCCCGGCCCTGTCGTGAGATAAGGCCGGGTTTTTGTCGGATTAGCCGGCCAGTTGAATATGAGCAAATAAATGTTTATATTTAACCGATAATTTTCAGGATATGGACGAAATCGAAATCAGAAAAGAGCTTGAGGCTGCGCGCAGGGCCTTGGCTTCAGGGGAAAACATTCTTTCTGCACGGGAGGACATCATCTGCGGTGACGTGCTGCTTGCTGAGAACAATCTAAGGGAAAACAGGAATCTGTGGGAGATTGCAGGACTTGCCCGAGAGCTTATGGAGCAGGCTTCCGTGCTCGAAGGATATGACCATCTGCTTGACCGTATCTATGACGCCCTGTCGCGGATGTCGGAATGCCTTCATAACCATCCCCGGCTCAAGCTCAAACTCCTGAAACTGTGGCTTCTGGTCGTGGACAGGATTTCGGCAATGCAGAACCATGAACTTTCCGTATATGACGATATTCTCTATGAAATCAATTACCTCCGGAGGAACATTGCAAATGCTGAGGCCGGAAAGTTCGAGCTGATCAAAGATGACAGGAGATTGAAATATGACCCTGTGGAGTGGACGGCCCGATGGGAGGAGGTCATAGACGAAGCTGACAGGACGGCCGAGGAGGCTCTTGCGGATATGCCGAGGGGTATGGGGTTCTGCCATGCCTTCTGGCACGAGAGGGCTGAAGCCCTTGCCGATCTCGGGGTCGAGTGGCGCAGCCCGTCTATGATGAACCCGGGAGTACTGTTTGATTGATGGGAACGAAGAGAGCCTGTCCTAACTTGATTTTGCGGAAACGGATTATTTCATTATATTTGTAAAAATTATGGGGAATTAGCTCAGTTGGCTAGAGCGCTTGCATGGCATGCAAGAGGTCACGAGTTCGACTCTCGTATTCTCCACCAGCCTGAAATTGTTAAAAATTCAGGAAAAAGTTTGCAAAGTCAAAAATTATATCTATCTTTGCAATCCCGAAACACCAATAGCGGGGACGCAAATGCGGAAATAGCTCAGTTGGTAGAGCACGACCTTGCCAAGGTCGGGGTCGCGAGTTCAAGTCTCGTTTTCCGCTCCAAAAGGGCACTTCAACACTCGTTGAGGTGCTTTTTCTTTGTGAAACTTGCATTCTGCTCAAATCCCTATTGGAGCAGAGGCAGGAATACGAAATCAGCACCATTGGCATTCACTGGCGCAAACTTGACGAGGATGTCAGTTTCGAGAGCTTTACCTATGACGAGGCTGAGCCTTCTGCATTTCAGAGGTTTTTCCTTGAGCATCCTGAAATCAATATTGCAGAGTTCTCAAAGGCTATCGGTTTAAATCCGTCCCTTATGAGAAATTATATCAATGGTTTCAAGAAGCCTTCAAGAGAAAGGGAACAGTTGATTCTTGACCGCATTCACGAATTGGGCAAGATCTACAGCGAGGTTTCTTTTGCGTCATAAGGTACTTTTAAGAAAAGTTTGTACCTTTGCGTTGACATATGAAGTCAATCCATTGAAACAATCAGGCACTTCAGCCCCAACTGAGGTGCTTTTTCAAGAAATATTTGCGATTCAAAGAAAAGTTTGTACCTTTGTGTCGACATGTTATGTCAAATTTTACTGAAAGAATTAGGCACTTCAGCCCCAACTGAGGTGCTTTTTTCGTACCTGAACGGAGGAATAGAACCGGAGATGTAGATATGAGATCCGCCAAAAGATCACTTTACACCAATTCAGTAAAATTTATAACATGTTTAAAAGTGATTCTTCAG
>JAQXHU010000043.1 GCA_029007435.1 Bacteroidales bacterium
CTGTATATGACAGGGCAGAGTCTCAATCTGCACGGAATGTTAGGTGTTTCGATGACTTCGATATTGACCTGCGGAGCAATTCTCGGAATGGATATGCTTGTGAATGAATTATCAATAAATGAATGATTTACAATATGCGAAAGAATGTTCTTGTGACGGGAGGCAGCCGCGGAATAGGCCGGGCTGTATGCGTAAGGCTGGCGTCGGAAGGGTATCATATAATCGTGAATTATGTTTCCAACGAGACTGCCGCCAGGGAGACATTGTCCTTGATAGCCGAAGCTGGCGGGACAGGCGAACTGCTTAAATTCGATGTCGGCAATCCTGAAGAGGTGACCGGGGCCCTGAAGTCCTGGCAGGAAGCCAATCCTGAAGAGTATGTGGAGGTTCTAGTGAATAATGCCGGCATCCGAAGAGACAACCTGATGCTCTGGATGGAGCCTGACGACTGGTATAATGTGTTGAGAACCAATCTTGACAGTTTCTATAATGTCACCCGCCCCCTGCTTCAGCAGATGGTTGTGCACAAGAGAGGACGGATTGTCAGCATCACCTCTCTGTCGGGGCTGAAAGGCCTGCCGGGGCAGACTAACTACGCAGCTGCGAAAGGAGGAATCATTGCCGCCACAAAAGCTTTGGCGCAGGAAGTGGCAGGCAGGAAAGTGACTGTCAATGCTGTAGCGCCGGGCTTCATACGTACGGATATGGTGGATGGTCTCGACGAGGCCGAGTTGAAAAAGACCATCCCGGCCAAACGTTTCGGAGAGCCGGAAGAAGTTGCCGAGCTTGTCGCTTTCCTGGTATCGGACAAGGCCGCCTACATCACCGGGCAGACAATTTCCGTCAACGGAGGAATATATTAATTTTCTTCCGGAAGGTCTTCTTCTTTTGAGACGGCTTTTTCTCCATACAGCTGGTACTGTCTTGGAGAACACCCCGTGGCGGACTTGAAATATTTGCAGAAGAACGAGGAGTTTGGAAAATGCATCTTGTCGCTTACCTGCTGAACGGAGTAATCATTGGTCACAAGAAGCACTTTCGCTTCAAGAATCACGGATGCCTTGATGATGTCCCCAGGCTTCTTGCCCGTCATCTCGGTGATGATTCTTGCGAAGTATTTAGGTGACAGACAGCATCTTCCAGCGTAGAAAGCCACGGACCTCTCCGTGCCGCAGAACTCGTGCACGTCATTCAGGAACTTCATCACCAAATCCTTTTTCCTGGAATTGGGTACAGCTTCATCTGGTGTTTCAATGGCTTCGTCTATGCAGGAAGCGATGATTGCCGTCGCGAAGTATGAAAATCCTATTGCGGCGTCCTGCATATATTTGACACTCATACTGGAATAGATATTCTTGAAAAGATTGTAGCTGTCCAGTATGGCCTTTCCGATAGGGTCGGAACAGTGCAGAATTCCCAGGCCATTGTTCTTCAGAAGCCATTTGCGGATATTGTCTGTGCTCTGCATAAGAGCCTTGCCGAAATGTTTCTGGGAGATGGCTCCGAGAATCAGCCTGCAGTCAGATGACAAAACCAGCCGTTCTGCTATCGCTCCTGGCATACATATCATTCCGCTGTTCTTGTTGAGAACGTAGTCAGCCTGGTTGAGCCTGAAAGACAGGCTGCCGTCAATGCAGAGAACACAGAGAGCCATCATCATTTTAATCGGTGCGACTTTAATCGGCGCTTCTCTTTTGCTGTGCTCTTCCGGATTGGAGTCAAAATTGTCGTCCAGTATTGCGACATCACCAATGACTATTGCGTGATTTGACATCCGTAAATTAGCAAATTTCAACTGCTGTACTGAATCGGTGTTAAAGCTCATTTTTTAATCTAATAGGGATATTTGTTATACGAAATCCCTTTCTGCAACTCTCAAATTTATCATTTGTTTATGAAAAATCAAATGAAGTGTAATTAAATTTACTCCTTTTAGACCAATATATACTATTTTTGTCACAAAAATAATTGGAAAATGAACTGGTCGTTGTTTGAAAACATACTCGCTGTGGATTCCACAAGCGGTGTTGAAAGGAATCTGGCGGAGTTCCTGGAGAAGAAAATTCCGGAGCTGTCAGCTGATTGCGCAGGTGGAGATCCGTGCTCTGCACGCCGTTTTGAAGTGGGCGACGGCACTTTGAATCTCCTGTTCTCCTGGGGCTGTGCTGGTGATGAGATTCCGGAGGTCTGCCTCTGCACTCATCTTGACACAGTCCCGCCATACCTGCCTCCTAAGTTCGCCCGCATCAATGCCGGGGACTGCCTTCCGGACGGAAGTGCGGCGGGAACGGATGACCTGCTGGTGACGGGGCGGGGAAGCAACGACGCCAAGGGGCAGGTCTTCTCTATGCTGACCGCCTGCCTGGAACTTCAGAAGGAGCGGACAGCAGGAAGCTGGGGGCTTCTTCTTTTGGCCGGAGAGGAAACAGGCTCTTTCGGAGCCAGGGCCTTTACAAAGACCGGCATCCAAGGCTCCTGGGTAATCGTGGGAGAGCCTACTGGCAACAGGATGGTCTCCGCTTCCAAAGGCACGAAGTCTTTCCGCATTATCATCAGGGGCAAGGCCTGCCATTCCGGCTATCCTGAACTCGGGAAAAGCGCAGTGATGCTGTTTAATGATTTCGTCAACAGGCTGGGAGCCAAGGATTTCCCTAATGATCCGATACTCGGGGCCACCACCTGGAACATTGGCTGCCTGACATCAGGCAATCCGCAGAACATATTGAGCCCGGAACTGTCGTTCAGGCTTTATTTCCGCACGACATTCGAGACGGACTCCATAGTCGCCTCGCTTCCTGAGGAATGGAAGACAGAATTTCCGGACATTGAAGTGGAGGCTTTCGGGGGAGACACTCCTATGAAATATGACGTTCTTCCCGGTTATGAGACGGTCCCGGTGTCATTCGGAAGTGACACTCCACGCCTGACAGAATTCCGTCACAGGGCGATGTGCGGTCCGGGTTCGATTTTTGTGGCACATACCGCACGTGAGTTTGTTCTCGGCAGCCAGCTTGAACTTGCCCGGGACCAGTACAAGAGTATGATCAAATATATATTGAACCGATGATAATAATGAAATTCGGAGGCACCTCCGTCCGCAACAGGGAGGCGATTGAAAGAGTAGTGTCCATTGTCCGTGGAAGACTTGACCGCAGGCCACTTGTGGTAGTTTCGGCTCTTGCGAAAGTCACAAGGCAGTTGTGCTCCATAGCCGAGTCCGCCCAGGCCCGGCGCAACGATGAGGCGAGGGAACAGCTGGACGCCTTGAGGGACAGGCATCTGTCACTTGCTGCGGAGATGCTCGGCGGAGACACAGCCATTTTCAATGACTGTGTGCGTTCTGTGAATGCCATATGCGATTCCCTCAATGATTTTGTGGATGGGGTCTGCCGTATCGGGGAACTGTCTCCGAGAAGCTATGCAAGGATTGTATCCACCGGTGAACTGTTGTCTTCAAAAATCGTGGCTGCTGCAATGAATGTGTCCGGACTGTCCTGCAGGTGGGCGGACGCCAGGGAAATGCTGGTGACCGACTGTTCGTATATGGCGGCGGTACCGGATATGGAAATGACGGAGGCCAATATAAAAAGGTTGTATCCGGAAGTGTCCAAAGGTGTCTCGGTCGTTCTGACACAGGGCTTTATAGCATCATCTACAGAAGGGTTCCCGTCTGTGCTCGGGTTCGAAGGCTCGGATTACTCCGCAGCTATCTTCGGTATGGCGCTGAATGCCGACAGGGTGGAGATATGGACTGATGTTGACGGCATCAGGACAGCTGACCCGCGGATTGTCCCGGATACCCGCAGAAACAGCCGGGTTTCTTATGAGGAGGCATCGGAAATGGCATATCTCGGGGCGAGAGTGCTCCATCCGCTGACCATCGAACCGGCAAGAAGCCGGAATATTCCTGTTATTGTGCTGAACTCGGCCGCTCCTGACGGAGAAGGGTCGGAAGTTACGTACGAGGAGGTCGCTCCCGGACCGAAAAGCATCGCCCTTAAAGACGATATCGATTTCATACAGGTTATGTCCCGGAAAATCGCCGGTGTCTCGCCAATGCTTTCCGATGTGTTCGGGGAGACAGGGCTTGCAGGTGTGGCGACTGGACCGTCCTCGGCGTCAGGCTCCATTGTATCACTGGTCGTGGAGTCGGGGCAGCCGGGTGAGTTGGCGGCCGTAGAGGCCCTCAGGCGCAGGTTCGATGTCAAGGTGTTCAAGGACAAGGCTTTAGTGTCTGTGGTCGGCAGAAATGCGGCTGTGTCAAGACAGGTGATGGATGCAGTCCTTGGCGCTGCGGGCAATATCTATATGCTGTCGGTCAGCCCTTCCCTGCTCAGTGTCAGCGTTGTAGTTGACAGGGACAAGGCCGCGTCAGTGGTGTCCTCCCTGCATTTTGAGATTTTCTGACGTTTCATTATATTTGTAACTCAAGTTTCGCGGAGCGGAACAGCAGCTTTTGAAGCCACCGGACCGATGGAAAGGAGGCTGTCATATTATTAAAACGGGCGAACTATGAAAGTGTTTATCAGCGGCTACGGCAGGATGGGAAAAATGGTCGAGGCCGTTCTCAAAGAAAAGGGAATTGAATGCGCGGGGTGGAGCGAGAATATCGCGGAAGTGGATGCGTCTGTAGCAAAAGACTGCGTATGTGTGGATTTCACTGTCCCTGACGCATTCCGGGCCAATTACGGCGCGATTGCCGGTAAATTCAAGGCTGTAGTGGTCGGCACCACCGGCTGGTATGATATAAAAGATGAGGTCTTCTCCTGTTTCGGGAAATGCGGCACTCCGTTGATCTGGGCTTCCAATTTTTCTGTCGGGGTCAATGTCTTTTCAGCAGCTGTCGCACTTGCGTCCAGACTTCTTGCGAAAGCCGGAGGCTATGCTCCATACATTGTGGAGAAACATCATTGTCACAAACTGGATGCCCCGAGCGGCACGGCCAAAACGATAGCTTCTGATATCCAGTCGAATATGGGAATCGCTCCGGATGTCGCTTCCATCCGTGTCGGGGAACTTGCCGGCACTCATACCGTCGGATTCGAGGGGGGATGCGACAGACTGACTTTCGAGCATGAGGCTTTTTCCCGCCAGGGATTCGCTGAAGGGGCCGTACTTGCCGCTGTGATGGCTGACGGCATCGCCGGGAAGGCTGCCGCAGGAGAGAAAGTCACCCTGGTCAACGAATTCCGGGATCTGTTTCTTGAAACAAAGTGATTATTACAATTATTCTATGATATATTTCAATGGATTGGGAACGGCCCTTGTTACACCGTTCAAAGATGGAAAAGTCGATTACGAGGCTTACCGCAGGCTGGTCAGAAGACAGGTTGCGGCAGGAGTGGATTTCCTCGTCCCGCTTGGCTCCACTGCGGAGACTCCGTGCCTGGAAGATGCTGAGAAACAGGAACTCCTGAGAATTGCCAAGGAAGAGTCCGCAGGGCTTCCGGTAGTGGCGGGCGTGGGCTCGAACTCGTTGGCGGCGACAATCCGCAATATCAGGGTGCTTGATGATTTCGGCGCTGACGCCTATCTTGTGGTGGTGCCTTTCTATAACAAACCTGTGCAGGAAGGCCTGTACCAGTATTTCAAAGCTGTCGCGGAATCCACTGACAGGCAGGTGATTCTGTACAATGTACCTGGCCGTACTGGTACCAATATGAAGACTGATACCGTCCTCAGGCTAGCATCGCTGCCGAATATAGCGTCTGTTAAGGAGGCCTCCGGGAATGTCAGCCAGATTATTGATATTAAACGCCTTGCGCCGGAGGGCTTTTCAGTGCTGAGCGGTAATGACGACCAGACATTGCCTTTGATGGCAAGTGGCTGTGACGGAGTCATCAGCGTGGCTTCGAATGTTGCCCCGAAGATGATGAAGGCGTTGACCGAGGCGGTCCGCAGGTCCGACCTGAAGGAGGCTGTACGGCTTAACAACAGCCTGATGCCGCTTTATAATGCCTGCTTCATCGAGAGCAATCCGATTCCCGTCAAGGCAGCGCTCTCCTATATGGGATATTGCACTGCTGAAATGCGTCTTCCTCTCACGGAAGCTGTCCAGCCGACAAAGGAGCTGCTGGCAAGGGTGATAACTGAATTGCAGCCTGAATGAGGAGTTCCGGCTTGCGAAACCTGAAATAAATGTCACGGATGAACGAAATGGAAAAATTTCTCGAGGTCTGCGCCGATCTTGAGTCTGGAAAAATAAGAGTTGCGGAGAAGGTTGACGGTGAATGGAAAGTCAACTCCTGGATCAAGGAGATGATACTCACCGGATTCCGTCTCGGAAAGCTTACAGATATGTCTGCCGGGGGAATGTCTTTCATTGACAAGGACACCATACCTGCCCGTACATTCAGTGTGGAGGACAGGGTGAGGATTGTCCCGGGAGGAAGTTCCGTCAGGCGTGGAGCGTATCTCGCTCCTTCAGTCATTATGATGCCGCCTGCCTATGTCAATATCGGAGCGTATGTGGATGAGGGCTCAATGATTGATTCCCACGCACTTGTGGGCTCCTGTGCCCAGATTGGCAAGAATGTGCATTTAGCTGCAGCGGCTCAGATAGGCGGAGTTCTCGAACCAGTGGGAGCGCTGCCGGTTATTATTGAGGACAATGTCTTCATCGGTGGGAACTGCGGTGTGTACGAGGGCGTTCTCGTTAAGGAGGGTGCGGTACTCGGCTCAGGTGTCATACTCAATAAATCCACTGCGCTTTATGATGCTGTGAACGGGGTCTATATCCGTCCGGATGCGTACGGAAGGCTTGTTGTTCCTGCGGGGGCAGTGGTGGTCGCCGGCAGCCGTCCGGTCACCAAAGGTCCTGGCGCAGAGGCTGGTATCCATATTTACACTCCGGTGATTGTCAAATACCGCGATGACAGGACCGATGCATCTGTGGTGCTCGAAGACCTTCTCAGATAAGAGAATATATGACTCAGCAAATGGACTACGGCAGATTCTTTTCAGAAGATACGGCTTCCTTCGTAAGCTCGCCCACCAGGGAAATTTTCAAGAAAGTCGATATTAATTCAATATATTCATTGTCAGGGGGCTATCCGGCTCCCGAGGCGTTTCCGGTCGAATCAATAGGCGAAACGATGCGGGATGTGCTTTCCAAGTATGGCCCCAAGGCTTTCCAGTACGGAGGCACCCAGGGAGTCGAGGAGCTGCGCAGGGCGGTTTCGGAAAGGTTCGGCGAACCTATGGAGCGGATCCAGATCACCACCTCTTCGCAGCAGGGAATCGATGTCTGCGCAAGGGTGCTGATAGACCCGGGAGATGTGGTATTGACTTCCAATCCTACATATCTCGGAGCTCTCCAGTCATTCAAGTCTTACCGCGCGAAGATGGTGGGCGTGGAGCCTGAACCGACTCCGGAAGCTTTCAGGGCCGCTTATGTGAAGGCTTTGGAGAATATTGCCGCGGAAGGCCGGAGAGTTAAGCTGATGTATGTCATTCCTGATTTCCAGAATCCTTCAGGCGAGACAATGACTCTTGAGGAGAGGAAAATCATTGCCGAATTGGCGGAAGAATATGATTTTCTGATACTTGAGGATTGCCCATACAAAGAATTGAGATATGAGGGCGAGCCTGTCCGCTCCATTTATTCTCTCTCTCCGGACAGGGTGGTCCATCTAGGCTCGTTTTCCAAGATAATGTGTCCCGGATTCCGTCTCGGATGGATGTTCGCAAATCCAGGCATCCTGCATCAGATATATGTATGCAAACAGGCTCTTGACCTTTGTCCTCCAGTTTTTGACCAGTATCTGGCCGCGGAGTTCATTACTTCCGGCAGGCTGGATGAGAACTTGAAGAAAAGCATAGCGATGTACCGTGAGAAGCGGAACATAATGCTGGAGGAACTTGAGAGGAATATGCCTGCCGGAGTCACCTGGACGCATCCGGAAGGCGGCCTGTTCCTGTTCCTTACGCTACCTGAGGACTTTGATTCCGTGGCGTTCTACGACACTGCGCTTTCTGCCGGGGTGGCCTACGTGTCCGGCAATATGTTCTTCACTGATTTTGTGGAAAGCATACACAATGGCGGCAGCCGCAGGGGACTGAACACGATGCGGCTGAATTACTCGTTTATGACTCCGGAGCGCATAAGGGAAGGAGTCCGTCTGTTGTGCAGGCTGGTTTCGGAGAAAATATCAGGTAAATAATATGAGATTCTACAAATACCACGGCGCCGGAAATGATTTTCTTGTCGCGGATGGCCGTGCTGGCCATATTGAACTTTCGGAAGAACTGATTGCATCTCTCTGCGACCGCCATACCGGTTTCGGGGCTGACGGAGTGATGGTGCTCGAAAATTCGGACAAGTATGATTTCCGTATGCGATATTACAATTCTGACGGTTCGGGCGGTATGATGTGCGGCAACGGGGGAAGGTGCATCGTGGCCTTCGCCGCTGATCTCGGTTTCAGCAGTTTCTCATTTGAGGCTCCTGACGGACCTCATATTGCGGAACTTGCAGGCCCGGTGAGCGGCCCGTTTTCCTGTAAGCCGAGGATTGTCCGTCTGAAAATGAAGGACGTGGAGGGCGCGGTCCCTTATCACCGCAGCGATGCCGGAACTGACAGTTGCCCGGCCGGCCCGGACGACTGGTTTCTCGACACAGGTACAAGGCATCTTGTCAGGTTTGTGGAAGATATTGAATCACAGGATGTTGTAGGCGAAGGTCGGATGCTCAGGCACGATTCCCGTTTCGCTCCTGTGGGAGTGAATGTGAATTTTGTAGAGGTCAATGCTTCCGGCGGTCCTGATGGTTCACCGGCTGACATCACTGTCCGTACATACGAGAAAGGTGTCGAGGACGAGACACTTGCCTGTGGCACCGGCATTGTCGCATCGGCTCTTGCCACCTGGATTGCCGCCAGGGCCGGTTCCTGCTCCGAAGGAGAAATGCCGGCTGGATTATTATGCAATGTCAGGGCGCGGATTGCCGCCCTGGACGTGTCTTTCCGTCCGTCTCTCTCTCCGGCAGGTGATTTCACGGCTGACAATGTATGGCTTACCGGTCCGGCAGCCTTCATCGGCACCGTTGATTTTATTTTGAGATAACGGCTCTTTTTAGTATATTAGCACGATTTTGAACCGGAATGACGATTCCGCCAATCAAAAACTCACGCTGGAATGTTAATAATATTAAAACGTTAATATATGTCAAACAAAAACAGCAACGTATTAGCAATAGGAATTATGTTCTTCCTGTTCGCTATGATTTCTTTTGTAACAGGTCTCCAGAACCCTATGGGTGTGATTGTCAAGACTCAGTTCGGAGCCACCAATGCGATGTCCCAGCTCGGCAACCTCGCCAACTTCATCGC
>JAQXHU010000044.1 GCA_029007435.1 Bacteroidales bacterium
GTGCGACTTCCTCGAGGCAGTCGACACCCACGACGAGTCCAAGCTCACGAGCAACATCGACGCCTCAATCGAAAGCCACGTTATGGGCTTCCGCGCCGAGAAGAGCCGTCTCTCCAACAAGAAAGTCGTTGTAAACAAATAACATCTGACAATAAATAAAGCGGGCTGACCGGAAATGGCCAGCCCGCTTTGCATATAAGGAATACGCTACTTTATCGTGATTTTCCTTATCAGATAGTTCACAGTATCAGTGAAATAAATCGTGTTGTCATCATAGACAAGCAGCTCGTACGGCTGGTTCATCTTGACTTTAAGGCCCGTACCGTCAGCATAACCGCTCGTCGAGCCGACAATCGTCTCCACAGTGCCGGTCGAATAATCGCCTCCCGGGCCCGGGGTGAACTTGCGGATGCAGTTGTAGCTGTTGTCAGATATGTACATCACTCCGTTGCTGTCAAAATCGAATCCGAAAGAAGTCTTTATCTGCACAGTCAGAGGCTTCCCGGGCTCGCCGTCAGACTTCTCGTCCGGCTTGACACCAGTGCCGAGAAAATCGGTGACTGTTCCGTCTGGAGCCACGGAGACAAACTTGTAACCGCTGTTCAGAGTCACAATCAGATTGCCGTCAGGGGCGAATTTGCAATAATTCGGGCCGAAATCCAGCGCTGCGTACTGAGTCTTCGTATTGTTCCTGTCAAACTTGTAGATGGCCTTGTTGTCCCTTGCGGAAACATACACATTGCCCTCGGCATCGCAGCAGCAGTTCATCGGGCTCTTTATGCCGGAAGCCACAGTGGACACTGAGTAATCCGACACATCAATCCTGCGGAGCATTCCTTTTGCCTTGTCAACGAAATAATAATATTTCCCGTCAGGAGTGAAGCATCCCTGCCAGATGGCGGAGCTGCCGAGCTCCACGTCCACCAATGTGGTCACTGTAAGATCCTGTGCGATGCGGCGGATTTTGTTGAAGCCGCGGCAGGTGAACCAGATGCTCCCGTCAGGTGCCTTGTTCAGACCGGTAGGCAGCTTTGTGATGGCGGCCGTACCCACCCCGTCAGTGATGTTGTACGCACCTTTCTGGCCGACTATGGTAGTGACAAGATACTGATGGTCAGGAACTTTGAGGAATGTGAACGGCAAGCCTTCCACTGTGCCCGAAGGGGCTGTGACACTGATGGTGTAATCGCCAGGCTCGACATCCGGAAGAATAATCTGGAGTTCATCCTTTTTCGCCTCAAGTATCTCCGCTTTCTGTCCGGCAACAGTCACAGTGTTCTGCCCGGCCACAGTGGAAAAATTCCTTCCGAGAATCGTCACTATGTCGCCAGGATATCCATTCTCCGGATTGACCGAGACAAGCCTCAACTCAGTGACTTGCGCAATGTACTCGTCATCTCCGCAGGAGGTCAGGCCCAGGCCTGCCGCAATTATGGACAGGCCGGCCACAGCCATTGATATTTTATTGAAAATCAATCTCATAGTTTCAATCTTTAATCGTTATTTCCCTGATAAGGAAGTTCATCAAATCAACGACATACAATTTGTCTCCCGAAGGCGAGGCGCAGATGTCGTAAGGCATATAGAATGTAGTCGAAGTACCAATGCCGTCAGCCTTTCCGGTGGTGCCGGATTTACCGGCCACGGTGCGTACAGAGGCATCCGCATATCCATCCGGACCCGGATTTATCATCCTGACCGTATGATAGGTGGCATCCACGAAATATATGATTCCGTCAGGTGCTATGGACAATCCGTAGACCTCGCCGAACGAAGCGGTCAACGGTTCGCGGAGAGTGCCGTCAGACGAGCCTTTCACCCCATTGCCGGCAATAATCTCAGCGGTTCCGTCAGGGGAAACTTTGTAGAAATGGAAACCGTTGGTTGCAACGATGAGATTTCCGTCCTTGTCAAAATCCATACACAAAGGGCCTTCCGATGCAAATGTAATGAAATCCACAGGGTCTGTGTAAACGCCCTTCTCATAGCGGAGAATCTTTTTCACGCCCCTGTCCATCACATAGAGTCTTCCGGCTTTGTCGAAGCATACGTCAAGCGGATCACCCAGGCCTTCAATAACCACCTCTGCAGATGAAGTACTGAAATCATAGCGGACAATCTTCTTGTTGGCCTTGCTGGCTATGAACAGGTTGCCTGAAGCGTCAGCCCGCAGCCTCCAAGGGTTGTTCAGAAGGTTAGGTACTCCGGTGACAGGATAGATTGTGGTCGTGGTATAACCGCTGAGTTCCATCACCTTGACTGCGTGATTGCCCCTGTCGCCGATAACTAGTCTGCCGTCAGGAAGGAAACAGAGCCCGTGAGGCAGCCTGTACTTGGTCTCAAGAGGACCTCCGTCAACAAAGACATTGGCATCACTGCGGCCGGCAGTTCCGGAAACAGTCCTGACCTCATAGGTATATATCTTCTCAAGATAAGTGAAGTCCGGACCTGTGACAGTCTTGTCCCCGACAGTCAAAATCACCGGATATGTCCCGAGAGGATTTTCAGGGACGACAATTGTCAGTTCGGTCACTGAAGCGGTAAGCACTTCCGCAGCTTTTCCATTGACAGTAATGTGATTGTCCGCAGGTTCAGGGCTGAAAAGATTGCCGCTGAGCACGACCTCCGAGCCGGCTACAGCTGATGAAGGTGAAATCGAAGTGATTTCCAGCTCAGGTTTCTTGAGATATGTAAACAGAGGACCTTCGGCGACCTCGTCCCCTACCTTGACAACCATCGGGTACTGGCCCTGCGGATTGTCAGGAAGCACAATCACCATCTTGTTCGGGATGGCCTCCCTGATCTCGGCACGCACTCCATTGATTGTCACCTCGTTCTCCTCAATCTTATGCGAGAAGCAAAGGCCGCTTACAGTCACCTCGTCACCCTCGATTCCGCTCGAAGGCATATAGGAATACACTGTGAGCGCCTCTTTCTCAGGAGCCTCCGCATACCTGAATTTCAGGCCTTCGGCAATATTGCCGGAAACAGTCACCTTGATGGAATATGTTCCAAGTTCGTTTTCAGGCATCACCACATTGATGCGGTCGATGCTGCTGGAAACCACAGTGGCCGGTTTCCCGTTCACATCCACTTGGATATCAGAGATTTTCTCCGAGAACCAATATCCGGAGATTACAGCCTCGGTCCCCGCATTGCCGGCCTTCGGCATTATCGAGAACAGCTGGGGAAAGCCTGCCGCAGATTCATTCTCCACGGAATCGGAGCATCCGCACAGCAACGAGGCTATGGCAAGAACCATTATTGCATAATATTTTCTCATAATTGTCCCTCCTTGATTTACGGTTCATCCACACATACGGCCCAGGTGTTCACTACTGGTCTCTCCGCCCCGTCAGTCGGGCGGTTCCTTATCTGGAACACATCCGCAATCGGATGGCGGACAATCAGTTCAGTTGAGCCTCCTCCATCGAAGTTCACAGCCCACACACATCCGACAGCCTTCATTATATGTCCCATTTCCTCGTAGTCCAGTCCGAGTGACCAGAGCTGGCTCCTGCCGTCGCAGACAAGCATATACAGGATGCCGTCAGGGGTGTAGCCGATGCAGGTGCGGGGATCACGTCCCGGATAGTTGGTCTGGTCCGGGACGACTCCGTCCCGAAGTACAATAACTCCGCTTCCGGTACATTCCTTGAGTTCCTTCTTCATCGGCCTGTAGTCAACCGAGTCACGGATTATTGGATTGCCGTCCCAGTCGATTGCCATAAAGCTGAGCGCCTGCTGGTAAAGCTTCTCCGAGTATATGAAAGTGTCTTTCAGGATATTGCCGTTCCTGTGGATAGGCCCGCGGATATCCCCGTTGGAAATATCCCAGAAATCAGCATTCACCATAGCCACGACACGTCGGCCCGGAGCATCCATCCAGGAAGCCATCTCGGTCAGGGTCTGCTTCTGGAAATTCGAATAAACATCTGTGTCATATGGCATTCCAACCTTGACAGTCACTCCGGGATTGTTCAGGTCAGCACGCACAAAGAACATATGCTCCACCTTTCCGTTGACCAGCTGGACATGCACATCTGTCTCCTCGACGCCCAGACCGAGAAGGAAAGACGAGTCCGCATAAGTATGTGCCACAACCGGGCAGCCGTCCTGGAGCATTTTCCCGAGCTCCGTGCGGGCACGGTAGTCAGTATCCGGAGTAGTGGTCGGCAACTCTTTTGTACAGCACAGTGCCAAAAGAGCAGTGACCGCCGGAAGTATATATAGCTTATTCTTCATTTTAGTCATAATTTACTCATTGTCAACAGTTTCAGATGATTTCCAGAGAGGATTCTGCTCCAAAAGCGGATTCAGGCCCAAATCTCTCGTCGGAATCGGGAAACGGGTGTACTTTTCCGCCAATGAGACAGTGGTCTCAAGCCTTCCGGTACGGACCAGGTCGAACCACCTGAATCCCTCGCCGAACAGCTCCAGGCGCCTTTCGTTCAGCACTGCATCGAGAAAAGCCTCATCAGTGGCCGGAGATACCGCTGGAAGCCCCCTGAAGGTTCTCAATTCGTTCAGGCGCTGGAGACCTCCTTTTGCCAGGCCGTTGCATTCGGCGCTTATGAGGTACATCTCCCCAAGACGGGTGATATAAAGCGGATCAGTGCCGGCCTCGCCGCTGCAGTATTTATTCACGACATTGTTGGTTCCCTGCATATCAACAGAATACGCAGTCCTCTCATCATTAGGAACGAACATATCCATAGCAGCCTGGGTCGGAGCGTAAGTGTAAGAACCTCCCACCGGAGACTCCCTCGAATAGTAGAGCGAGGCGCTCAGATTGACGGAGGACTCGTCCTGCAGGTTGGCAAACGTGAAAATTTCCTCCCTGTTGGCCACTCCGCGGAAAATCTTGTCAAATCCCTCCAATGCGAAATTACTGTCAGCGATTAGTTCCTCAGCCAGGGCTCCGGCCTCAGCCTTTTTGCCCATAGCGAGGTATGTTCTTGCCAGCAATGCCTTGGCAGCCTGTTTCGAGACATAGTTCTTGGTGGAGAAATCCGCACAGGTCCTGGAGGCAATCTCAAATTCAGAGGCCGTGAACGCCCATACTTCATCTTCAGGGCTGCAGGCCACGTCATCGCTCGTCGGAGTCTTGATGACAGGAGCTGCACCCCATCTGGAAGCTATATTGTAATAAAGCAGTCCGCGGAAGAAATGCGCTGTTCCGAGCATCTGCTCAACAGAGGCGGAAGCCTCCATCTTCTCCACCGATGAAATAAAGTTGTTGACCTGGTAAAGCGCTGTGTAATAGCCGTTCCACTGGCCGCTTATGAAGCCGCTGGACTCTGTGACAAGGTCCATCACGAGCAGGTAAGGAATCTGGTAGCCCGATGCGCCGCCCCTGATGATGTCGCCGCCGAGAATGTCGAATGCGGCATAACCGTTGTTCGTCGGTTTGTTCTGGACAATGTAATAGAGACCTGTCAGCAACAGCTGGGCATCATCGTCCGTGAGATTGTCGCTTGATACCGCATTGTGCGGATACTGATCAAGAAGGCTGTCACACCCCGGGGCCAGTGTCAGCGACATTCCCAACAGCAATGCAGTGATATATCTTAATGTCTTCATATTCATCAGAATTTGAGATTTAATCCAAGAGAGAATGTCCTCGGCTGGGACGGATAGAGGAAGTCATATCCCATATTCATAGCGGACAGACTGACATTGACTTCAGGGTCCAGAAGCGGATAAGGCGTTACGATGAACAGGTTGTCAACCTGCACATAGAAACGGAGCTTGTCGATTCCGGCCTTTGAGGTAAGCCTTGAAGGCAGGGTGTAGCCCAGCGAGATATTGCGGCATCTCAGATATGAGGCATCGTGCAGGAACCTGGTGTTGGCGAACTTCGTCGAGTTCCAGGAATATCCATAGACAGCCCTCGGGGTGGAATTGGTGGTCCCAGGCCCGGTCCATCTCTTCTCCGCCACCGACTTGAGAGGAGTCCATACTCCATTTCCCATTCTGTAGCCGCCGGTCCATAGCTCGTAGAGTTTGTTCCCGTAGGAGAATGTGAAGAATATGTTCAGGTCGAAGCCTTTGAAATAGAAGGAGTTGTTGAAACCGCCAGAGAATTTCGGATTGGCGGAGCCGACAAACTGCCTGTCATTCGTGGCGTCAATCTCGCCGTCTCCATTGACATCCTCGTAGATGCAGTCACCGGCACGCACGCCCTGATTGTAAAGGTTTTCTGGAACCTCCTCGTCGTGCTGGTAGATTCCGAGCATCTTGATGAGATAGAAACTGCCCACTTCCTTGCCGACTTTCAGCGCATGCATGGAGTCGGTTGTGAGAACCTCATTATCATCGATGAGTGAAGTCAACTTATTGCGTATGAATGAAATATTGAAATCCCCGCGCCAGTTGAAATCACCCTTGCCGGCACTTCCCCCGATAGCGAGCTCGATACCTTTGTTGCGCATCGAGCCGATGTTGCTGGTGAAAGTCGTGTAGCCCACGGTTGCGGCTGTCGGCTTGCTGTACAGGAGGTTGCGGGTGTCCTTGATGAATGCGTCCGCCGTAAAAGTCAAAGCTCCGTTGAAGAATGACAGGTCAGCTCCGACATCGTACTGATCAGCCACCTCCCATTTCAGGTCTTTATTGCCCCTGGACGAAAGGCCTAGTCCGTTCTGTCCCATATAGTTGTAACCGCCGGCCGCAAGTGCCTGATAAGCGTAGTTGCCTATTCCGCCCTGGTTGCCGGTGGAACCATAGCTGGCCCTTATTTTCGCATTGATGGACTTCTCGTTCCAGAAAGGTTCCTCGGAGAGATTCCAGCCTGCGGACACTGAAGGAAAATATCCGTATCTGTTTGATTTGGAGAATTTTGAAGAACCATCGGCCCTCATTGTCACAGTCATCAGATAACGGTTCATCCAGTTCAATGTAGTCCTGAAGAAATAGGACTGGAGCGCCCAGGACGACAGTCCCGTGGACACGTCGGTGTATTCAGCGGCCACCGAGTTCACGTCAAACGAATCAGAAGGGAAGCCCTGCCCTGTCTGCTTGGCTGTGGACACGTCATCTTTCTGGAAAGAATGTCCGAGGACAACGTCAAGAGTGAATTTCTCTGCGAAATTTCTGTTGAATGTCAGGACATTCTCAACAACTGTGGATGAATAAGACTTCCTTGCATCGGTGAGCACTCCCACCGACTTTCCATAATTGTGCTGGGAGGTGTAGTGAACGTGCTCCTCTGTGGACATAAAGTCGCCACCGAAGCTGGTCTTGAAATTCAACCCCTTGCAGATGTTGAACTTGGCATAAGCCGAACCGTACATCCTGAAGTTCTTGATATAGACATTCTCCTCATTGAGAATCTGGAGAGGGTTGTGGTTCAGCAGCTCGCTTCCGCCCTTGTTGTAGCTGCCGTCCGCATTGTACGGGCTGTCCCAAGGACGCTGCTCAAGAGCTCGCGGAATGAGTGAAGAGCCGATATCGTAACCGGTAGGCACACGGTTGTTGCGAGAGTAGCTGAGATTGACTGTGGCGCCTACAGAAAGCCATTTCCTGACGTCCGAACTCAGGTTTGTCTTGAAATTGTATTTGTCCAGTTCATTGCCTATGAAAACGCCTTCATTATGCTTCGCATTGGCGGCGATATAATAGCTCGACCTGTCTGAGCCACCTGATACCGAAACATTTGCATTCCAAGTAAAGGCAGTGCGCAGAATCATATCCAGCATTTTCACCTGGGGCTTGCCCGGATACGGATTGTCGAGTCTCGGCTGCGAGCTTCCGGTCTGGATATTGTAGTTGTCTATAGCCTCATTCATCACTTCGAGATACAGGTCGGCGTCGCACATATCCAGACGGTCCGTCCTCGTGAGATTTGAGAGACTGACAGAAGCATCCACTGTTACTTTCGGAGTGCCCTTCAATCCTTTCTTGGTGGTGATGATTATGACACCGTTGGTGGCCCTGGAACCATAGATGGCTGCGGACGCGGCGTCTTTGAGCACCTGGATTGACTCGATGTCTGACGGGTTCATCTCAGAAAGTCCGTTCATAGACTGGGCCGACCATCCGCCAGCATCGGCGGAAGTATTGCTTATCGGCACTCCGTCAATGACATAGAGCGGCTCGTTGCCGGCTGTAAGAGAACCTATACCACGGATACTGACCCTGTTCTTGCTGCCCGGGATACCGGAAGCGAAGGTGATGTTCACGCCCGGAATGCGACCCTGGAGCAGTTCGTCAGCACCGAGGACCTGGCGTGCACTCAATTCCGAAGGCTTGTATGAGCCGATAGCCGATGTAATGTCTTTTTTCTGCATTGTGCCATAACCCACCACAACAGACTCGGTCAGAAGGTTCTGGTCCACAACGAGAAGCAGTTCAATACCTTCCGTCCTTGATCCAAGTGAGATGACGGCATCTTTATAGCCGAGCATCGCGGCTTTGAGAATGTCTCCCGGTTTTGCCTTGACAGAGAAGCGCCCGTCAACATCGGTCACAGCGTTGTCTTTTCCGCTGCTGACCATCAGAACCGCGCCCGCTACCGGGCCGGCATCATCCCGGACAATGCCGGAATAAGTCTTCAATTGACTGTCCTTCACCACATTGCTCTGGACAATCAGAATCAGTTTTCCCTGATAGGTGGCCTTGGTGCCAGTACCTTCCAAGATTGCGGACATAGCTTCGTCTAGCGGTTTTCTTGGTGGCAGAGATACCACCCGGCCCACATCCAGCAGGTCTTCGTTGTATGCGATGGACAATCCGGTCTGCTTCTCGACCACACTGAACGCCTCGGAAATTTTCATTTCCTCCTGAGGGAATGTGACGGTCTGATTCTGGGCGGAAAGGCCCAGCGGAAGAACGACTCCCATCAGCACACAGATGAATGCTGAGAATCTTTTCATTGTTAAGATGTTATAAAGTTGGTATTAGTGAATGATATTGGTTATCTCAGGTAAACGTTTTCGCCCGAGACGGAATATTTCATTCCCGGAACGAGACGGCAGATTGCGTTCATCTGCTCCTCGAATGTCTCGCCGTGTATGAATTTGGCCGTGATTACAGCCTTGTCATACTTTCCGGTTGTCACATAGATATTCACATTGAAGCGCCGGCCGATGGTCCTGGCCACACTGTGGATGTCCTGGGAATGGAATGAAAGATTGCCGCTCTCCCATCCAGTGTATTCCGAAGAATTCACGGAAGTCACTGTAGACGAGCCGTCTATCCTGGAATACCGGTAGCTCTGGTCCGGCTTGAGCTCGACCGGAACAGCATCCCCTTTATTAGGAGAGACGCTCACGGCTCCGCGGCAGAGGGCGACATTGACATTGTCCTCATCCGGGTAGGCACTGACATTGAAGCGTGTTCCGTGGACACGGACGCTCACATCGGAGGTCTTCACAATGAAAGGATGTTCCCCGGAGGCGGTCACATCGAAGACGGCCTCTCCGCTCAGATAGACATAACGGACATCGGAGAAAGTCTCAGGATAGAACAGTGTGCTCCCTGCATTGAGGGTGACTCTCGACTGGTCCGGCAGGACAAGTTCCCGGATCTCGCCTTTCCTGGCGATAAACTCGCGGAACTCCGCAGTCACAGGCTGAACCGGCCTGTCCAGCGAGCGGCGCACATACATAACTGAAACCGCAGGAACGATAATCAGGGCGACAACAGCGGCAATCCCCGCAATGACACGCAATGCTGAACGCCTTCTTCCTGCCCTGAGTTTTCGGAGCTCGTATGACGCCTCAAGTTTTTTCGCCTTGGAGAGAACCTCGGAATAAGACCTTTCGGTCTCTTCCGCGCTGACGGAGGAGATGTCAAGTCTGTCCCAGAAATCAGGTTCTTTAAATGCCATAACTATGTGTTTTACTCCTATGACTGAAAAAACAGGGTCAACCCCCAAAAAAAGTTTCAAAAAAATTATCTCATATTCCCATAATCAGGGCAATGACTGATACGACACCACGCAACTGTTTGAGTGCCAATGTTATCTGATTCTCAACCGTCTTGACGGAAATGTCAAGTCTTTTGGCAATCTCGGCATTTGGCAGGCCTTCCACTCTGGACATTATGAAAATCTTCCTCCTTTTCCGGGGCAGCATACTGACCTCCCTCGAAATGCGGAGCTCTGTCTCCCTGGCTACATACTTTTCGTCTGACGATTCTTCAGCATAGCCCTCGAACTCGTCCGGCAGGGAGACTCTGACACCTCTGGACTTGCAATAATCTATGGCCGCATTCCGGCTCATCCGGTAGAGATACGCACCGAATGAATTAATCTCCGGGAGCATTGCCCGGAGTATCCAGATTCTGATGAAGATATTCTGTGTCAGGTCTTTGACATCCTCGTCACATTCTATCATACGTGACAGGAACACTTTGACTCTCGGATAATAATACTCGAACAGCCTATGGAAGGCGGCTTCGTCGCCCTCCGCAAGTTTCATCAGCAGTTCTTTCTCTTTGTCCAGCATAGCGGGCCAAAGATAAGGATTTTTTTCTAATGTCAAATATTTTGAAGTCTGTCAGGTAAGCGAGCGGATAATCTCGTCAGAAATGAAAAAACGGTCTTCCGGAATCCTCAGACGGCCTGGCAGACGTGAATGGCCCAGCGACCCTTCAGCCACCAGGTCATTTACCACAGCCGGAGGAAGAATCTCCTCCGGAACCCCGTCAGCAGTCCTAAGACCAAGCATAATCTGTTCTGTTTCAATATTCTCCTGCGAGAGGTACTCCATACCTCCTGACTTTCCAGACATATATCCTTCTATGTCGTCCACAGCCCATCGGCGGATATTCAGAAGGCCTCCGGAAATGCAGGCAGAATGCGCACCCGCACCGAGTCCCGTATATGGGAGACGTTCCCAATAAGCGGAGTTGTGCACCGCACGGAAACCGGGTAGCGCGAAGTTGGATATCTCGTAGTGCTCATATCCGGCGGCTGAGAGTTTGGCGCATAGCATATCATATTGCGCACGGCATTGATTCTCATCAGCTTCCCTGTATTTTCCCTCCGATGCGAGACGGCCCAAAGCGCTTCCTTCCTCGATCGACAGCTGGTATGCCGAAATGTGCTCAGGAGCGAGTGCGACTGCCCGGTCAACGGTCTTTTCCCACATTTCCATTGTCATTCCGTCGATACCGAAAATCAGGTCAATGCTGACATTCCGGAAACCTGCGTCCCGGAGCATGCCGAACGCCTTCAATGCTTCTGCCGAGTCGTGCCGCCTATTCATCCAGCGGAGCATCCCGTCATCAAACGACTGGACACCCATGCTGATTCGGTTCACTCCTGTCGAACGCAGGCCTGCGAGATAACCGGGACCGTTCTCCACAATGTCATCGGGATTCACTTCGAGGGTAAATTCATCATACTTAAAGGGTGTTCCCCGGCCCAGCGCACTTCCTATTCCTGAGACCATACGCTCCAGAACATTGAAAGGCAGCACCGATGGGGTGCCGCCTCCAACATACAACGTGTCCGGACTGCCGTGGATATTCACTGCGTCCAGTATTTCATCCGCCCGCACAGACGCCTCGTTCACAACTAATTCCGCATATCTGCCAAACAATCCGGCCTGTTCCCCGGCTTGCTTTCCGGAGCACTTCGGAACAGCTACGGAAAAGAAATCACAGTATATGCAGAAACTTCTGCAGAAAGGCACGTGGACGTATATCATACACTACCTGAGCATAAGCTCCGCTGTACCGAGCCTGGACTGCTCCGTATAAGCCTCAACAGTGTATATGCCCTTGGTATATGACGGAATGTCATTGAGATAGATGCTGAGGTCAACTTCCTGTCCCTCATAGTCAACCCGCCTTGAAGCGGATGCCACCATAGTCTCGCCGTTGAACTGGAACGAGGTGCGGTTGGCGTTGGTGAGGATAATTCCGTCCGGATCCTTCACCCTGATATAGACCACGACAGGACCTTTCGGAGCCAGGTCATTCTCAACAAGGCTGAGAGAAGTGAGAAGTCTCACAACCCGGCTGCTCCTGTCGGTGACTTTGTCGCTGGAATTGTATGCCTCGATCCTGAGCCCGCGCGCCTTGATTACAGAGCCGGCCGCAACCTGGCCTGACAGAGCCTCCACCTGCTCGGTGAGCTGCCTGCTCTGCGCCCTGCTCGCCGCCGCTTCCCTGCGCGCAGCCGCCGCATCTGCCGTCAGCTTGTGGTTCAATGTATTGAGCGAGTCAATCTGGACTATGTAATTCCTCATTATACTGCGCAGAGTACCAAGCTCTTTCTGGTATTTGCGTATCATCGCCCTGTTGGTAGCCTCTGTCTGCTTGATGCGCTCAACGAGATTGGCGACCTCTGCACGTGACGTATCGAGCTGGGAATTGATTGAATCATAGTCTGATGACAGATTGGCATAATCATTCTGGAGGCTCTCGATCTGCTCTGTCAAATCCTGCTTCTCAAGCTCCAGATCGCTGATCAGCGACGCCTTCTGGGTCCATATATAGGCTAAAGCAGCCGCTAAAACCAATGCGACAGCCACAAGGACGTACATAGTGGTTTTCAAGTTTTTCTCTTTGGCAAGCCGGGCTTCCTGCTCGCGGCGCTCCATAATAGGATCAGTTCCCATAATAGTTTCGATTAATATTTGTACAAAAATAACTAATTTGTAAGATATATCACGTTTTTTACGTAAGTTTGCGCAAATAAAAAGTGTTTATATTATGAACAATGTTGTAAAATACATTATAAGAGCCGTCAAATATTTCTTCTACTTTTCATTCCTGCTCGTTGTGTTTATGAGTATTCTCGTAATCGCTCACGTGGTGGACGGCAACATTGAGACGATGTTCAGGGGAGGATACAACTCCCTGATCCAGATTGCGATAATGTTCGCCTGCGTGTCAGCCGTCTATCCGGTTTTCGGATTTGTCAAAAAGAGTGCCATCATTCCAGGGGAATACAATGAAATAAGGGACAGCCTCATTGCGGCTATGGAAGACCGCGGTTACGCACTCGAATCTGAGGACGGGGAGAACCTGACTTTCCGCAACCATTCATTGATAAACAGAATCTCCAGGATGTTCGAGGACAGAATCACCTTTACCCGAGAACTCGGAGGATACTGCATAGAAGGCTTGAGGAAAGACACAATAAGGATAATATACGCTCTTGAGAACCGTTTCCGCAACGGCGAAAACGAGTAAGCGGAGCACATCATATTGTTTAATTCAAATACCTATCAGCTATGGCAGATGAACTCAAAACTGTGGCAAGATTTCCGGACCAGATGAGTGCGGAGATTGCGGCAGGAATGCTGAGAGCCAACGGGATTCAGGCAGAAATCTTCGGTCAGGACTCCACATACCCCTGCCTCAATGCGGGCTATGTCGGCATTGAACTGAAAGTCAATCCGGAAGACTATGACTCGGCGAGGAACTTGCTCGCCGCAAATGACAGAGCGGAGTAAAACTCTTCGCCATAGACACTTGTCAGAGGTTCGCGCAGGAATTCATAAACGCGGACCTTTTTCTTTTTCCCGTTCTCGAACGCATCCCGGCAGATATTCCACCTGTGCAGGTTGAGAGCGTGCCGGCCGCCGGTCAGTTCTGTGACACGTATCGGATAAAGCCAGCAGGAAGCAGGCTTGCGGAATTTGCATTTACCTGAGAACCAGCATCTTTCTATAGAGCAGAAACAATTTCCGTTCTCATCGAAATGAGTGTATGCGCACTCTTCAGTACCCGGAGAGAGCGGCGTGACAACATCCCCGTCAACGTCGATTTCGAAGAATCCTTTCTCCGCCACCACCTTGCGCCCGGACTCCCTCATCAGCGGGGAGAACTCCGGATAGGCCTCCTCAATTTTCTCCACCTCATCCTCCGCAAGAGGCGCACCGCTGTCACCAATAATGCAGCAACACCCGCGGCATTTCTCATAATCACAGGCAAAGTATTCAGTCACAATTTCTTCTGACACCAGGCAATCCCCTATCTCGAAGATTGTCCCGAAACGTTCATTTCTGCTCATCAAGTGTTCGTAATTTCAATTTGAATATCTCATCCTCCGGAATTTTCTCCACAACCACCGAGTCATCCACCGGCTCGAAGTCCGGCACTGAATTGCCGATCTCCTCAATCAGCATATCGCAGTCAGCCGAGATTGAATCCGCATCCACTTTTGGAACAGGCACATAGACCGCAGGCTCCGGAAGAGTCAGCGCCAAAGCCCTGAAATTCCGGATATCAGCCCAATAAGGCTCATCGCTCTTGTCCAGGCCGACAGCACGGTAAGCCGCACGGTTCACTCCCGCCGAATCCGCGGCTGGCTGAGGTCTCATATTCTCCACAGGAATTTCCGGAATCTTCTGCACGGCCTCCACCAGAGGTTTCTTCGGAGCGCGCACTCCATACTCTCCCCTTCTCCCGGCCGCAAGAGCTTTGACAATCTCTACAACTGATTCAGAAGTCACAGTGTTTATCTTTTCCGCATATTTTGTGACTAAATCTTTCCCGGAAGAATAACGCATTGTCAGCATTGACATCACAGTCTCCGGACCGGCCATCCTTGAGTCGAACAATTTGGACAGTGAGGCCTTATAGACCGCCAGCTCAGACTTGTCAAGACCGGCTGACGCGAATGTGGAGACACTGTTCCGGATACCGGCCATCACCTCATCCACAGAGTCACAAGGCACAAGGGACGCAGGCACTCCGGTGCGCACTGAAGGGGCTGCATCCAGATAGAAACTGAACCTCTCCTCCGGGAAAGAATCAAACTCCCATCTGAACGCTCCGTGCCAGCCGTACGAGGCCAGTGTCCTGGACAGTCTGTCCTCCAGCGCCATTGCGGCAATGCAGGATGACATATAGCTTGATGAAGTGAACATCACCGGAGCGGAGAATCCCATCAGCGCCCTGGCATTCCGGCCATCCACAATCCTGGTGTTCTTTCCGGAAAGCACCTGGGGCTGGACCCTGGAACGTGGCGCCGAAACCTTGTCTGTCCTGAATCCGCCAAGCTCCCTTGAGAGCAGTTTTTTAAGTTCAAATTCATCGAAATCACCGACGAGCAGGAGGACGCCGTCATTCATCTTGGAAAATTCGCTTTCAAAATATTTCTCCGTGCGCTTCTGGAAATCATCCGACAGATTCACCCGCCTTCTGTAAGCGGAATAAAGATTGTCCGGAAACATCAGACTGTCAAGTACAGCCTCCCCGGGTCTGTGTCCGGCCATCCTGACTTCCTGGCATTTGCGGTAATATTCATAAGCACCTTTATTGATACTCCTGTCATTGGCCAGGGACTGGAGAGAGCGGAGAAGAAGCTGGAGACGGGAGGACGGGGCCGCTCCGCCAATTCTCATATCAGAGATTGTCACTTCGCAGTCCATAGCTATTCCGTTGGCCGCCAGCATATCCGCAAAACTCTGGCAATCCATTCCGGAAACATCATAAAGTCCCAGCATATCAGATATATACGCTCCCTCGCCCGGTTTCAGCCCTTGCACAAGCGAATAGCCTCCCTTGAGCAGCCACATATATCTGAAGGTTCCGGTGTTCGGCACACTCTTGTAAATCACCCTCATACCATTGTCAAACGTCCACAACTGGCCGCCCGAAAGAGGTTCAGCGGCTGCCAGCTTGAGCTTGACCTTGGAGGAATTCTTCTTGAATTTCAGAGTGTCGCTGCGGCTGATGACGTACTGGGCTTCTCCGGACGGTTTCCACGAAGATGAGAATGCATCCATCACCGCAGCTTCAGACACAACGGACGAATCCCCCCGGCACTCAAGAGTGAGATTGCGGGATTTGTCCAGCAATGCGAAAACAAAATTATTGAACAGGCGCACGCTTATGTCATCCTGAATGTTCTTGGTGACGAAAAAGTCCATTCTGGATTTTGAAGACGCAAGGGTCGAACCGTAAAGGAACGACGAAATGCACATATCGACATAACGGGAATTGTCCACGACATCACCCGTAAAATCACGCCTGAGATCCATCATCAGTTCATTCTGCGCATCCCGGTATTCTTCCACAACCGAACCGTTCTCGTCAAGTCCTGCCAATGTGGAGGAAAGGACTCTTACCGCCTTGTCCAGATATTCCGGAGAAGTCCCGACGGTGATACGGTATTTCTCGTTCCCGGGAGCTTCAGCACTATTCATATAGGAATAAGCGATGTCCGCTACCGGCACTCCGGCCGCGCGCATTGCGTTCCGCAGTCTCTTTTTAAGGATTATTCCGAATTCCGAGGCAAATTTCTGTGACACCAAAGGCTGCACTGTCGGCATATTGGCTCGCGGTGTTCTCGGGGAATCATATTCCGCTGTGAGCCAGACAATTCCAGAATCACCGACCTGAACGAGGCGGTATCCGGCAGTCTGGGTTCCCGTCCATTCATATTTCTGGACAAGAGGTGACTTGCCTCCTTTGGTGACAAGCAGGGACAGCATATTCATCTTGTTCAGCACTGCCGCAGCATCAATATCTCCGGAAATTATTATCGCCTGATTCTGGGGAACATATCTGCCCCCATAAGTAAAAGACTGAGTAGCGATGATATCGAAAATCATCAGCATCACCGAATCCACCATCTCCTTGGAGCGGGAAAGTTCAAGCTTGCTGAAGCGGTAAACTGTCGCATCCTCCGAAACACTGACATAGCCATCCGGCCCCGGCCATATACAGTTTCGGGACAGGAATTTATAAGGAGTATATGTGGCAAAATGCGGCAGGGAGGCTAAAGAACCCATCGCATTGACAGCCGAACTCCCCCTCGTGACCGCGTTCTCATCATCGTAACCGCCTTTCTGGACGAGAGATATGTCAGCCCTCCCCTTCTCCGTAGGATTGGTCACGAGATAGTAGGTGATGCCATTGTCCAAAGCACCTGTCTTGACCTGCGAAGCGGCCGGAAGAGTAGGCAGGCCGGCGGCAGGCACGATTATTGGTACAAGGACAGCGGCCAAGCAAATTAATACCTTACATATTATGTTGTTCGCCATAAAAATTCGCTGTTTACACAAAAATACTATATTTTTTGTATATTTGTAAGAATTGCGCATTTTGAGAACAATTAAAAACACTAATAGATTATGAAAAAGATTATTCTTGCAATCTCGGCGCTTGCCCTCTCAGCAGGGCTGTATGCGCAGGATCTTGCCACCGCTACAGCTACTTACAATAGCGGTGCCGAAGCTCTCACAATGGGTAACAAAACCGGCGCCCTCGAGTATTTCCAGAAAGCCCTCACTATGGCTGAAAGCATCGGCGACGAAGGTGCGGACGTTGTTGCCAACTGCAAAAACGCCATTCCTTCAGTTATGCTCTCCATCGGCAAGGAACTTTACAACAACAAAGATTTCGACGGAGCCGTGGCCAAGATGAAAGAGGCTGCCGCAAAAGCAAAAGAATATGGCAATGAGGATATCTCCGCAGAAATCGAGGATCTTCTTCCTAAAGTACTCGTAACCAAAGCAAAAGACGCTGCTGACGCAGCTTTCAAGGCCAAGGATATCGCAGGCGCCATCGCAGGTTACAAGGAAGTGCTCGCAGCTGATTCCACCAACGCAGTATCAGCTCTCCGTCTCGGACAGCTTCTCAGCGGAAGCAACCTCGAGGAGGCAGAGAAATATCTCAATATCGCCGCCGCCAACGGTCAGGAGGCAAATGCAAAGCAGGTGCTCGGAACCGCTTACCTAAAGAAGGCCGCAGCTCAGCTGAAAGGCGGCAAATATGCTGACGCAGTAGCTCTTGCCGAGAAAGCCAACGAGATCAAATCAAACGCCCAGGCTCTCCTCATCGCAGGCCAGGCTTCCCAGAAGCTCGGCAAGGACAGCAACGCTATCTCTTTCTTCGAGAAATATCTTGAGGCTGATCCTAATGCGAAGAACGCCAGCGCTATAGCATTCACCGTCGGTGCCCTCTTCCAGAAAGCAGGCAACAAGAGCAAAGCGCTTGAGTATTATCAGAAAGTAGCTTCCGACCCTCAGTTCGGCGCACAGGCAAAGCAGCTCATCTCTGCTCTTTCAAAATAAACAACTGACCGGATGAGATTTCTGGAACTTCTTGCTCCGGCAAAAAATATTGACATCGGCATTGCGGCAATAGACTGCGGTGCCGATGCAGTATATATAGCCGGTCCTGCATTCGGAGCAAGGCAGGCTGCGGGGAACAGTGTCGAGGACATCAGAACCCTTTGCAGCTATGCCCACCGGTTCGGAGCCAGAGTGTTCATCACGCTCAACACTATTGTTTACGACAGCGAGCTTGAAGAGGTTTACTCCCTGATGCTCAAAGTGCAGGAAGCCGGTGCGGATGCCATCATTGTCCAGGACCTTGCACTTCTGCGGCTCGCCTGCGGAGGCCCGGCCGGGAATGGGCCGAAAGTGACAATTCCATTGCACGCATCTACTCAATGCGCCATCCGGGACAAAGACAAAGCCATTCTATACAGGGACGCCGGCTTTTCAAGACTTGTCCTGGAAAGGGAGATGACTCTTGACAGCATACGGGAAATCAGTTCCGCGACCGGCGCCGAAATAGAATTTTTCGTTCACGGGGCGCTGTGTGTATGCTACAGCGGGCAGTGTTATATGTCAGAAGCGCTTACAGGCAGGAGCGCCAACCGCGGGGAATGCGTGCAGGCCTGCCGTTCGCTCTACGACCTTGTGGACGAGTCCGGGAAGATTCTTGTGCGGAAGAAGGCATTGCTCTCTCTCAAAGATTACAATCTCCTGAAACGGGTCGGAGACCTTGCCCTGGCTGGCGTAACTTCTTTCAAGATTGAAGGAAGGCTGAAGAACATTTCATACGTTCGCAATGTGGTACGTGCTTACTCACAGGCACTTGACGCATTTATAGCATCAGCTCCCGACAGGTTCAGGAGAGCCTCGCACGGGATTGTCCAGGGAGGATTCACTCCGGATCCCGGTAAAACTTTCAACCGGGGATATACTGAGCTTTATCTCGACGGTCGCAGAGGGAAATGGGCAAGCATTGACGCCCCGAAAGGTATGGGTGAACCCATCGGCAAAGTTCAGTATGTCCGGCGCTCCGGCAGGGACACTATGGAACTGAGGATGGCACTGAACAAGGCAGGCACTGCATCGCCGCTCAGAAACGGGGACGGATTCGCTTTCATCGGGAAGGACTCCTCAATTACCGGATTCAGAGGAGACATATGCAGGGGCAATGTCATTATCTGCCAGCAGGTCAGCGGTTTGCAGGCTGGTATGACTCTATACCGCAACATCAGCACCGGGTTCGAGAAATCTATGGAATCAGGTAAATGCCAAAGGCTTATTCCGGTAAATGTAGATATATCAATATCTTATAAAAGCGGCGAAGGCTACGTTCTGGATTGCTGCGCAATTTCTCAGGACAAAAGGACAGTAGTCGGGACGTTTGCCTGCGGGACGGAAGAGGCTTCAAACCAGGAGAGGATGGAGGCACTGTTCAGGTCGCAGATTGGCAAGTCCGCAGGAATGTATCTGTTCTCCGTCAGGGATATCAGCAGGGAAACTCTCCCATTTGTGAGTCCGGCGTTTCTCAATGAAGCCAGAAGGACATTGGCCGGACTGCTGGACGGTCTTCCTTGCAATATGACACCCCTTGCGAATTCTCATTTCACAGAACGCACCATACATTCCCCTGCTGCGGAAATGATTGACGGACAATCTCTTGACTACCGGTTCAATATATCCAACCGCCTGGCTGAAGAAGTCTATCGGGAGTTCGGTGCCAAATCCTGCGAGAGGGCATATGAGATAGCCCACCAGTCCGGTGCTGAACTTATGCGCACCAGATACTGCATCCGGTATGAACTGGGTATGTGTCCGGTGCATCAAACCAAAGGAAAGAGGACAGGAGCTCTTTTCCTGCTCAACAACGGACGGAGGTTCGCCCTGCATTTCGATTGCGCAAACTGTGAGATGGGCATTACGGCAGATTAAGAAAAATCAGGGCCTATATGTATAATTATTAGAGAATTATACATATATTTGCCCTGGGGACATAATGATTGACACTAAAACCAGATATTGTGATGAAGAAACTTTCAGGGAAAGTCATTGCTACTTCAGCTATCGCAGCTTTACTGCTGTTTTCAGCGCATACTTCCGCAGGTCAGGAAAAAGGATTCACGCTCTCGGCCTTTCATTTTGAGACCAGGCTGGGCTACGAAGCCGCATTTCCAGGAATGGATTTCAATAACGAGAGGTCAGGATTCCGCGGGAGCTATCTCAATATGAGACTTGACGGACAGATTTGTGAAGGCCTGAACTACAGTTACCGCCAGCGTTTCAACAAACTCACGGAAAGAACATTTTTCGATGCGACTGACTGGATTCATCTGGACTGGAGGGCGGCAGAGCGGTTCACCCTTTCAGCAGGCAAGCAGGTGGTCGCGATTGGAGGTTACGAATATGACAGGGCACCTATTGACCTGTATTATTGCTCGGAGTTCTGGAACAACATAGCCTGCTATCAGATAGGAGTTTCCGGCACATTCAAGGCTTCTGCCAACGACTTTCTTCTTCTCCAGCTCTGCAATTCTCCTATGCGGGGATATATCACCGACAAGTCCGGCAGGAACTGCGGCAACTCGAAAATCGCATTGAACCTGATGTGGTACGGCAGCCACGGCTTTTATGAGTCGATGTGGTCCGCCAACGCTTTCCAGAACACAACGGACAGCTGGATGTATTATATCGCACTGGGCAACAGGTTCAATCTCACAGACTGGCTCAGACTTGACCTCGACCTTATGGACCGCCTCGGGCGCGGGAGCGGCTTCATCGGGGACTTTTCAATTATTAGTGAACTGTCGGCCGCTCCTGCTGACGGGTTGAGAATCCACGCCAAATTCACCTGGGACAGGAATAAAAAATGCGACGGGGACTGGCTTGTGATGCGCGGGACAAATGTAAGGAGCGTCTCCGGAGGAGTGGAATATTCTCCTGTCAGGAAAGCACGTGAAGCCGTAAAACTTTTCGCGGCTGCCGGCTACAGCTATGGCAAGTGCACCGG
This sequence comes from Bacteroidales bacterium, assembly GCA_029007435.1. Taxonomy (GTDB): domain Bacteria; phylum Bacteroidota; class Bacteroidia; order Bacteroidales; family UBA932; genus Cryptobacteroides. The sequence continues at coordinate 20,974 of JAQXHU010000044.1, forward strand.
GGCACTCGGGGACAGGGACCTCAACATTCAGGCAGGATTGAAATTCAGGCTCGACATCCTCGAAGGCGCAAAGGCCCTCCTGCGGCGCAGGGAAGCGGAATGAATCAAATACATAAAAAGATAAAAATCAACCAATTATATATTCTATGAAAAGAAAATTCAGCCTTCCGAACGGCATTGTCTGCCTGCTTGTGATTCTTGTCATTTTCGGCTATCTCGCATCTGTGATGGGGCTGTCGAATATGCTCAATACAATGATGCACACAGCGCACGACCTGCTGATCAACACTGTATTCTACATTATGGCAATCTGCGTCCTCACCGGAGCCCTCGCAAAGATTTTCATCGATTTCGGGGTGGTGGACCTGTTCCAGAAACTTCTCAGGCCGATAATGAAGCCGCTGTTCAATCTTCCGGGCGTAGCCTCTCTTGGCGCCGTGATGACTTTTCTCAGCGACAATCCTGCCATCATATCTCTTGCCCAGGACCGGAAATTCGCCAAATATTTCAAGAAGTACCAGTTGATATCGCTCACCAATTTCGGCACCGCCTTCGGTATGGGCTTGATTGTGATTGTGTTTATGATAGGACAGGGATATTTCCTCGCCCCACTTGTGGGCCTCGGCGGAGCTATGATCGGATGTATTATATCCACCAGGATGATGCAATACTTTGTCTGCAAAGACCATCCGGATTTCAGGGATGAGGACGCAATAACAGAAGAGCATACCCATCACAATGCTGACGGGGCAGAAAGCGAGGTTGAGGAAGATGGCGGTTCAGAGACAGGTTTCGTGAAGGTGCTGAACGCTCTTCTTGACGGAGGAAAGTCAGGCGTCGATATCGGACTGGCCATCATACCAGGCGTGCTGGTCATATCCACGTTCGTGATGATGATTACATTCGGAGGGAGCACAACCACCGGTTCTGACGGCAATACCGTGACAGCTTTCACAGGAGCCGCGTATGAAGGCACAAGGCTTCTGCCGTGGCTCGCAGGGAAGATTGATTTCGTATTCCAATGGCTTTTCGGATTCCACGCACCTGAACTTATCGCATTCCCTATCACCGCATTGGGAGCCGTAGGCGCCGCACTCGGCCTGATTCCTGAATTCGTGCAGCAGGGCATCATTGACGGCAACGCCATAGCTGTCTTCACTGCAATGGGAATGTGCTGGAGCGGATATCTTTCAACTCATACAGCTATGCTGGACTCCCTCGGATTCCGCAATCTGCTCTCCAGGGCGTTCATAAGCCATTTCATCGGCGGTATCGGCGCGGGCGTCTGCGCTCATTGGCTTTATGTCGGCATTGTTGCCCTCGCTGGCCTTTTGTAATGAGAAGTGCAAAATAAATTTGCGAATTTGAAATTAATTCGTAAATTTGCAGTCCTTAAATACTGAAGCGCCTATTGACAGGCAATGGAGAGGTGGTAGAGTGGTCGATTACGGCAGTCTTGAAAACTGTTGAGCTGAAAGGCTCCGGGGGTTCGAATCCCTCTCTCTCCGCAATAAACGCTGAAAATCAGCAAATTATAAAACAAACACCCAATTTTACACCCAAGAATGTAAAGTTGGGTGTTTTTATTTTATTTAAGACGAATCATATTCGCTCGGAAAA
>JAQXHU010000045.1 GCA_029007435.1 Bacteroidales bacterium
TCCTGAGCTCATTGTCACTGTGGCTGGAAGCGAGGGTGTGAATCTTTCTCTCCAGATTACCTGCGACGAAGGTGACGAAGTTATTGTGATGGAACCGTTCTACACGAATTACAATACATTCGCCTATATGAACGGCATCACTATGAAAGCCGTGCCGACAGATATCCGCGAGGGATTCAAAGTGCCGGATATTTCTGAATTCGAGAAACTCATAACTCCCAAGACAAAAGCCATCCTGATAAGCAATCCAGGCAATCCTACCGGCACCCTCTACACAAAGGAGAATATGCTCGCACTTGGAGAGGTGGCTAAAAAGCACGACCTCTTCCTTATTTCAGACGAGGTTTACAGGGAGTTCTGCTACACGGACGAGCCGCATTTCTCCGCTATGAACATACCTGGCCTTGAGCAGAATGTGATTCTTATCGACTCCGTATCCAAGAGGTACAACCTGTGCGGATGCCGTATCGGCTGCATTATTTCCCACAATAAAGAAGTTATGACAGCCGCTATGAAATATGCGCAGGCAAGGCTCTGTCCGCCGATTTACGGACAGCTTGCTGCACTTGGCGCGCTGGACACACCGGGCGAGTATTTCGAAGCTGTTAAAGAGGAGTATATCCGCAGGCGTGACTATATGATCCGCAGGCTCAACGCAATGCCGGGTGTATTCTCCCCTCTTCCGATGGGCGCGTTCTATACAATCGCCGAGATTCCGGTGGACGATGCAGAGAAATTCGCGAAATGGATGCTTACCGAGTTCAGGCTTGACGGCCAGACCACAATGGTGACACCTGCCGCATCATTCTACAAGACTCCTGGCAAGGGACGCAACCATATCCGCGTGGCTTATGTGCTCGAAGTTCCTGAGCTTGAGAAGGCTCTTGACATTTTAGAGAAAGGCCTTGAGGAATACCCGGGAAGATTATAGACCGAGAACTTCCAATATCTTGGGAATCAACATAGTATAAAGGTACTCATTTTCCATGAAATGGGTGCCTTTATATATTTGGAAAGAATTCCGGCCGAAATACTTCCTCCATTTGCGGATGCTGACAACACCGAATCTGCGATAATGGTCGGCAGTTCCGAAGAATGCGAAGAAATAGTCATTGCCGCCTTTGAGGGGCGAATGCGATAATGCCTCTTCCCTTATTCCTGCATAATGTGAGAGAATTTTCTGCGTGAAATCAAGTGTCTGACGTTCAGGAGAATAAGGCTGGTAGAGACGGCGCATCACCCAAGCCGCACCAGGTATGCGGGACACTGCGGACATCCATCCCGCAGCTCCAATTGCAGGTGAAACAAAAAGATGAGGCACACCGTGGAGCCTCAAAGCGTGCAGACTGCCTAATGACTCCCCTATCACAAGGTCCGGTTCCAGCTCCGCGAACCATTTACTGATTTCCGGGAAAGCCAGATCCGGATCAATGTCGTAAGTCCTGACAATCACATTGATATGAACCTCTTCCGGGACGAATTCCCCTATATGCCCGTTCAGGAACGAAGGAATTCTGCTGTCCGTTCCTCCGCCCATTCCGTGGATATATAATATAGTATAATGCTTCATAATTCAGTTTTTCGGGTGCAAATATATTTAAAATCCGGATAATGATTGATATTTCCGCAAGTATTTTCTAATTTTGTAAAGATATGACGGATTGTAATTATTAAAATATTAATAGAATGAAAAGAATTTTTGTCGCCGCTCTTGCGGCAGTGCTTGTAACGTCAACGCAGGCGCAGCCTAAGGATGAGAAGAAACCTGCAGGGCTGACATTCACGACAGTCTGCGAGAATCCTGTCACCCCGGTAAAGAACCAGTACCGTTCAGGCACTTGCTGGTGTTTCTCAGGTATCGGCTTTCTTGAGTCCGAGGCCATCAGAATCAACCATATAACCGACTCCACACAGTATCCGGACTTTTCGGAGATGTTCGTAGTAAGCCATTCCTACCAGGACCGCGCCGACAAATATGTTAGACTTGACGGCAAACTGAATTTCAGCGCAGGCAGCGAGATTGGTGACGTGATGCACGTTGTGAAAGACTACGGCCTTGTCCCTCAGAGCGTTCAGCCGGGAACAAATTATGGCACCGAACTTCCGGTACACGGAGAGCTCGACGCGTTGACCAAGGCTGTTGTGGAAGCTGTATCCAAGAATCCCAACCGTTCGCTTTCACCGGCCTGGAAGAAGGCTTTCCAGGGAGTTGTTGACGCTTATCTCGGAGAATGCCCGACCGAATTCACCTACAACGGAAAATCCTACACTCCTGCATCTTACAGAGACTCTTACGGCATCAATCCGGACAATTATGTATCTCTGACATCTTTCACCCATCATCCTTTCTATCAGAAAGTTGCGCTTGAACTTTGCGACAACTGGAGATTCGACACCGACTGGAACGTTCCGATTGACGAGTTTATGGCGGCTATCGACAACGCCATTATGAAAGGCTATACAGTCGCCTGGGCAAGCGATGTCAGCGAGCGCGGATTCACACGCACAGGTATCGCCCAGCTGCTTCCTGAGGCTGGCAAGACTTCAGGTTCAGACCAGGAGAAATGGGTCGGAAAATCTGAGAAGAAAGAGGAAAGCGCAGCTCCGGAAGAACTTGAGGCAACACAGGAGTTCAGGCAGATTGGTTTTGACAACAAGACCACTACTGATGACCACGGTATGCTGATATTCGGCATCGCGAAAGACCAATACGGCAACAAGTATTATATGGTCAAGAATTCGTGGGGAAATGCCGGTGACTATCAGGGAATCTGGTATGCCAGCGAGGCTTTTGTAAAAGGAAAGTCAATCAGCGTGTTTATGCACAAGGACGCTCTTCCTAAGGATCTGGCCAAGAAAATCGGCGTGAAATAATTATTTAAAATGCGGATTATCAAGTATATTCCGAATACAATCACCTCAATGAACCTTCTCTCGGGCACTCTTGGGGTGATTTTCACATTGGAGGGACGGATTGACATAGCGTTTCCGCTGATGCTTGCCGCGGCCTGCTTCGATTTTTGCGACGGTCTTGCGGCACGGCTTCTCGGAGCATATTCTGACATTGGCAAAGAGCTTGACTCACTGGCGGATATGGTGAGCTTCGGTGTGCTTCCGTCCTTGATGCTGTACAGTTTGATGGGGACCGATCATTGGACGAGATTCATACCTCTTTGTATTGCAGTGTTTTCAGGGTTGAGACTGGCCAAGTTCAATATTGACGACAGGCAGCATTCAAGTTTCGTCGGCCTGCCTACACCTGCGGCCGCAATGATTTGCGGTTCAATGGCTTACTGCGTTGCAGCCGTGCATTCGGGTGCTGTTCCTGCGCTTGATGCGCTATGCGGGAGCTGCTGGTTCATTCCTGTGGTCTCGGTGGTGCTGTCGGCGTTGCTGGTATGTGAGCTGCCTATGTTTGCAATGAAATTCGGCAAAGGGTTAACAGCTGACAAGATGCTGAAAATCAAGAGACTCATTTTCCTTTTGAGCTTTATTCCAATCGTTGTTTCGGTAATTATCTTGAAAGCGAACTGGGCGCTTGTCATATTGTTGGCATTTGTCATCTATATCCTGATCAATGTTATTTCCTCTCTTTTTTGCATGAGAGCGGAATGAAATTTCAAAAAAATGTTTAAATTTGACGTAAATTTTAATTACTAAAAATTATGAATGAACTGAAAGGGTCACAGACCGAGAAAAATCTTCAGACGGCTTTTGCCGGTGAGTCACAGGCTCACACGAAGTATCTTTACTATGCTTCCAAAGCAAAGAAAGATGGTTATGTACAGATTGCCGGCCTCTTTGAGGATACTGCAAGGAACGAGAAGGAGCACGCTAAAATCTGGTTCAAGTATCTGCACGGAGGCGAGATGCCTGATACTGCCGCCAATCTCGCTGACGCAGCCGCAGGTGAGAACTATGAGTGGACTGATATGTACGCCGGTTTCGCAAAGACCGCTGCTGAGGAGGGATTCGATGATATAGCATTCCTGTTCGAGAAAGTTGGCGCTATTGAGAAGACTCACGAGGAACGCTACAGAAAGCTTCTTGAGAATGTCAAGGGTGACGTTGTCTTCTCACGTGACGAGGATGTTATCTGGGAGTGCTCAAACTGCGGCCATATTGTCATCGGAAAGAAAGCTCCTGAGGTTTGCCCTGTCTGCAAGCACGCCAAGAGCTATTTCCAGATCAAGGCTGAGAACTATTAGCAGATTAATCCCGTTATTGAGAACAGGAGTTATTATGAAAGAGACCGATCCAAACCAGGGTCGGTCTCTTTCATAATGTAGATTGAAAAATATATTGCACTTTGACTAATGTTTGAACCCTTTTGCAAGGCCGCCTTCGCTGGTCTCCTTGTAAAGCGACGGGATGTCGTGACCGGTCTGCCTCAGCACCTCCACAACCTTGTCGAATGACACGCGGTGCTTTCCGTCCGAGAATGCAGCATAGAGATTGGCGTCAAGCGCGCGTGTGGCGGCGAATGCGTTTCTTTCGATGCACGGAATCTGGACGAGCCCGCAGACCGGATCGCAGGTCATACCGAGATGATGCTCCAGGGCCATCTCTGCGGAATACTCTATCTGTGAAGGACTTCCACCGAAAAGCTGGCAGGCCGCGGCGGCAGCCATAGCGCAGGCAACACCGACTTCTCCCTGGCAACCTACATCAGCACCTGAGATGGATGCGTTCTGTTTCACCACATTGCCGATGATTCCGGCTGTCGCCATAGCGTGAAGAATACGCTTGTCAGTGAATTCGTGGCCTTTATACAGATGATAGAGGACAGCCGGCACGACTCCGCTGGCTCCGCAGGTAGGGGCTGTGACAATCTGGCCACCGGAAGCGTTCTCCTCACTGACAGCAAGTGCGTATGCATAGACAAGCCCCCTGGTCTGGAGTGACTTCTTGTATCCTGTTGCCTTGACATAATATGTAGGGGCCTTTCTGGCGAGGTTGAGTGGTCCAGGCAGCACGCCTTCGTGGTCAATGCCTCTCTCAACAGCCTCCTGCATAGCTTTCCAGGCCTCATTGAGATAATCCCAGATGTCAGGGCCTTCGCATTTCCCTACATATTCCCAATAGCTGCGGCCATTCTCCTCGCACCAATGCATTATGTCAGTCAGTTTGTCGAGGTCATATACCGGCTCGGTGGCGAATCTGTCGTTTTCCGTGCCCTCCGAAAGCGCTCCCCCGCCGACGCTATATACAGTCCAATCTCCGATAACATTGCCATCACAGTCCAATGACTTGAAATTCATTCCGTTAGGATGGAAAGGCAGGAATACGGAAGGCTCCCAGATTATCTCAACCGGAGCCGCAGGCTCAAGTTCGTCAATAATGGAAGCATCGGTCATATGGCCTTTCCCCGTAGCAGCAAGGCTGCCGTACAATGTCACCTTGAATGACACCGCCTCCGGATGTTCGGAGCGGAATATCCGGGCCGCCCTCATCGGTCCCATAGTATGGCTGCTGGACGGTCCGCGGCCGATTCTGTAAAGTTCTTTGAGTGATTTCATTCTGTCAGTCTTTCATATTGCCGGCATCCGGTCGTTATATCTATTCTGAACACTCCGGCATCCAGCCTGAAAGCAGTTCCTGGAGAGCCTTGATTTCCTGATATTTAGGCGTATCTTCAATGAATACTGGAACGAGTTCTCGTATCCTTGTATAGAGCATTTTTGATGCAGGAGAGAGTTTCTCTTCCACTTTGAGGCAGTCAACAGCCTGGGCCAATGCCATCAAGTGGATTGCCAGCACCTGGCTGGCGTTTTCGACCACCTGGGCGCAGATGAGTGCGGAGTTGGTTCCCATGCTCACAACATCCTGATTGTCATTGTTGTTCGGTATTGAATGCACATACATCGGATTGGAAAGGGTCTGGCATTCCGCCGTGGTGGACGTAGCTGTGAACTGGCAGGCCTGCATTCCGTAATTGAGGCCGAGCACTCCCAAATTCAGGAATGGAGGCAGGATACCGTTGATACGGTCGTGGAAAAGGTAGTTCATCTGCCTTTCGGCCAGCATTGTCATCTTTGTCAAGGCAATCTTGAGTTTGTCCATCTCGTACGAAATATAGTCCCCGTGGAAGTTCCCGCCGTGGTAAACATTGCGGGTCTTCTTGTCCACCACAGGATTGTCATCCACGGCATTGACTTCATCCTCAAGCACTTGCCTTGCAGATTCAATTTCTTCCGCAACCGGACCGAGAATCTGGGGGACGCATCTCAATGAATAATATGGTTGTACTTTCTTCTCGAAAACTTTTTCTTCGCTCTGGTGGAAGAGTTCGGCCTGCCGGTTTCTCAGCAGTTTGCTTCCGGCAGAGAACTGTCTCATCATTTCGGCAATGCGGATCTGACCCGGATGATGTTTCAGCCCGTTCAGGACATCAGACATGAAGTCATCGTATGAGGACACTATCTCATTGAGCATCACGGACTGAAGGACGGACCATCTGAGCATTCTGGAAGCCTTGATCCAGTTCACGATGCCGATTCCGGTCATCACCGCAGTGCCATTGGTGACGGCAAGCCCCTCGCGGATATGCATTGTAATAGGCTCAAGAGCGTTCTCGGCAAGAACCTCAGATGCCGGCCTGATTTCCCCCTTGTATGAAACCGGCCCCTCTCCTATCAATGCCAATGCAAGATGTGCGAGCTGCACAAGGTCGCCGCTGGCTCCAACGCTTCCGTGTCTCGGGATGACTGGACAGATATCCCTGTTGATGAACTCCACCAGCAGATCCACGAGGCTGACGTGCACGCCGGAATGCCCCTGAAGGAATGTCATCAGCCTCGAAATCATTGCCGCCTTCACACAAATATCCGGCAGCCTCTCCCCCGCTCCGGTGGAATGGCTACGTATAATATTGTATTGCAATTCGTTGAGATGCGCATCCTCTATCCGCCACTGCGCCATCGGCCCGAAACCCGTATTGATTCCGTAAATGACCTTGTCCCTGGAGAATTCCTTCAGAAAATCATAACTGTCAATGACATTCTGTCTCATCGAGGCTCCTATTCCAATCTTCTCGCCACCGTAAAGCACCGCCTCAATCTGGGCCAATGTCATCCTTCCGTCTATTGTTATCATCGTCAGTAAATTTGAATCCACAAATTTACTAAAGACTTGCGAATAAGGAAAAATAATTGGCAAAAAAAGGCTGACATTGCTGCCAGCCTTTCAGTTATCCGAGTAATTCTCAAATTACTTTGTGATGACGCGAGCCATCTCGAGAACTTTGTTGGAGTAACCCCACTCGTTATCGTACCAAGCGCAAACCTTTACGAATGTGCCGTCGAGCTGGATACCTGCCTTCTCATCGAAGATGGAAGTGTGTGAATCGTTGCGGAAGTCGGTAGAAACGACAGCCTCGTTTGTGTATCCGAGAACGCCTTTGAGCTCGCCCTCAGAAGCCTCTTTCATAGCTGCGCAGATCTCCTCGTATGTGCAAGCGTTCTTGAGCTCTACAGTGAGGTCAACGAAAGACACGTCAGATGTAGGAACGCGGAGTGACATACCGGTGAGTTTGCCGTTGAGCTGAGGAAGAACCTTGCCAACTGCCTTTGCAGCACCTGTTGAAGAAGGGATGATATTCTCAAGAATACCACGGCCGCCTCTCCAGTCCTTCTTTGAAGGGCCGTCAACAGTCTTCTGGGTAGCTGTTGCAGCGTGAACGGTGGTCATAAGACCGCGAACGATACCGAATTTCTCGTCGAGAACCTTGGAAATAGGAGCAAGACAGTTAGTTGTGCAAGATGCGTTGGAGATGATGTCCTGACCTGCATAAGTCTTGTCGTTAACACCATAAACGAACATCGGTGTAGCGTCCTTTGAAGGAGCGGACATAATGACTTTCTTAGCGCCTGCCTCGATGTGCTTGCGGGCTTTCTCGTCTGTGAGGAAGAGACCGGTTGACTCTACAACGACCTCAGCACCAACCTCGTTCCATTTGAGGTTAGCCGGATCCATCTCAGCGGTGAGGCGGATCTTCTTGCCGTTAACGATAAGGGTGTTGCCCTCTACTGCAACCTCGCCTTTGAATGCTCCGTGAACTGAGTCATATTTGAGCATATAAGCGAGATAATCTGGATCGAGAAGATCGTTGATACCTACAACCTCGATGTCGTTGGAGAAATTCTCAACGGCTGCGCGGAAAACCATACGGCCAATACGACCGAATCCGTTAATACCAAGTTTTACCATTGTTAATAATTTGTTTATTAAGTTATACTTTTGTTCTGTTTTTCAACTTCCGGACTATATTCCCTACAAAAACGGTGCAAAATTACGGTAAAAAATTGAATTATTATATATCTTTGTGAGGTTTTTTCAGCGGAAAATTCGACTATATCGTTTAAGGGAACTGTTTATGGAGATTTTGATTACGAATGACGACGGATATACGGCCAAAGGCATCCGCACATTGGCGGAGATAATGTGCCAATTTGGCAATGTGACAGTCATAGCCCCTAAAAAACACCAGTCAGGAATGAGTATGGCTGTTTCTCTCGGATTCAGGCAGGTTGCATATAAGGAATTGCCTGAGATTAATCCTGGAAAATGGTCGTATCTTGACGCAACTCCGGCAAGCTGCATCAAATACGGACTGAATTTCCAGTTCCTTGAGCACAAGCCGGACGTGATTGTAAGCGGAATCAATCACGGCTCCAACGCCGCGTCCGCATCCTGTTATTCCGGAACTCTCGGAGCGGCCCAGGAAGGTGCGCTGAACGGGGTCAAATCTATCGGAGTCTCGCTTGACGCCCTCTCCCCCGATGCCGATTTCACTGCTGTAAGACAATATTTTCCGGATATTTTCAGGAAGCTGATAGACTCCTGGCCTGAAAAATACGGGCTTTATTACAATGTCAATTTCCCGGATATTCCGGTTGAGAAAATCAAAGGAGTCCGTGCCGGCTGCCAAGGCCGCGGAGTATGGGTCAGGGAGTTCCGAGACTGGGATCCTTCCCGCCTGAAACATCACGGAATAACGCCTGAGATGCTTGGCAGGAGTTCCGAGGCACAGGCTGAACCCGGTGAAAAACTTTATATGATGGTGGGTGATTTCATCGATTCCGGAGACAATGACGCACGGGCAGACCATCACTTGATGAGCGAAGGATACATTGCAGTGACTCCTTGCGCCATTGACACGACAGATTACGTAGAAAAACAGCGTATCTCCGCTTCTGGTATCGATATTGACTTCTGATTTGGAACTGGACTGAAATGAGATATTACATCATTGCCGGAGAGGCATCTGGAGATCTTCACGGCTCCAATCTGATGAAAGGCCTTTATTCACAGGACCCGGAGGCGGACATCCGTTTCTGGGGAGGCGATTTGATGAACGCTGTCTATAAATCCCACCAGGACGGAACTGGACTTGTCCAGGACTACAAGGACGGGGCCGTCATCGGCTTCATCCAGGTGCTGTTCAAAGCCAAAGCTTACGCCAACAGATTCAAGCGCTGCTTCACCGACATATTGTCCTGGAAACCTGATGTGGTGATTCTTATCGATTATCCCGGGTTCAATTTCAGGGTAGCTGAATTCGCGCATAAGAATGGATTCAAGGTGTTTTATTACATTGCACCCAAAGTCTGGGCTTCGCGTGAGGGCCGCATAAAGAAGCTGAGAGAATATGTAGACAGGCTGTTTATCGTGTTCCCTTTTGAAATTCCTTATTTCACCAGGAAAAATATCAGTTTCGTCTATAAAGGCAATCCACTTATCGATGCCATAGATATGTCTCCGGACATTAACGGGAGCCGTGAAGACTTCCTGACACGCAACAATCTGGAGGACAGGCCGTCAATCGCCCTGTTCGCAGGGTCCAGGAACGGAGAAATCTCGTCTATGATGCCGACATTTATGGAGTTTGCGGACAAGATGAGGGAAATACCAGAGTACTCTGCCTATCAGTTTATCGTTGCGGCCGCACCATCCAGGTCCATCTCTGATTACGAGCAATGGACGAAGGGCCGCGAGGAGTATGTAAAGGTGCTTTTCAACCAGAGCTATCCGGTCATCAGGCATTCTGAGGCCGCAGTCGTGAATTCCGGAACCGCTTCCCTTGAGGTTGCCCTGATAGGAACGCCGCAGGTTGTGGCATACAAGGGCATGCCTATAAATTTCGCAATTGCCAAGCAAATCATCAAGATACGTTTCATCAGCCTTGGAAATCTCATTCTCGGCAGAACCTGTTTCCGTGAACTTATCCAGGACTACTTCACAGCAGACAATGTATTGCAGGAAGTGCGCAGACTGCTTGAAGACAAAGAATACCGGGACAATATGCTTGCCGGCTATGCTGAAATACGACAGGCTCTCGGAGGCTCAGGAGCATCCGCCGCTGTCGCTGACGCAATGATATCAGAATTGACAAAGGAGTAAATCGGGATGGCAACAGAGTCTGTCAATAGACTCTCGGGCCGAATATAGCTGTGCCGATGCGCACATAAGTCGGGGCGTAATTCAGGGCTATCCGGTAGTCGTCTGACATTCCAATGGACAGTTCCGTGAAACAGGTGAGTTCAGGATGCTCATTGCGCAACTTTTTATGTAAATCCGCGATCCTTTGGAAATCAGCCTTGATGACATCTTCGTCATCTGTATTGGTGGCCATTCCCATAAGTCCCCTGAAACAAACTCCGGCGTACTTTCCCGAATTGGAGAGGACGTCTTCTATTTCATCCGATGTGAATCCCTGCTTTGTCTCTTCCGCTCCGAGATGCAGTTCCAGGAGAATGTTGACCTGTCTTCCTTCTTTCAGCCCCCAGGCGTTGATGGCGTCTAAAAGATGAGGTGAATCAACGGACTGCACAAGAGAAGCATATGGAAGTACCATTTTCAGCTTGTTCGTCTGAAGATGGCCGATGAAATGCCACTCAATATCATTTGGAAGCGCCTTGCATTTCGCGGCAAATTCCTGCGGACGGCTTTCCCCGAAAATACGCTGCCCTGCATTGTAGGCCTCAAGTACTGCCTCTGCAGGGTGGAATTTGGAAACTGCCACAAGTTTCACTCCTTGTGGCAGTTCTGTATTGAATCTTTTTATTTCAGATGCAATTGACATTATCTTCTCGCTTTCTTGTTCTGTTCTTTGAGCATCTGCTGCTGCATCTTCTGGGCCTCCTCAAGTCTCTGCTGCCATTTGCTCTTCTGCTGAGGCTTCCCTTCAGAGGCTTTCAACTTGGCGAGCACGTCTTCAGGACGGACAAAGAACTTCTTGATAATGAAGGTCTCCAGCATTGTTATCAAGTTCGAGAGCAGATAGTAGTAGCTCAATCCTGATGAGAGGCTGTTGCAGATGAAGAACATCATTATCGGCATCATATAGACACTCATAAACCTCATGGACGCAGTGTTCGGGTCGTTTCCTGACATCTGGCCCTGCATAGATATCTTCGAGTAGAAGAACATCGAAAGTGCCATAAGGAGGGCGAACAATGAAATATGGTCACCCAACAGAGGAATCCTTGTTCCGAAATCTATAATCGAGTCGTATGCGCTGAGGTCATCCGCCCAAAGGAAAGACTGCTGGCGAAGTTCGATTGATGCCGGGAAGAAACGGAACATCGCCCAGAGTATAGGGAACTGGAGGAGCATCGGGAGACAGCCGCCCATCGGGTTGATGCCTGCACGTTTGTACAAATCCATCATCGCCTGCTGTTTCTTGAGTGCGTCCTCTTCCTTCGGATATTTGGCGTTCAGCTTGTCTACTTCCGGTTTTACGGCCTGCATCTTGGCTGAAGACGAGTAGGACTTGTAAGAGAACGGCAGCACTACTATCTTGATGAACAGCGTCATAAGCAGAATGATTATACCGAAGTTGGCAATCGACCTGTGAAGGAAATTGAACACCGGAATGATGACGAATTTGGTGAACCAGCCCACGAGCCAGCCTCCGAGAGGAATGATTTTCTCGTATTTCCGGTCGTATGACTTGAGTGTCTGGTAATGGTTCGGACCAAAATAGAAATCGTTGTGAATCTCCACGTTGTCAGCTATGCTGAAATCCCCTCTCATTTTGGCGGCGCAGGCCATTAGGTTGCGCTCCTCATCGTCTTCAGGGAAAAACTGAACTGAGAGCTCACCTGAAGCGAAACGTGAGTCAGGACGCACAATCGCAGAGAAGAACTGCTGCTGGAAAGCAAACCAGTCAAGTCTGTTCTCGATACGTTTGGAAACGTTTCTTCCTCTTCCAATTTCTTCAGGCTTTTTCTCCCCGTCGAAATAATAATCGACTTTGGAGTACTGCATCTCGTTCTTGTATCCTTTCTCCATTCTCGGAATGACCACATTCCAGTCAAAATCATAGGAAGAGACCTTGCGCGGTATGACATTGTCCATTCCTATGAATGACAATGTGTTCCTTACCATATAGGAATTATTCTCAAGAGCGAAGCGCTGCTGGATATAGCCACCGCCATTGAACGGCAGTCTCATTACAATTGAGGTGTCATTCAGTTCGGCAAGTTCGAATACAAAGTCTTTCGTGTTTATAGTCTCGCCGGTGAATATACCTATTCCCATCTCGCTGGAACCCGGCTTGAAAAGATACAGCTCCGTGCTGTCATAGTTGGTGTAATCCTTGACCTTTACGTAATTAGGCTGGGCGCCAAGTGTCGTGAACTCTATTTCAATCTTGTTGTTGGCTATACGGTAGAGTTTCCCTTCACGATTATGAGCCAGTTCCAGAAGTGAGTCCTTGTAAATGGCAGCCGGTTTCGAGGCATCAAGCTCATCCTCTGCCAATATTTTTCCGGTTAAAGATAGCGAGTCAGTCCTCAAACTGTCAATCTTCATCTGGGCGGCTCTTTCAACTCGTGCTATTGAGTCAAGCTGGGCCTGATAGGCCATCTGTTTTTCGTATTGTCTTGACTGATACCAGGTGAAACCGAAAAGAATCAGCGCTATCAGTATGAATCCGGTGATTGTATTCTTATTCATTGTTGTTCAAGTCTTCTGCCTCTTCCAGTGCGTGAATCTGATTCTCAAGTTCCTTAAGCTGAGCCTTGGACTCATCAATTCTTGACTGCATCTGCTGGATCAGCGGCTGGGAGTTCTTGGACATTGCGAAGAAGCCGATATTGTTTTCGTAAGTGTCTATGTCCTGCTGGAGTTTGTTGTATTTGGCAATGAGGCGGTCTTTCTCGGATTTAGGTCCGTTGCCTCCGTTGCGTGGAGATGACGGTCTCGCAGATCTTGAAGAATGTGCCGAACCGAATTTGGCCTTCATTGCCTCGTTGTATGCCCTGGCAATCTTCTCCTTCTCTTTGAATGGCACGAAACCAATGGCCTGCCATCTTTCGGAGAACTGCTTATATGCTTCATTTTCAGTCAATTCCTCAGAAGGTACGAATGAATTGATTTCCTCGATAAGAGCCTTTTTGGCTTTCAGGTTCGCACCGTAGTTATTCTCCGGCGTGGCGTGTTTGTCACGCTCCGCAAAGAATTCGTCGCAGGCCGCGCGGAAACGTTTCCAGAGCTGCTCTGATTTTTTGCGCGGCACAGCTCCTATCTCTTTCCACTGGTTCTGGAGATTTATGAACCTGTCCGTGGTCTTCTTCCATTCCGTGCTGGTCTTGAGAGCCTCAGCCTCTGCAATAATTGCGAGTTTCTTCTCCAGATTGCCGTTCATATTGTCTTTGAACTGCACATAGAAATCGCGCTTGCGACCGAAGAATTTGTCGCAGGCAGCGCGGAAACGGTCGTAAATCTTCTGATTCTCCTTTCTTGAGGCGAATCCTATGGTTTTCCATTCTTTCTGAATGTCCTCAATTTCTTTGGAGAGGGCGTTCCATTCGTTGGAATTCTTTATATCTTCTTTGCCGGCAATAGCTTCTACTTTCTCGCAAAGGGCGGTCTTGGCGGCAAGGTTCTCAGCCTGCTTTGCTTTCTGTTCCTCGAAATATGCCTGGTATTTCTTGTTGATAACAGCTGTGGCAGCCTTGAACCTGTCCCATATCTGGTCCCTGTATTCTTTTGCTACAGGTCCGAATTCTTTCCACTGCTCGTGAAG
>JAQXHU010000046.1 GCA_029007435.1 Bacteroidales bacterium
TCGTTCCAGTCCATCCGCAGCGCATTCCCCTCGTGGATATTGTTGTAAGTCTTGAGCGGAAGCGGGTTGAGACTGTAGCCGACTATTGCATCTGTTTCCTGCATCATCTGACTCTCTGCAATCCAAAGCGCAGTCTGGGCCACGGAACAAGCGAAATCGTTGATTTCAATCCCGTAGAACTGATTGATGGACACCTTGATAGGATCTGCCATTTCTCCAATCAGACGGTCGCCTCCGTAAATAATCCGCAGGGCCTCATTCTCCAGTCGGCGAAGACAGGTGTAGGATTCCGTAAGGAAATTGCCGCTGCCGCAAGCCGGGTCGAAGAACTTCAGCCCTGAAATCTTATTCTGGAAGGCAGAAGCCCGTTCTTTCTTGACCTTTAGTACGGATGTGGCCTTGATGTCTGCCATTTCGGCTTTGAGCTCATCCAGAAACAACGGGTCTATGACCTTGTGTATGTTCTCTATGCTTGTGTAGTGCATACCTCCGGCACGACGTGTTGCAGGGTTCAAAGTACTCTCGAACACGGCTCCGAAAATGGTCGGAGAAATAAGGCTCCAGTCAAAGTCATCCGATGCCCGCTGGAGAATCAATTCCCTAATCTCATCATTGATGCGAGGAATCTCGATATCGCCTGCAAACATTCCTCCGTTCACATAAGGGAATGCAGCAAGGTCATCCTCCATATACTCGTCCCTGTCCTCAGGCTTGGTGTCCAGAACCTGAAACAGTTCAATCAGCGCCTTGCGGAAGTCCTTTGCCTCGAACTGCTGCATATAGTTGTGAAACATATCCTTGGTTCCGAAAATCCCGGCATCCTCGGCATACAGGCAGAATACCAAACGGACACACAGCTTATTCAAACTCTTTTGTGATTCAGGATTTGACGGATCCTTATATTGAGCAAGGATTTTGTCGTAGAGCATCCCCACGATTTCCCCGGCCTGTATGGAGACTTCCAATTCTTTCTTCAGATGAACGTGAGTATCATCCACGAGGAAGGAGAGCCTATGGTAATCTTTCTCCAAATCAGCAAGTTGAATAATCTCGGGATCATCATTCGGATGTTCCATATCGTGCACCTCAAAAGTGGTGAAGTTGCACGCTACAATCCAGCGCGGATTCATATTGTGAGGCAGACCTGCGGCATAGCGGCGGGCCTGTTGGTATGGCGACAGTTCCGCTCCGTCGCTCTGGCGATACTTGGTGTTCAAATCCACGTGGGAGCCTTTCTGCTCTATCAAGACCTTGGTGGGCGTGATGTAGGCATCAATGAAGTCGGAACCTTTCTCTTTGGTGATGGTCCTGACCGGCAGTTCAAACTCCATCATCTTCATAGGGTTGTCGATTCCGAAGACCGTGTGCAACAGTGAGAGCCAGAAACGCTGTGTTTCACCCTTTTCATATCCCTTCCCGGTCCATTCCTGCACGAATGCCTTGGCTGCCTGCTTTTGAGTATTATTTATTGCCATATTGGTCATATTAAATGTCAAGAGTACAAATTTCAATAGTTCGGTAATTTTTATAAAAGTTAAACAGCGGCTCGAAGGCCGTAGAATAAAAGTTCTTTGAAATCAGTGTTATTTTTCATCAAGTTCGGGCTTTTTCCGAACGTTGAAAATATTCGTTCAACCATTGCAGCATTGTGTAGGAGCAACTTGACATCGCTGACGGACAAATCCATGCCATAGTCCTTCCCAAACTGTCTGGCAACGTTGATTGTGGAGAGAGACATGTTGAAGGCAAAGTCCATGGCTTTGGCATCCCTCGACTGGCAGTTGCACAGGCCTGTGAACTGCTTACTGTCTCGGTACAGGAACTCGATTTGGAATCTTGTCCGGTAAATGTCAAAGATGTCCACTGCGCTCATGTCGGTATCAGTGCTGAAGAGTACCTTCCTAGTTTGAGTCTTTTTCTCTGGATCAATGTAATCAGCGATTACAACCTTGACCTCCCGTTTGAGGCTCACTGCCCAGACTACGGCTGAATGCAGGATAACGTCTTCCAGCGAGGTGGTCTCAAAGATGGACTTATCCAAAGACCTGAGGTCAACAGGGCCAGTGAACTTCTTTGGACGCCCCTTC
>JAQXHU010000047.1 GCA_029007435.1 Bacteroidales bacterium
CACGAAAGGGGCGGCTCTCGGCCTTAAGGCCAGGGTGGCTCTTTATGCAGGTGACTGGAAACTCGCCGCTGAGACTGCAGGAGAGGTAATTGAAAGCAAAACCTATTCGATTGACCCTGACTACGGCGCACTGTTCACCCACTCGGGTGAGAATTCTCCGGAGATAATGCTCGCAGTGCAATACCTCAAGAATGTGCAGATAAACGCCAATGCCAAATACATCGGCACAAGGCTGTCAAATGGATATTCCGTCATAGTGCCGACCCAGACACTGGTCGATATGTACCAATGCCGTGACGGACAGAGAATTGACAAATCCCCTCAGTACAACCCGCTGAAGCCTTATGAGAACAGGGATCCAAGGCTCGATATGAGCATCATCCGCCCGGGCAGCTGGCACAACGGCTACAAATTCGAGATTCATCCGGATTCCACCAAGACTTCCGCCATCATCGACGGAAAGGAAGTAAGGGTCGGCAATACCGAAGTGACTAACGCCTACGGAACGTTCACAGGTTATGTGGGAAGAAAGTATTTCGACGAGGCGGACCTGCCGGACTTCATCTCTGAGAGCGAACTGAATTTCATACTGATGCGTTACGCGGAGGTGCTCCTGACTTATGCTGAGGCTAAAATCGAGAGTGGAGAAATCGATGACAGCGTTATTGAGGCCATCAACCAGGTGCGCCGGAGGCCGGGAGTCTCAATGCCGGCAGCAACCCTTTCAATGGGCTCCGAAGCTTTGAGGGAACTCGTAAGGTATGAAAGAACAGTGGAATTTGCGATGGAAGGCCTCAGGCTCTTCGACATACGCAGATGGAGAATCGCCGAGTATGTCCTACCGGGCAAGCTCCTCGGAAAACGTGTGAAAGCGCACTGGTACGATCCGGTCATCCCTTCATTCAATGAATGGGGCAAGCCTGTGTATACAGACGAAAGCATTTTCAACAGCCTCGGGGACCTGAGTTTTGACCCTGCCACGGGCTATCTATGGCCTATCCCTCAATCCGAAATCGACCAGAATCCACTGCTTGCTGAAAAATTATAGAAAACATTGACAATGAAAAGGTTATATAAATATATAATGATTCTTTCCACAGCCGTGGGAGTCTGCGCCTGCGACTCTGACAATGAGAATGCCAAAAAGACCGGAGCATTCGATATCTCCATCACGAGTTTCAATGTGCTTGGTGTCGAATCCAAGGCCGGATGGGCGCCGAGAGTAAAGGCCATCGGGGATATTATCAACAGAGAAGACCACAGCCCGGACATACTCTGCCTGCAGGAGTGTGCCGACACAGCCAGGCAGTCGGATTTGCGGAGACTGTTCAGAGACAGATATGACAGTCATTCCATCGGGTTGACTGACGCCTCCCCTGCCCTTATTTTCTGGGACAGGAACAAGTTTGTCCGTACTGATGCCGGATATTCAGATATGCTTCTTGGCGACACAGGTTATGGAATGTCCGACTACACGGTATCACGGTACGCTCATTATGTGAGGCTTATGGAGAAAAGCACCGGATGTGAGTTCCTTGTTTACAATATACATCTCAAGACAAATTCGGGAAACATTTCCTATCAGAAGCTCCGCTACGACTGCATCACAGCTCTCTGTCCAGCGGCAATAGACCGGGCGGACAGACTGGGCGGCATTCCGGTTTTCATTATGGGAGACTTCAACAATTACATTGACACAGAGGAGGAAGGCTGCATTTCAGCCCCGGCCGCCTGCATAGCGGGCGGTTTCACTGAATCGTCTTCGGCCGCGCAGGAATGCATCAACCTGAACTACAAGACATCAGGAGTCGATATGAGCGGGAAAGCCACCCCAAGACCTGACGGGAATTACAGGATTGACTACATTTTCTACAGATACAGCGGTCTTGTGAGCGTCTCCAGATATCAGACAGTCATCGACTTCATAAACGGTTCCGCTGAGGACATAAGCACTCCTGTAGCTTCTGACCACCATCCTGTCAATGCAACATTTCATATAGAATACAGATAATTATGAAAAAAATATTATACAGCATAATCGCAGCCGCTGCCATAGCTGGATGCACCGAATCTCCGGAAGCCCCCAAAGCGGAGACTGCAACATTCATAGATGTAAATGTCACATTTGCGCATCCCAAAATAAAAGCGGAAGCAGGAATGATCATTTATGGATGGTTTTTCGGGAAAGACATCACTTCCGTGGAGACCTCCCAGCTGGTTCCTGATATGGAACAGACGCTCCAGCTCACAGACAAACACATAGCGGACGGCTGCCGCCTCACCTTCGAGCCGGTGGACAGGTCCAAGTCCATAATGCAGATCCTGGTATGGCTGGACAACAACGGCAGCGGGACTCTCGATGAGGATGACCTGGCTATGTTCTACAATGCCACTGTGGAGTCAGTGGCATCAGGCGAGAGTACACCTGTGAACTGCTCGTCACTATACGCATTGGACATCAAACTCACCAAGGCATACGGAGAGAAGGAATTCGTAGTTCCTGACGGGAAAGCGGCCGATGCGGACCTGAATCTTTACACAGAAGTGGTGATCGGCCCTCACATCTGGCTGAAAGAGAACCTGAGGACAACGAAATACCAGGACGGCAAAGAGATTCTACAGGCAAGCGAGGCGGCCTTTGCTTCCGCCAACACCGCAGCCTGTGTCAATCCATACGGCACTTCCGGGGAACTGGAAACTTTCGGACTGCTGTACAACTGGTTCACAGTCAAAGAAGGCAATCCTTGTCCTGAAGGATACCGCATCCCGTCCGACGCTGATTTCATCGCCCTTGAGAAGTATGTGGCTCCTGCGGCTGATGACCTGGGAACTGACAAAGATGACGCCCCTGAGAAAAATGTGACGAGAGGCAGCTCATACGGTCTGGCCACAATGCTCAAATCAGCGGATTACGGTTTCGGAGGAACTGACGACTTCGGATTCTGCGGACTGCCGGGAGGAATCTACGCAACCTCATTCGACCAGGGAGCCACTGCAGGCACAAAGACACTGGCCATCTGGACAAGCGATGAATTCAGTTCTTCCAAAGGCATCAGGAGGCTGTTCAGAGCCACCTGGGAAGGTGTCGGACGAGGAGCTGACACAAAAGCAAAAGGCCACTCACTCAGATGTATGAGAGACAATCCGGACTTCGTTCCGAAACAGGATCTGCCGGCACCTGAACTGACAGTGGAGGGAACTGTAGTCAGATGGAGGGCTATTGCCGAAGCTTCCGGTTACACGATATCGATTGACGGAACAGCCGTGCAGAACCCGGCAGTTTCCGAGACAGAAGGGACATTGTCATTCGATGTTCTTTCAGTGAAAGAGGTTCAGGGACAGGATATCACTTACACAGTGACAGTCTCTGCCATTGGAGATGCGGACAGATGGAACACTTCAGCACCCGCTTCCGTGAAAGTGCTTGTGGAAGGCAAGGGAGAGGAACCGGAAGTAACATACGTCGAGGATATTGACGGCAACAAATACGAGACTGTCACAATTGGCAGCCAGGTTTGGATGCGCGAACATCTCAGGACGACAAAATACTCAGACGGCACAGCGATTGACTGTCTCTCTGGAACTGAATTCGAAACAGCAACTGCCGGTGCTTATGTCAATCCATATCAGGATGATGAAAAGACTGCTAAATACGGCCTTCTGTACAACTGGTACGCCACCGTGACTGAGGGGAAAAGTCTATGTCCTGACGGCTGGCACGTGCCATCTGATTCGGAGTTCAGGGTGCTGGAAGCATATCTTGCTCCTGAAGCCACGGACCTTGACAATGTGAACGGGACGAAGAATGTGTTCCGCGGAGCGGCACAGGGACTTGGAAAGATGATGAAATCAGACTCTGATAGTTTCGGAGGAGCTTCCGACTCGGCTTTCAGAGCCTATGCCGGCGGCACGTATTCCAATGCACTGAGCAAAGACGCATCTGCATCCACCAAAATCTGCGTCCTGTGGGTGACTGACCAATACGATGATGGATACGCCTGGCGCAGAATGCTCCAGCACAACCAGGATGGATCAGGACGCGGCGCAGCGAAGAAATCTGCCGGACAATCGGTCAGATGTGTGAAAGATTAGCTATATTGCGTAAAAATTGTCATCAATGAAAAAATTTGTCATTTTCATTCTCCTGATTGCATCAGTATGCGGATGCCGTAGTCAGGTTCTCATTGAAGCTGAAGCATTTTCGGACACTGGCGGCTGGCAGATCGACCAGCAGTTTATGGACCAGATGGGTTCACCCTATCTGCTGGCACACGGCATCGGAACTCCTGTGGCCGACGCCGTCACAAGTGTCAAACTTCCGTCCAAAGGAAAATGGCAGGTTTACGCACGCACTTACAACTGGACCTCTCCGTGGCATAGCGGAGAGGGTCCCGGTTGTTTCAGAATTGCTGTAAACGGTGAAGAGCTGGAGGGCAATCTCGGGATCAGCGGAGACCGGTGGGAATGGCAGTATGCCGGAGAAATCACTGTCAGCCAACGCGATATAACATTGTCATTAAAAGACATAAGCGGATTTGACGGACGGTGCGATGCAGTATTGTTCTGCAAAGAAACCCCTGAGAGGCTTCCTGAAACAGCGGAAGAATGTGAGAGCCTACGCAAAAAGCTCCACAAAGGCTGGAACAGCCACAAAGACGCCGGAACATTCGATTTTGTAGTCACAGGAGCCGGAACTGCTGGCATATGTGCTGCTGTGAGTGCGGCAAGACTCGGACTGAAAGTCGCTCTCATCCACGATCGTCCTGTTCTGGGAGGAAACAACAGTTCTGAAATCAGAGTCCACCTCGGAGGAGTGATAAACTGCGGCCCTTATCCGGAATTGGGCAACATTGTCAAAGAATTCGGGCACAGCAAAAAAGGCAATGCGATGCCGGCGGAGAATTATGAGGACTGGAAAAAGGACAGTCTGATATCCTCTGAACCGAACATAACATTGTTCAAAGGATTCAGAGCAACAGGTGCAGATATGTCCGGAAACAGAATCAAGTCATTGACGGCAAGAGACATACGAACAGGAAGGCAGCTCAGGTTCAAGGCTCCCCTGTTCGCCGACTGCACCGGGGACGGCAATGTCGGGGCACTCGCAGGGGCGGATTTCAGGACAGGTCGTGAATCCCGGGAGCAGACAGGCGAGCCGGGCGCAGTGGAAGTCGCTGACAGCCAGGTGATGGGCTCATCTGTCCAATGGTACTCAGTTGATGCAGGAGAAGAATCCCCGTTCCCTGTGTTCGAATACGGAAAAGTTTTCTCCGAGGAAAGCGTCCAGAAAGTCCGTAAAGGGGAATGGACCTGGGAGACCGGGATGAACAGGGACCAGATTGCGGAGGCCGAGAGAGTCCGGGATCACGGGCTGCTCGTGGTATATTCGAACTGGTCCTGGCTGAAGAATTTCTCATCTGTAAAGGAGGATTTCTCCTCCGCCCGCCTCGAATGGGTGGCATACATTGCGGGGAAACGGGAATCACGGCGTCTTCTCGGGGATATTGTGCTCACGCAGAACGACATACTGGACAATGTAAAATACGATGACGCATCAGCGGCAAGTTCCTGGTCAATCGACCTGCATTATCCGGATCCTAAAAACACGGCGTTCTTCCCTGGAGAAGAATTCAAGGCAGTCTGCGTCCAGGAACCGATTGATATTTATCCTGTTCCTTACCGCTGCCTCTATTCCCGGAACATAACCAACCTGTTTATGGCAGGCCGCGACATCAGTGTAACTCATGTAGCACTCGGCACTGTCAGAGTGATGAGGACTACCGCAATGCTTGGAGAGGTGGTCGGTATGGCAGCTTCTATATGCAGCGAGGAGGAATGCACTCCAAGACAGGTCTATGTTGAGCATCTTGACAGGCTCAAAGACCTGATGCGTGAAGGCTGCGGACGCAAAGGCCTTCCGGACAACCAGAAATTCAATTTAGGCAGGAAACATAATCACTGATACAGGAACCGCTTTATGCTGCCTTTAGGAGTCTTGGCGAAAGGCTCGTAATGAAGCTCATAGGAAGAGACCACCGAATAAGCCGGAACTATCTTGTTCAGAGCTTCCAGATTGGAGTCCATCATTCTGACGAGGCTCTCTGAATCCGTTCCTGCATCCGCGAGAGCGTTCTGGTCAGGCACAATCAGAGCGACAAGCTTCTCTTTGCGGCTCACAATGAGGGACTCGGCGACAAAAGGCATATTGTTTAGTATGACCTCTATCTCTTCAGGATAGATGTTCTGGCCGTTTGACGACAGAATCATACTTTTGCTGCGGCCCACGAGGAAAAGAGTGCCATCCCTGTCCAATGTGCCGAGGTCTCCTGTCCGAAACCATCCGTCTTCCGCGAACACGGCTACTGTGGCTTCTTCATTTTTATAATATCCCGGGAAGACGCAATCCCCTTTCACAAGCACCTCTCCGGCGATTTTGGACGGATTTACAGAATTGATTTTCAACTCTATATGCTCGCTTACATACTCTCCCACGGACTTCAGTTTGTACGCTCCAGGACGTCCCAATGATATTGTCGGGGCACATTCCGTCATTCCATAGGCCGTCACAAAAGGCGTCTTGAGTTTCACAGCGAGCAAATGCTCCACCTGGTCCGGAATCGCAGCGCCTCCGGTCACGAACACCTCAAGACCTCCTCCCATAGCTGACAGGAAGATTGTCCCCAACGCCTCACAATAATCTGGATGAGACTGATAATCATCAAGTTTAGCCTTGCCTTTACGGCTGTTGACGAACTCTCCTATCGAATCCTCTATCATCTTTACAAGAACCAGCGGAACAGAGAAGAAGAGTTTAGGGCGATATTCGCGGAGAGCCTGCTTGAGATTTGTCGGAACAGGAGGTACATAAAGCACAACGAGATGCATTCCGCAGCAAAGCGGAGTTATCATATCGAAGGTCAATCCGAAAATATGGGCATACGGCAGAACACTGACCAAGTTCTCACCCCTGCGATATGGAAAGTGAGACGGGAGCATATCCACATTGGCGCTGAAGTTCATCACAGTCAGCATAACACCTTTAGGAAACCCCGTCGAACCGGAAGTATACATTATCCCGCATAGTTCATCCATATTCCGGTCCGGATAAGAGATATCATCCGATTTGAGTCCTTCAGGCCATTTCAAGCAAAAGAGTTCATTTCTGTTATTGTAAACATCTCCGAACCCGTCACGTTCAGCCAATAGTTCTCCGCTTCTGAGATCCAGTACGCCGAGCAGGCCGGGCATCTGGCTGAAATCCATTTCTTTGAAAATGGATTTTTCCGTGAAAAGCAGGCGGCTGTCGGAATGGTTTACCAACGCCTGGATATCGTGAGGCATATAGCCGTTCAGCAGTTCCACAGCGACGTAACCTCCTGATACAACTGCCATAAAGGCTTCCGCCCATTTAGCCGAACTTCTGGCGTTTATTGCGATCTTGTCTCCTGGCTTGAGCCCGGCCGCCTTGAAATATATATGTATCTTCTCAATCTCTTCAGCAAGTTCACCGTACGTTACAACAGGTTCACGGAAATCCTGCAGGGCAGGCATCTCCCAGCATTTCCTGACAGACCTCTCAAAAGTCTTTATAAAGTATTCCATTATTGTCGTCTTATATATCTTTTAGACGACAAATTTAATATTATTTACTTATTTTAAGCAAATAATTACAAAAATAAGCCCTAATAGACAATTAAAAAACACACTTCAACAAAAAAAAGCCGGATACCTGATGAAACAGGTACCCGGCTTTTAAAAATAATACCTTGCAGATTACTGAACTCTGCCTTCTGATGAAATTTTGGAATACTTGTCGTAACCAGCCTGGAACTCAGCGCTTTCGTCACGGAAACGGTAGTAGGCATTTTTCAGGTATTCAGCCACGCCGACTTTCACAGCATCGTCCTTGGTGATTGCGAACGCTTTCTCGAAAGGAGCTATGCAGGCCTTGAGGTCTGCTTCGAATTCTTTAACAAGTTCCATATATTTTGCATCGTCAAGCTCCTCCTGGGCTTTAGTCTGGACCTCGATGGCGAGGTTGTAGAACATTGTGCCCTCTCCAATATATCCATACTCATATGAAGGATTGATTTCGGCGCATTTCTCGTAAGCCACGACAGCTTTTTCTGTGTCACCGAGCTGTGAGCGGATATTGCCCTCCACATAGTAAAGAGAAGCGTTGTTAGGCTCATTGGCCTTTGCCTTGTCAAGAAGCTCGAAAAGCCTGTCAGTGCTCTCATTGCTCTTCAGATAGTAATTGATGAGACCTATGAGAATGCTCTGGCTCTGAGGGAATTTCTCGAAACCTTCCTCAAGATATTTCTTGGTGTTGATAGTGTCTACGTCAGCGAGTTTTGCGAAAACCTCGCCGCCCTCATAGTAGTAACCGGCATTGTAGCACTTCTCGAAAAGCTCTTTGGCGCGTGCATTGTCCTTGGCTGCCCAGGCTGTGAAGCCAGCATTGTAAACAGAGCTTGTATCAAGCTTTGAGAGCGGAGCGATTGCCTGGACGTCAGCTGCTTTCTCAAATAGAACACTGGCAGCGGCGATGTCACCGAAAGTATATTTGTTATAAGCCTCGGATGTATATTTCTGGCCAATTGACTCAAGAGCGGCAGCGATGTCCTTTGTCTTGGTCTTCTTCACGTCAACTTCATAAGCTTTCTTGTATGCCTCAGCGGCTTTCTCAAGAGCGTCCGGAATAACCGGCTTGGTCACCTCGATGATGGCAAGCTGTCCGTTCTGGTTGAAATAGAGGTTCTTCTCAGCATAGACCTCCTTGGTCATCGGCTCGCCCTGAACATTGACAGCCTCTGAAGAAGATGGTTTCTCATTTCCCATAATGAGAGCGAGCTCCTGTTTGGAAGCGCCCTGCCAGAGACTTCCTGTAGGTGCATCGTATGCTTTGAGATAAGACTGGCCGAGAGAGAGCCAGGTTGCCACTTTAACAGCCTTCTTCTCGTTCTGGGAAGCAACAACTGCAGCGTCAACAGCCTTCTTGGCCTCTGCGGATTTAACCTGTGCGTTGGCTGCCTGCAATGAGGCGAACATTGCCAATGCGATGAGAATTCGTTTCATAACTATTATAATTAATATTAATTATTCATTATTTGTGTTACCTGCGTCCACAGCGGTGTTTTCATCTGCCGGACGGGCATCCTGTGCCGGTTCATTTCCGGCGGCATCAACAGGAGTCTCTTCAGGTTCATCACTCTTGGCAACCACTGATACAGAAGCGATTGAGTCATTGTCCCTGATATTTATCAGCTTTACGCCCTGAGTGTTCCTTCCTGCCTGCTTGATGTCTGAAACTGCCATCCTGATGATGATTCCGCTCTGGGTTATGATAAGAAGGTCATTCTCTTCAGTAACATTCTTCATAGCCACCAGACGCCCGGTCTTGTCAGTGATATTCATCGTCCTGACGCCCTTACTGCCCCTGCAGGTCTTGCGGTATTCCTCAAAGTCAGTACGCTTTCCAAGGCCCTTCTCTCCTATTACGAGCAGAGTATGAGCCGCAGCATCCTCATTCTCAGGCTCATAGCAAACCATTCCTATCGCTGTGTCATCCTCATCAAGATTGATGCCACGGACTCCGGTAGCAGTCCTTCCGAGCGGGCGGGCGTCTGATTCGTCAAATCTGACACAACGTCCGTTCCGGCTGGCGATAAGAACCTCGGACCTGCCGTCCGTAAGAATTGCCTCAAGGAGTTCGTCACCTTCCCTTACATTGACAGCATTCACGCCTTTGGCGCGAGGTCTCGAGTAAGCCTCAAGCGAAGTCTTCTTGATGATGCCCTGCTTGGTTGCAAGGATGATATAATGGCTGTTGATATATTCCTCGTCGTTGAGAGTCGGAACATTGATTATTGCCTTGATCTTGTCATCCGGAATGCTGAGGACGTTCTGGATTGCGCGGCCCTTGGATGAGCGGGAGCCCTCAGGAACCTCGTAAACCTTCAGCCAGAAGCACCTTCCGCTTTCCGTGAAGAAGAGCATTGTGCTGTGCATATTGGCCACATACAGGTGCTCGATAAAGTCCTCGTCCCTTGTAGCGCTGCCCTTCATACCGACTCCGCCACGGTTCTGCGTGCGGTACTCTGTAAGAGGTGTGCGCTTGATATATCCGAAATGGGAAATTGTAATGACCACATCGTCATCAGCATAGAAATCCTCAGGATTGAATTCATCGGCGGTAGGCACAATCTCGGACCTGCGAGGGTCACCGTATTTCGCCTTGAGCTCCATTGTCTCATTCTTGATGATTTCCATCTGGAGGCTTGTATTGGCAAGCACATCATTGCAGTAAGCGATGAATTTCTCGAGCTCGTCGTATTCAGCCTGGAGTTTTTCTCTCTCCAGTCCGGTGAGCTGGCGGAGACGCATCTCGACAATCGCGGAAGCCTGGGCATCAGAGAATCCGAATTCACCGATGAGTCCGTTCTTGGCCTCGTCCACGCTCTTGGATGCCCTGATGATGGCTATAATCCTATCAATCACATCGATAGCCTTAATAAGGCCTTCGAGTATATGAGCTCTCTTCTTGGCTTTGTCCAGCTCGAAACGGGTTCTTCTGAGAATAACTTCGTGGCGGAAATCCACGAACACCTTGATGATGTCCTTGAGCCCGAGAGTGCGTGGCCTGCCTTTCACCAGAGCCACATTGTTTATGGCGAAACTTGATTGAAGCGGGGTGTATTTGAACAATGTGTTCAAGACAACATTGGAGTTCGCTCCCTGTTTTACCCTGAAAATCACACGCACGCCCTCGCGGGAAGTCTCGTCATTCATATAGGTGATGCCCTCGATTTTCTTGTCGTCCACCATCTGGCCTATCTTCTCGAGCATCTCCTTCTTGTTCACCATATAAGGAATCTCGGTCACAACGATGGTCTCACGGCCGTTGCTGTCCACCTCGATCTCGGTCTTAGCGCGCACTACCACTCGTCCGCGCCCTGTCTCATAGGCGTCCCTGATGCCCTGGATGCCCTGGATGATGCCTCCTGTAGGGAAATCCGGTCCTTTGATATACTGCATCAGCCCGTCAACATCTATATCAGGATTGTCAATGTATGCGCATATGGCGTCGCAGCATTCTCCGAGATTGTGCGGAGCCATATTGGTAGCCATACCGACAGCGATACCTGCAGAACCATTCAGCAGAAGCAGCGGAGCCCTCGTAGGGAGCACTGTAGGCTCGAGAATAGAATCATCGAAGTTCAGCTGGAAATCCACCGTATCCTTGTCCATATCCCCGAGAACGTCATTGGCGAGTTTCTCAAGTTTCGCCTCAGTGTATCGCATAGCGGCCACAGGGTCACCATCCATTGATCCGAAGTTTCCCTGGCCGAATACCAAAGGATATCTCTGGTTCCAGTTCTGGGCAAGGCGCGCCATCGCGTCATATACGCTGGAGTCTCCGTGAGGATGGAATTTACCGAGCACCTCACCGACAATTCTCGCGGATTTTTTCGTCTGTCCGGAATAATCAAGCCCGAGTCCCTCCATTCCGAAAAGAACCCTTCTCTGAACCGGCTTGAGTCCGTCCCTTGCGTCAGGCAGGGCCCTTGAAACGATCACCGACATTGAATAGTCAATGTACGCCGAGCGCATCTCCTGATCAATATTCACCTCCTCGATGATTCCGCCCGGCACTTTCGGCTCTTCCTGCTCCATACCGTTCTTGTTGTCTTCCATATTTTCCATATTACTTCTTTTCACATTGTCATAAGCATACAAATTTAGTTATTTTTTGTCAGCCGTCAAAATTTTCAAGGTTATTCCATTCTTTTTTGCTATGTTTGTGTGCGCTGGACACGCAGTACGGCGCTTTCAATGTAAATCAGACAGGCTGACTATGGAAATCAGAGTATCAGAAGAACTTAACAATATAATTAATTACGCCAGAGAAGAGGCGATGCGGACAGGAAGCTACGGAATCGGTCCTGACCATCTTTTCCTCGGCATCATCAGACACGAAGAAAACGCCGCCTGCGCAGCACTCAAAGGACTTGGCACAGAGCTGGAATCAATGAAGAAGTTCATTGACAGCAGAATATTCACCAATGAGAACATCCCCTATTCCGAACTTGAGCATATCACATTTTCCAGAGGCGCCCAGAACGTGCTGAGCCTCACCATAATGGAAGCTACCAGACTGAAATGTCCCGAAGCCAGGCCCCAGCATCTCCTGCTGGCTCTGTGCCGGACAACAGGAAGTTATGGACAGGCTTACCTCAGAAACATCGGAGTGGATTACGGAAGGACTCTGACCTATATGGAGAAAAACGGGCTGCTTTCCAATGGAGGCGAGACAGATGACGACGGGGACGAGATTTCCGATGACATTCAGAATGAAGGCCAGAAAGGCAAAGGAGATGATATCAGCGAGTTCGGAATTGACCTGACCAAAGCAGCGGTCGACGGCAAACTCGACCCGGTTGTCGGCAGGGATCGGGAAATAGCAAGAGTGATTGAGATTCTCGGAAGGAGAAAAAAGAACAATCCGATGCTCATAGGCGAACCAGGAGTAGGCAAATCCGCAATTGTGGAAGGCATAGCCTTGAAAATCGCCGACGGGACAATCCCTCCGGTTCTCGCTAAAAAAAGGATTATATCCCTCGACATAGCTTCTGTCGTGGCAGGGACAAAATACAGGGGCGAATTCGAGAAACGCGTCAAGACAATCATAAAGGCGGTCAGTTCCGATCCAGACCTCATTCTGTTCATTGATGAGTTCCACACGATTGTCGGAGCGGGAGGCGGACAGGGAAGTCTTGATGCGGCAAATATGCTCAAACCGGCATTGGCCCGCGGCGACATCCAGTGCATCGGGGCTACCACAATGGATGAGTTCACTAAAATCGTGGAGAAAGACGGAGCCCTTGACAGGCGGTTCCAGAAAATCATAGTCGAGGCTGCGGATGTCAAACAGTCCATACAGATTCTCGACCGGCTGAAAGAGAACTACGAAGCATTCCACAAGGTTAAATATACCGACGGGGCCATCGAGGCCTGCGTCCGGCTGACTGACAGATACATAACAGACAAATCTTTGCCGGACAAGGCTATAGACGCTATGGACGAGGCCGGCTCGATGATACATCTGAGGAAACCGGAAGGATGCGGCACAGTGACCGGAGAAGACATCGCCACTGTCGTATCGAAGATTACCGGCATTCCCGTGAACAAGGTTGCCGAATCCGAGGGGAACCGGATAATCAAGATGCGCTCCAGGCTGAAAAACAGGATAATAGGCCAGGATGAGGCGATTGACACGATAGTCGGGGCCATTCAGCGGAACCGGGCCGGACTGAAAGATCCAGGAAGGCCCATCGGATCGTTCCTGTTCTTCGGGCCTACAGGCGTCGGAAAGACGGAGCTGGCCAAGAGACTTGCAGAGTATCTGTTTGATTCAGAGGATAATATGGTCAGAATTGATATGAGTGAATATATGGAAAAATTCACTGTCTCAAGACTGATAGGAGCGCCTCCGGGATATGTCGGCTATGAAGAGGGCGGACAGCTCAGCGAGAAAGTCAGAAGAAAGCCTTACTGCGTGGTGCTGCTCGATGAAATAGAGAAAGCCCATCCTGACATTTTCAATCTTCTGCTCCAGGTTCTCGATGACGGAAGACTGACGGACAGCGAGGGCAGGACAGTGAATTTCAAGAACACGATAGTGATAATGACATCCAATGTCGGAAGCCGTGACATCCAGGAATACGGAAACGGTATCGGATTCAGCACGGCAGGCCGCAACGCTTTGATGGACAGGCAAATGGTCCTTGAAAAAGCAGTCAAGAAGGCATTCCCTCCGGAATTCATAAACAGAGTTGACGAGAAAGTGTTCTTCCGCCCGCTCGACCGGTCCGACATTGAACAGATAGTCGATATCGAGATGCGCGATCTAAAGGCCAGGGCCGAGGAGGCAGGATATCTCCTGACCGTCACACAGTCAGCAAAGAAATTTATTGCGGATGCCGGTTATGATCCGAATTACGGAGCAAGACCTCTCAAACGCGCCATTATGAAATACATTGAAGATCCTGTTTCCGAATTCATAATATCAGACCGTGTCCTGAACAAGCCCGGGAAGAGCGGGAACGCGCCAAGACATCTCAAGGTGAGCCTGTCACGTGACAAGGAAAACACCACAGTCTCTTTGGCAGTTCCTAAAAAAGCGGGAGCGCTGGAAGAGGCCACTATTTCCTGACAGGGCGGATATCCGTGAGTTCCAGGCCCATCTCCTGCACCATATCCATCATCTCACGATATGCGTTCTCTGTTGAGAAAAGGCCGCTGAGGGCTTCGAGTGTGAAATCTGTGCTTTTCATAATATCAATACTTTTGAGTTGTTCTTTATTGTCTATTGCAAAGTTAGCGCAAGCTTGTGCCAAACTATTGCACATTTAATTTTTTTTTAATATATGTTTAAAATCGCGATATTTGACCTGGACGGTACTCTCCTTGACACAGTACGGGACCTCGGAACGGCTACCAACTATGCGCTTTCAAAGTGCGGATATCCGGAAAGACCGATTGAGGACTATTACACATTATGCGGAAGAGGCATATACAATATGTTCCGCGGAGCTGTCCCGGAAGGAGAGGCTACCGAGGATAATGTGAAAAAGATGGCGGGGCTGTTCATTGAACATTATGACAAGCATAAATGCGATTTCACCCGTCCTTACCCCGGTATTACAGAAATGCTGAATAGAATCACAGCGGCTGGAATCCTGCCGGCTGTCGCCTCCAATAAATACCAGGACGGAGCCGAAAAACTGATAAAGCATTATTTCGGAGAATACGGCTTCCTGAAAATTTTAGGGCAGAGAGAAGGCCAGCCTATAAAACCGGACCCGGAAATCGTATATCAAGTAATGGCCGCCTTGCCTGGAACAAGAAAAGAAGAAGTAGTCTATATCGGTGATTCGGACGTGGATATGCAGACGGGAGCTAACGCCGGAGTGAAAACCATCGGGGTATCCTGGGGATTCAGGTCAAGAGAGGAACTGGAGGGTGGAAAGCCCTTCAGGATTGCCGACAGCGCCTGGGAACTCGCTGACTTTATTCTGTCAGCAAAGTGAGAATTGCCGAATTTGCGCCCCACTGATTCGAATAATAAAATAATTTTGTACATTAGCATTATTCGCCGCACCGGACAATAGCAGAGGCTATGTGACCGATGAAGCAGAAGATAATCACATAAAGAACAATAGTGAATATTTTAAAACAGTATTTAAAACGTTAAAGATATGAGAATACCTGAATCAGAGTTAATTATCAACGGTGACGGATCGGCTTTCCACATCCACCTCAAACCGGAAGAGCTCGCAGATAAAGTCATCCTTGTGGGAGACCCCGGAAGAGTGGATATGGTCGGGGAATTCCTTGAAGAGAAAGAATTCCGGAATGCATCAAGAGAATTCGTCTCAATCACGGGAAAATACAAAGGCTCACGCATCACAGTCCTGTCAACCGGAATCGGAACTGACAATATCGACATTGTCCTTACTGAACTGGACGCTCTTGCCAATGTTGATTTCAGCACAAGGGAGATAAAGCCGGAGCACAGGGCGCTTACAATTCTCAGGATAGGCACAACAGGAGCGATTCAGGAAGACATACCGCTCGGCTCGTTCATTTTTTCCGAGATTTCAGTCGGTTGCGACGGCCTGCTGAACTGGTACGCTGACATGGACAGAATCAACATTCCTGAGATGGAGGAAGCGTTCAAGAAACATACAGGCTGGGACAGCCATCTGAGCTCACCATACTTCGTAAAAGCCGGGCAGAAATTGATTGACGCTTTCAAAGAAGGCACTGTAAGAGGCGTGACCATTTCGGCCCAGGGATTCTACGGCCCTCAGGGCAGAGTAGTGAGACTGCCTCTCGCAATGCCTGATATGCTCGACAAGTTCGAGAGTTTCAGATTCGGGGAATACAGAATCACCAATTTTGAAATGGAGAGCTCCGCCGTTGCAGGTATGGCTGCCCATCTCGGTCATCAGGCAGGCACAGTATGCTGCGCCATTGCCAACAGATATCTGAAGAGCAGCAACACTGACTACAAGCCGAGAGTCCGCGAACTCGTGGAGTTCTCGCTTGAGAGAATGGCAAAGATTTAACTTATTCGTTTCCGGTTCCTATAAGCCTGCGTATAGGCTTATAGGAATTGAAGAATCTTCCTGCAACAACCCTCAGCACAGTATAACCCGGAATAGCCACAAGCATACCGAGCATTCCTGCAAGATTGCCGGCCACGAGCATCACGATGAATATTTCGAGAGGACTGGCCTTGATGCTCGTCGAATAGATGAACGGCTGGAAAAAGAAGTTGTCCACAAGCTGGGTCACAACAAAGATTGTGACAAGAAGGAAGACGAATCCCCAGAAATTCACAGCGAAACCGGCAGCGCTGAACTTCAGTACGACAGCGAGCACAGTTCCGATAAGACCTCCAACAAGCGGTCCCACATACGGGATTATATTCATTATGCCAGCAATGAAAGCTATTCCGACAGCAGCGGTGACACCGATTCTTGCCACGAGCCACAGGCCAAGAAAATTAAGGAGAGTCACTCCAAGAATCTCGACAACCAGGCCTACAAAATAGCGTGACAGGAGGTGCTCGATATCTGATATCGCCACTATCACCTCATTCTCCAGCCGGTCCGGGACAAAAGAAGAGATTATCTTGCCGAAAAGTTTAGGGTCCTTGATAAAGAAAAACGAGATGAAGACCACCGAGAACAGCCCTACCCCGAAAGAGGCGAAAAAGGAGGCAATATGCTCCACAACTGTTGAGAATGAGCCGGTGTCAATCAGCTTTTTCATAAATTTCCCCAATGCGGCCTCTATTCTGAACCCCTGGCCCAAATCAGGAAAATGCTCTATCAGCCAAGAATTTATGTCAGCTACAAAGACCTTGAATGAATCCACCGGCAGTGAATAGTCCGAAGTGGTGATGTTGTCAGAGATTGTCTTGACAATATTGGCCACGACAGGGATTATCTGGGTGATGATGAGAAGGAAGATCACTATCACCACGAACAGTGAGAGGATTGCGGCAATGAAGGACGGGATATGACGTTTTCTTATCGTCAGGCAGGACAGAAAAGTCATCGACGGGCGGCACAGCAATGACACTACAGCAGCCAGCACCACATAGATAAGCACACTTCTGAAATACCAGCACATAGCCACAGACACCGCAGCCACGGTTGCATAGATAATATATCTGGCAAGTCTGTCAATGCTTCGTTCTTTGTCCATAAATAATGTCATTTATTGGACGGATTCCGTCCGATTCATTCCAAAGTTAGTTTTTTAATGCATTATTTCCTATTTTTGCATCCGGAAATTTAAAAACCCGTTAATTATGTGGCAGAGAATACAGACTTTATATTTGGCTATATCCACAATTCTCATCGCAGTGATGGCATTCGGAGTTAAAGCTACTACAGTCGGATCCGAGGGGGATCCCGTCACTGAATACAGATATTTCTCATACGTCCCTTATGCGATTCTTATCGTCATCATATTGTTACTCAACATATTGGCTCTGACGACATACAAATTCAGAGTATTTCAGATGAGAACCGCCGTACTGTCGTCCATCATCACCCTGGCACTCCAGATATGGCTGGTGGTTGATTTCTTCTCGAACAGGGATGCAGGAATCATCTACAGGATTTCTGCAGTTTTCCCTATTGTCAGCATAATTCTGAATCTCTTCGCAGCCAGAGGCATCCTCGCTGACGAGATGCTTGTGGAAAGCGCCTACAGACTGCGTTCAAGCAGAAAGAACAGGAAACGCCGTTAATTCTCCGGCCGTTTGAGAAGACCGAGAACATTCTCGGCGTAAGTCTTAGTGATGGCTATCGGCGGGATGAGGTCATTGTCAAGATCAATCTCATATCCGTCCTTCTCTTTCCGCAGCACTTTGACCTTGTCCATATTGACAATATATTTGCGGTGACAGCGCACAAGGCTGCTGCCCTTGAAGCTTTCCTCGACGGTCTTCAGACGGCAGCGCAGCATATATTTCTTCAATTCTCCCTTGCTGTCCGTGTACCACACCATAATGTAATTGTCATCGGACTCTATATAATACAGGCTTGACAGCCTGAGAGACAGTTTCAGGACGCCGCTGTTGTCGAAAAGAGTGATTTTCTGCTCGTCTTTCGGCAGAATCGGCTCATCGGACACTACATTGGCATAATTCATCAGCCGGATAGTGTTGTTTTTATCAATAATCGCGAAATACATTCCCGCTATTATATAAGGGAATATCAGCGAAATGAAACAATACACTATAGCGTTCATAAATATACGGATGAACGAATTGTTCTCCAGATGGATTATTCCCATCGAGTCCCCTTTCCTTGAAAAAAGAGTGTAAAGCAGACAGATGACCAGAACCTCGGCTATATCCCAGAGCACATACTGGAGATAACTCATATCGTTCATCCTGGTGGAATACATCAGACGTTTGCTGAAAATGATGACGAGAAGGCCTATGACGAAGAATGCAGCTGTGAACATAAATGCCTTGGAAGGGCCCAGTTCGAACCACACATTGTGCGAGAACGGAATGCTCACGAGCATAAACACCAGTGAGAAAAAAGCGGTAAAGGTCACCGTGGCGATAAGCTGGTATTTCTGCCTGAAATAATTCGGAATTTTGTATTTATCTGCCATAAACGCAACAATTTCTATGACAAAGATAACAATTTCCCACCGAAAATTCCCATCAAGCCGACTAAATTCACCCCTTATCAGGCCAACTCGCCAAAACTCTCAAGCAATCCAGGAGTGTTCACCACATTCATTTCAGAGTTGCATCGAATAGATGTAATTTTGTGAAAAATAACAGAATTCAAATATGAAACTTATTGGAACAGGAAGCGCGATTCCTTCAAAAGTAGTGACCAACGCGATGCTGTCAGAATTTCTCGATACCGGGGACGAATGGATTATTCCGCGTACCGGAATCCAGAGCAGACACGTCATCACTGATGAGACCGTGGAAGATCTCGGAGCGCAGGCCTGTATTAACGCTCTTGAAATGTCGGGGCTGAATGCCGGCGATATTGATTTCTTCATCTGCTCAAATGTTGTCAATGAATACATCACCCCGAGCCTGAGTTGCATCATCGCAGAAAAAATAGGGCTGGCCTGTCCGTGTATTGACATCAACTGCGCCTGCCCGGGATTCATTTACGCAATGGAAATCGCAGAGACTCACTTCCTCGCCGGGAAAGTCAATAACGTACTTATTGTCAGCGCAGAAGAACCGACAAGGATGACCGACTGGTCAGACAGGGCTACCTGCGTTCTGTTCGGTGACGGAGCAGGAGCAGCAGTCTTCACCAAAGGAGACAATCTTAAGGGCATAAGGCTCAATGCACAGCCTGCTTCGGACAAAATATGGCAGAAACGGACACTGATGCCAACTCCATACGTCACCAAAGAGGAGGCCGACGTGCCTCTCCAGATGAAGGGAA
This sequence comes from Bacteroidales bacterium, assembly GCA_029007435.1. GTDB lineage: Bacteria > Bacteroidota > Bacteroidia > Bacteroidales > UBA932 > Cryptobacteroides. The sequence goes on from JAQXHU010000047.1 coordinate 19,515, forward strand.
AGGAAGTATTCAAGTTCGCAGTCAGCGCATCGACCACTGAGGTGGAGGCACTTTTGGCTGAAGTAGGTCTGAGCAAGTCGGATGTAAGCTATTATATGGTGCATCAGGCGAATCTCCGGATTATCGACGCAATAAAGAAATATCTCGAAGAGCCTGACTCCAAGTTTCCTGTAAATATCCAGGACCACGGCAATTCATCATCGGCGTCTTGCGCCATCCTGCTGGACGAATGCAACAGAAAAGGAATGTTCAAACCTGGTGACATATTGGTATTCAGCGCATTCGGTGCCGGCCTGCTGTCAGCGGCGGCTGTGCTTGAGTGGTAAAAAAATAATTTTGTATCTTTGCAGATTGTAATAAAACCTATAGTCTTATGATTAAAAGTCCAATTTGTGACATCCTTGGGATCAAGTATCCATTGTTCCAGGGAGGAATGGCCTGGATAGCAGACGCCAAACTTGCTGCCGCAGTTTCAAATGCCGGCGGACTGGGCCTTATCTCATCCATCAATTTCGGCACAGAGGCCGTGAGAGATGAAATACGTAAATGCAGGGAACTTACAGACAAACCTTTCGGAGTCAACATTATGCTCGCAGCCCCAAACGCGGCTGAAATCGCTGATATGGTGGTTGAAGAGGGCGTCAAGATTCTCACCACAGGAGCCGGTTCCCCTTCAGCCTATATGGAGAAGTGGAAAGCTGCCGGTATCAAAGTATTCCCTGTAGTTGCATCAGTCGCATACGCTCTCAAGATGCAGGAACTCGGAGCCACAGCTGTCATAGCAGAGGGAGCCGAATCCGGAGGACACGTCGGTGACAACCATACTATGGCGCTTGTGCCACAGATTATTGACGCTCTTGACATTCCGGTTCTTGCCGCCGGTGGAATTTTCGACGGAAGAGGGGCTGCCGCCGCATTTATGTTCGGTGCTGTAGGCGTGCAGGTAGGAACAAGATTTCTCGTTGCAGATGAGTGCTGCGTGCATCCTAATTACAAGGAGAAACTCCTCAAGGCATCCGATGTCAGCACCATCGTAACCGGAAAGTCATTTGGTGACGCTGTACGCTGCCTGAAGAATCCGTTCTCCAAGAAATTCTTCAAGATGGAATACGACCCTGCCGTTTCAAAAGAGGAGGTTCTGGAATTCGGAAAAGGCTCGCTGCGCAAAGCCGTATTTGACGGTGACAATTCAATGGGAAGTTTCCTTGCAGGAGAGGTTGCCGGTATGATTAAAAAGACCGAGCCTGCGGAGACAATTGTTAAAGACATAATGGAGGGAGCTGAAAAGCTGTTGAGAAATGCACCTTCGCTTCTCGCATAGCATTCAGCACCTATAATTTAATCAGAAAAAAATAATGGCAAAAAGAGTAGTAGTAACAGGAATGGGTATCATTTCCCCAATCGGAAATGATATCGAGACTTACTGGAACAACCTTGTGAACGGTGTATGCGGTATCGATTATATCGACAATTTCCCTACCGACAAGCTTCCGGTGAAAATCGCAGGCAAAGTGAAGAACTTCAAGCCTGAGGAGTACGGCATCGACAAGCCTTTCAGCAGGAAACAGGATCTGTTCACCCAGTACGGTGTGGCAGCGGCTTATCAGGCAATGCAGCAGGCCGGACTGAAGACTGAAGGTGAGGACCAGAATATCGACCCGTTCAGGCTCGGTGTCTATGTAGGCTCCGGCATCGGTGGTTTCGAGATTCAGTACAGGGAGACCGCCAAGATGATTGAGGACCCTTCAGGACAGTGGGTATCTCCGCTCTTCATCCCGACTATGATTTCCAACATTGCAGCCGGCCATATCGCCATCAAACACCACGCGAACGGTCCGACAATCGACGTTGTCACAGCCTGCGCCACATCAACCAACAATATCGGAGAGGCATTCAGGGCGGTCAAACACGGTTATGCTGATGCCATCATCGCAGGAGGTTGTGAGAATGCGACAATTCCGCTTGGCATCGCCGGTTTCGCCAACGCCAAGGCTCTTTCCCGTGCGGAAGACCCTAAGTACGCATCGCTTCCGTTCAATGCGAACAGGGGCGGATTCGTGATGGGCGACGGAGCAGGAATCATTGTACTTGAGGAATATGAGCACGCCAAGGCCCGCGGAGCGAAGATTTATGCGGAAATGGTGGGCTACGGCAACACCTGCGACGCATACCATTCAACTGCCCCAAGGCCTGATGGAACAACCCAGGCGAAATGTATCGAGCTCGCTCTTGAAGAGGCCGGCTTCGACAAGGAAAAAGACAATCTCTACATCAATGCTCACGGAACCGGAACCAAACTCAACGATGCCGCTGAGACTTTGGCATACAAACTCGCCCTCGGAGACTTCGCATACAAGGCCCATATCAACTCCATCAAGTCGATGACAGGCCATATGCTCGGTGCCGCCGGTGCTGCTGAGGCTATTGCGACCATCCTTGCCCTGAAGAACGGCATCGTTCCTCCTACCATCAACCTTGACACACCTGATCCTGAGTGCGATCTGGACTACACGCCGAACAAGGCCGTGAAGACAGAACTCACTATCGGAATTTCCGATTCTCTCGGATTCGGCGGGCACGACGCTTGCGTGGCGTTCAGAAAATTCGAAGAATAATATACCAGACTGTACTAAAACCCATATAAGATGAACAAAGAAGACATTAAGCAATTCCTGCCTCACAGGGAGCCTATGCTCCTTATTGACGAGGCCGAGATTGACGAGAATGGATGTGCTCACTGCAAGTACACCATCAAGGAAGACGAATTCTTCACAAGAGGACATTTCCCTGGAAATCCTATCGTGCCAGGAGTAATCCAGTGCGAGATAATGGCACAGAGCTGCGCCATTATGGTGAAAGAAGACATTCCAGGACATCTCACTCTTTATGCGGGAATCGACAAAGTCCGTTTCAAGAATCCGGTAAGGCCGGGTGACGTATGCGAAATCACGGCAAAGCTCAACGACAAGAAGGGCCCGCTGTATTTCTGCTCCGCCAAACTTGAGGTCGGAGGCAAGCTCTGCTGCAAAGGCGAACTCACTTTCGCGCTCATCCCGAAGGAATAACGCAGACGGACGTCACTTCCTGACCGCCGTCCATACAACAAAATGGCCTGACTGAAGAAATCAGTCAGGCCATTTTGTTGTATGGAGTATTTTCAGAATAACGTTTTGAGAGTGTATCAATTGCTGAAAAATCAAATACCCCTGGCATCTGTGAAGTATTACTAGTGAATTTAATCCGCCCTTCTTTCAGAAAATACTTCTGTTTCGCAACGCCTCTCTCATAAAATTGGAAATAACCGGACAGATTATCTGCTGACAACTCATAAGTGACTCCCGTCCGTAACTTTGATGGATAAAGGACTTGTATGAAAAAATCTCCGCCTGTACTTTCTGCCACCACCCATCTTTTTGCCTGGAACAGGAAAAGTGTATCAGTATCCCCAAAAGAACATTGGCAGTCCCGATGTGGAAGATGGCCAACATTATGATATACTGTATCATTAATCGT
>JAQXHU010000048.1 GCA_029007435.1 Bacteroidales bacterium
AACCATCACACATAGCACGATAGAAGCCGTGAAAAGGGTGTATCCAGTAATTGGTATCAATATCAGAATTCCCCAGACACCATAGATGACCGACGGCAACGCCGCAAGAATGTCCAGCGCCGGATAAATGAATTTCCTTACGAATTTTCTGGAATACTCAGTCAGAGTGACAGCCGTCAGCAGCGAAAGCGGAAGAGCTATGCAGATGGAGAGGAACGTGACTGCAAGCGTGCCGGATATGAACGGCAGGAATCCGAATTTCTTCTGTGAAGGTTTCCAGTCAGAGGAAGTTATCAAATCCCAGAAAGAGTTCTCCTGCAGGATAGGAAGCGACTTGATGAAAAGCCCGGCTATCATCGCAATGAGCAGGAAAACAGAGGACAATGTCAGTATCAGCATAAACGCTGACGACAGGTTCTGCTTGTAAATGCGTCTTGCCGTAAGAGTGCGGTGGAAGAAAGAGCCGCTGAAAACCGCAAGCAGAACGAGGAGAATGCCCAAGAAAGCTATGACAATATCGTCCGTTGTATTGACCTTCTTGTCAGAGGCGCGCAAAGCCGAACGATATGCTTTCATATTGTCAGTCAAGGCCTTGCTGGAAACCCTAACATATCCCGCCGGCTCGTTGAATTTCTGTCCGTCACGGAGCACGAACTTGAGGAACGCCACTGTCGCCGAGTCCTGGGGAGCCCCTTTGGTCACAAAATACAGATTTCTGGCCGGAGGCGACGGGAACATATCGTCCTCGATTGCGTGTACGAGACTCTCTTTAGTGGAATAAAAATCTTCTTCCTCGCTGATCTGGCCGTCTCCGTCGGAATCAATCGGGAACACATCCAGTCCTTCAAGAGGCCTGTGCGTCTGCGGGTCAAATGCATAAGCAAGATTATTGAAGCCTATCGCCCATTTGTCCTTCTGCACAGCCTGGGCGATTCCAGGATCACCGAACACAGCCGTACCCACCAGGTCCTCCTGCTTGGCATCGAACCAGGACGCAAAAGTCTGGGCAGCGCCGCAGGCGTCCGACCTCGTATATACATTAATCTTGCGGCTGTCCCCGTTGCCAAGAAGCTGGCCCCAGGTCTTTATCTCTCCGGTCACCCAGATTTTCCTCGCATCGTCGGCAGTGATTCCCCGCTTCCTTATTATCGCAGAATATGGATTGGCACTGTTGTAATCCGGGACTACAGCATCGCGTCCCACAACGAAAGCCAACGCACCCGCTTCCACCTCCTCTTCGTGAAGATCCCTGGAAAGCATGGCGAAATCCACCATTCCGTTCAGGACATCGGTCATACCCTTCCCGGCGCCACCGGCGGAAACGTCAATCTTGACGGCCGGATATCTGACCTGGAACTCGTTGGACCACTGGACAGCAAGCGGATAAAGCGCAAAGGCCCCTGAAATAGAGACCTGCCCCTCAATATCCTTTTCCTTGCCGGCCACCCTGTCCGGGCCACAGGAGGACACGGAAAACAAGATGGATAAAACTGCCAACGACGATAGTATTATTCTGTCTATCTGTCTGAACATCTTCATCATTTTAGTACACATCACGGCTACTGTACTGACAAATCAGACAATAGCCGTGTAAATATAGGTATAAAAATCCGAAGATTCAAAATTATTGTCTTTCCAGCTCCAGCCGGTCAACAGCAGGTATCAGAGTATCCGCATTCCAGATTCTAACAGAATTTTTCCCTTTGGCAAGTTTGGCACTGTATCTCAGAGTCACGAAGTCCCCTGCATTTTCAACGCTCTCAAGAGCAGCCTCGTTCCCGTTTACAGAAAGGTGGACAGCAGGCATTTCCGGGACATTGGCCACTGTGAGTGATATGGTGTATGCTCCTCCCTTGACACTGTGCACATCTTTCCATTCGAGGCAGTTTTTCTCCGAGCCTCCGAGATTCATAGCCACAACCCGTCCGGAAGCTCCCTCCATCGGTACATACTTCACTCCCGTGCCTCTTATCGCAGTGAATTCAGGGCAATATCCCCATTCCGCCTCATATTTCACAGGCTCCGCGCGGCGGCCTTCGACCTTCAGTATTTTAGCGGAGTGAGGCTGGAGAGTCATTTCAATCGAGCCGCACACTCCAAGATCACGGTTCTGGTTGAGATCCCTTATCTTCAGGTCTCCCTTGAATTCAAGTTCTTCTGGCTGAACGCTGAAGAATGCAGCGGTGTCGGCCGGATTGTACAGAGCCACTGCCCTTGTGCCGCTCCACTTCTCCAGGATGTCCTTCACAAAAACATAAGTCTCGCCGCTATGCTGGGCAACGTGGGCCTGCAGGCCGAGAGGGTCCTGGTCAATGGCTATAAGCTCACTGTTGGTGATGATTCTTTGAGTCTCCTCAGGCAGATATTCAAGGTCGCAGCCGAGAAGAAGCGGGGAACTCATAATGCACCAGATGCCGAAATGGGCCTCCTCTTCCTCATAGCTCAGCCCGAGTCCTTCCTCCCAGAAAGGAGAAGGTTTCAGATTGTAGCCGACAGCAAGCATATCCATATCGTTGTAACGTCCGCCTCCGGCATAGGCAGACAGATACAGGTTCTTTCCGACAATGTATTTGATTGACGACCAGATCGGACGGATGTCAGCGGAGATTCTCCAGGAGTCTCCGGCCCCGCTTACCCAGGTGCCGGGATAATTCCACCTGCAGATATTGATCTCCACCGGCTTGGTGGCAATGCTGTCAATCACATGTCTTATCTGCATATAGCGTTTCTCCTCATCGAGCCCCACGTGCTGTCCTCCACAATAGTCTATCTTGATGAAGTCATAATCCCACTGGTTGAAATACCTTTCAGCGTCCTGGATGTCGTGTCCCCAGAGACCGGCACCGAGACCGTTCAGGTCGTGATTGTAGCTGGAACCGCACGTATTGTCACCGGCGTCAGAATATATGCCGCCTTTCAGTCCAAGTGAATGAATGTAATCCACCAACGCGCGCATTCCTTCCGTTCCTTTCGGAAATCTTTCCGGATGCGGAACCATGAAGCCGGCGGAGTCTCTGTAACCAAAAATCCGTCATCAATATTGACGAACTGATAGCCGGCGTCTTTAAGTCCTTTGCTGACAATGAGGTCGGCCTGATGCGTGATAATGGAGTCGGAAATGTCCACCATATAGGCGTTCCAGGAGCTCCAGCCCATCATAGGAGGCCTTACGGGAACTGTCTTTTCAACGCACCCCGACAAAACCGCAGCTGCCGCCGCGGCAATGATGATTGGTCTTAATCTATTCATGGTCAATTGTTTTTACAAATATAACACTAATTTGATATAAATCCAGCCGCCGTCAGTCAGCCAGCTGCCAGTTTTACAATGTTGGACAAGCGATCCTGCATTGTTCAAAAATCCAGCCGCCGGCTGACGCTGACGGCTGGCAGTCACTATTGGAATGAAATGAAGAATTATTTAGTGACTATTCTGATATCATCAATGACGAGACGGTAAACGCCGCCTGTGGTAGTATTCACAATCATCAGGGCCTCACCCTTGTACAAATCCACATCCACGGTGGCTGTCACACCGCTGAAATCAGCAGTAAAGTCGGTATTCGTGGCCGCCGCGCCCTCAAGGTATGGAGGATCCAACTTGATGGTCTTCACAACCTTGTAAGTCTTGCCATCATAGATGGCGGACGGATTATACTGGCGCACCTCAAGATTCTGCGCATATTTTGATGGGTCGTTGGAGACACCTATGTACGTGAATGTCAAAGTACAAGGAGTTGTCGCATCATCCTTCAGCAAATCGCTGTCCAGAGCATAGGTTGAAACCCATCTCCTGTCTCCGTCCAGCATTACAGCACCCATAGCAGGACGGGTCTGAGGTGACATATAGCATCCAGCAGCATCTCCTCCATTCGCATTGATGAGGAGGCAGGACTGTGTAGGGGTGGGATTGGTGCTTCCATCAATATAAGATGCACCGCCACCGAATCCCCAGGTGTCCGGCTGATGGCCTCCGATAGCGAACTCGTAAGTACAGAAATTACCTGTCCAATAGTTGGCACCGTTGGCTACAGCGGCGGCATATCCGTTTCGGCTTGTAGTTGCAGGAGTAGTTCCGACACAGGCGTTGCCATAGTCCATCTGGACGCAGAAGTCATCGAAACCGATATATGCGACTTCATTGGCAGCGAGGACGTGTCTTGCCGGAGTGGTGAACTCAAGAGGCTCGGACCATTCGGATTTACCTGCAGGGTTGGTCATGGTCTTGTCACCGCCATTTGCGTGGTAAGTGATCGTATATGAGGCGAGAGAGCGGACACGGAACCAGTAGGTGGTAGCCGGCTTGAGACTGCCGAAGGTTATCCTTGTGTCATAGATAAGGTTCACTCCGTTCTTCTTGCCCAGCCAGGATGAATTGGCGAACGCCGTATTGGTTCCCGAGAATCCGTTATATGGATAGCAGGTATAGACCACGTTCTGGCATGCCGCGTCAGAATATATTTCCATCTGGTAGAGGCGCTTGTTTCCGTTGACGTCAATCGGAGGGAAATCAGCCTCGAGAGGATCCCACTGGAAGGTAGCCATGCGGCAACCCTGGTTCCTGCCCTTGATCTGCCATACATTCTTGGTCTTGAACTGGAGCTCAACTGAAGACTCCTGGGTATTGTCGTATGCCACAAGGCGGACTGAATGGTCAGAGTTGTTCTTGAGGCCTTTGATGTCAATCTCCGTGGCAGTGGTCTCATGATAGAGGCTGCCGTCGAGGTAAACCTTGTATCCGAGGGCGTTGGCAACCGGATCCCACTTGAGGAGAGCGTCAGAGAAAGCGATTCTCTTGTAGTTGAATACAGGATCGGACAATACTGGATTGTCATTGACTTTGACTACCTCGACCTTGATTTCATCAACAAGGGCCCTGAGCTGACGGCTTCCCGCATTGGTGCCGCTTCCGGCCCTGTCCATTCCGACAGCCACGCGGTCTCCCTTCTTCACGGATCTCACGACTGCGCTGTATTCGTGCCAGCCGGCCTCGGTGGACATCTCCACAGGAGTGTTCCAGACTGTCTCGGTGACATCCACATTGTAGTTGTCGAGATTGCTGCCGGTGACAACCTTCACGAGTCCGAAGCAAGGGTCTGACTCATATCTGGCAGCCTTGTA
>JAQXHU010000049.1 GCA_029007435.1 Bacteroidales bacterium
CAGAAATGCGGTGCAAGCACGGTAAGGGACGTGCTGCGTTATGGTCAGCGCCTGAGTGTCAAGGGATTGAACCTTTTGAGCAGCCCTGGCAATGATCTCGTGGCCTCTACCGCGCTTGCCGCATCCGGATGCCAGATGGTGCTTTTCACCACAGGACGCGGAACTCCGTTCGGCAGTTTTGTCCCTACAATGAAAATCTCCACAAATACCCCATTGGCTCAACGGAAACCGCTCTGAATTGATTTCAACGCAGGAGTCATCGCCGAAGATGAGGCAATGGAGAGCGTTGCATCCCGCTTCATAGATGCTGTGCTTGAGGTGGCCGACGGCAAGCCTGTACGCAGCGAGGAAAGCGGCATCCGGGAAATCGCAATTTTCAAGACCGGAGTGACGCTTTAATAAATCCAAAGATATTTCCCGGCTTAATAATTATCTATATTGAGCCGGGAAAGTATATCCATATGGACGTAATTGTCCCGGTTGAGAGGACGCTTGCCTACCAGAATATAATCCGAAAGCGTGAGCACGGCCTTGTGGGACTGGAGCTCTGCGTGATGGGCAATCAGCAGGGTGACGAGGCCTTCGCGGAGGGCCTCGATGTTGCGGTCGAGATTGTCAAAGCCTATCACACGGCGGCCGGGGGAGGGATTGTCACGCAGGAAATCCGCGATCAGATGAATCCTGGAATTGAACATCACCACCAGTTTCCGGTCCGGCGTAAGTTCTTTGAGAGAAGAGTTCACTGACTCGGGGCGGGATGGGTCGAGGAATATATTGTTGATCCGGCAATCCGGAAAATGATCGAGGATATAATCGATGAAGCCCTCGCGCCGGTTCACAGTCGGATCGCTAAGGCGGGACTTGTCACGCGTGATGCGGACCACTACAATGTCCTTCACATCCTCCGGTTCGAGCCGTTCCGTGAGCAGAGCCGCGCAAAGATAACCGCTCTGGTACATTGGCATGCCGAAATAAGCGAAATAATCTCCATCCTCCAGCTTCGTATCCACATATACATAAGGGATATCCAGGGCTTTCAGTTTGGAAGCCAATGACATAGTGCTGTTCTTGAACAGTGGCGGAAGCACAACACCGGCAGGAGAAGAAGCCAAAAGAGAGTCACAGGCTCGCTCGAAAGAAAGCGGATCGTACTGGTCGTAGCTGAACAGTTTCGTGACTATGTTAAGCCCGGCGACCTCGGCCCCGCCATCCAGAAAACCCCGCCTGACTTTTCCCCAATATTCCCCGGCATCGGATTCAGGCAAGAGACAGGCAATCATCCGGCTCTTCTTGGAAGCAAGAAGAGATGCATACAGGTTAGGTTCGTAATTCAGTTCCTCAATGGCTTTGCGGACTTTTTCCGCGCTCTTGCGGGACACTTCTCCACGATTGTGGATAACCCTGTCAACCGTGCCCTTGGACACGCCGGCCCTCGCCGCCACGTCAAAAATTGTTATTCTCTTCTCTTCCATCGGACTTATGCATTCAATAATGCAAAGTTAAAAAAAGAATTTGATGAAATGCACGGCTTTTACCGTGAACGGGCACGTTTTTTTACAATAATGTTTATTCCATAACAATACTATATCCACCTGGTGCCAGAGGTGTCCAGGACGTTGCCCGGAAGACCCGGGCCCACCAACCGCCTCCCCATATCTTCTCATATCCGATACGGAGATCCTTGTGGTTGATGACCATTCCCATGCGTAGGTATCCCACGCCTGTCCTCATGTCGCCTGCTATTATGAATTTCGGGTACATAACTCACCGCTCAGCCCAGTTTTCCACACGGAGGCCCTGAATCCGGCTGAGGTGCTTCAGGTTTTCACTGACAAGAATGCAGCTGTGTGCTATCGCACAGCTGGCAATCAGAAGATCGAAGTCATCAAGCTGTGTACCGCCACAGACAAGACGCGCCTTCTCTCTTGCAAATATCTCAATCCCTTTGCTTATCGGTAGCACTTCAATTGAAGAAACAAATTTATTCACAGCCCCCACAGGCACATTCTTCCCTTTCCGGATTGCAATTTCTTCACCAAGGAGAAGCTCCGCCTTGGTAATTTCCGAGATGCAGCAATTATCCCATCCATGCTCCTGAATTCGTTCAGCAACTGCAAAACGGCCTCTGAACAAATGAATGCATATATTGGTATCCAGCAGACATTTCATAGTTCTTGAATTGAATTATGGCCTCTCAAAGTGCGGATTTCCCCGGCGTCCACCGACCCGGAAAACGGATTGCAGTTTTCCTTTGCGGTTTACCGGAGGAGATAGCTCTTCATGAGGGGATAATGAATCTGGAAGAGTATTATTGACGAAAAAAGGGGACGGTTTCAGCCGTCCCCTCATCGTGAGTATGTGAATTCTTATTTCTCTGAATCCTGGGAAGCTCCGCCCCTGCGGCCTTTTCCACCACGACGCGGACCACGGTCTCCACGAGATGGACGGCCCTGTCCCTGAGGCTGTGCGGATGCAGCAGCGATACCTGCGTTAGGAGAGAGGTCTTTCTTTCCGTAAACCTCACCGTTGCAAATCCATACCTTGATACCGAGAACACCTACTTTGGTGTGAGCCTCAGCGAGTGCATAGTCGATATCGGCACGGAAAGTATGGAGAGGAGTACGTCCTTCCTTGAACATCTCGCTTCTTGCCATCTCGGCGCCGCCTACACGGCCGCTGATCTGAACCTTGATTCCCTCGGCGCCAACACGCATAGCTGTGGAAACAGCCATCTTGATAGCCCTTCTGTAGGAAACACGGCCCTCGATCTGGCGGGCAATGCTGTCAGCCACGATAGCAGCGTCAACTTCCGGTCTTCTGACCTCGAAGATGTTGATCTGGACATCCTTGTTGGTGACCTTGTTGAGCTCTTTCTTGAGGTTGTCAACAGCTGTGCCGCCCTTTCCGATGATGACACCCGGCCTTGCAGCCTGGATTGTCACTGTGATGAGCTTCAGAGTTCTCTCGATGACAATCTTGGAAATGCTTGCGTTTGCAAGACGGTTGACAAGATATTTACGGATTTTGTAATCTTCCGCGATTTTTTCAGCGTAATTACCACCACACCAGTTAGAGACCCAACCACGGGTGATACCGATTCTGTTGCTGATAGGATTAGTTTTCTGTCCCATTATTTATTGTCCTCCACTGTTGTTGGTTTCTTAACATCAAGGATAATGGTAACGTGGTTGGAACGTTTGCGGATCCTGCCGGCCCTTCCCTGAGGACAAGGACGGATTCTCTTGAGAGTACGTCCCTCGTCAACCATAAGGGTCTTGATATAAACATTACCGTTATCCAGTTCTTTTGATTTATCCTGGTTTTTGGCCTCCCAGTTGGCAATGGCGCTGCGGAGAAGTGTCTCGAGCACCTTTGAAGGAGCTTTCTTCGAGTACTTCAGAAGGTCGAGAGCGCGGTTTACCTCAACACCTCTCACGGTGTCAGCCACCAGACGCATTTTACGAGGGGATGACGGAACATCATTTACCTTCGCGATAGCAGTCTGCCGCTTAATCTCTTTCAGTCTTTCGGCCATTAATCTTTTACGTTTTCCCATAATTTCTGATCAATTAAGCGTTACTATTTCTTATTGTTGCCTGAGTGGCCTCTGAAAGTCCTGGTAGGAGCGAACTCGCCGAGCTTGTGGCCCACCATATTCTCAGTAACATAAACAGGAATGAACTTATTTCCGTTATGAACTGCGATTGTGTGACCTACGAAGTCAGGAGAGATCATACTTGCGCGTGACCAAGTCTTCACGACCTCTTTTTTCTTGCCACCATCATTCATAGCAAGAATTCGTTTTTCCAGAGCTTCCTGGATATATGGACCTTTTCTTAATGAACGACTCATAATCTCTTAAGTTTAATTCCGTTTATTTCTTTCTTCTTTCAATGATGAACTTGTTTGAAGTAGCCTTAGGATTACGTGTCTTGTAGCCCTTTGCAGGAAGTCCTTTGCGGGATCTCGGGTGACCTCCGGAAGCGCGTCCTTCACCACCACCCATCGGGTGATCAACCGGGTTCATAACAACACCACGGTTGTGAGGGCGCCTGCCGAGCCATCTGCTGCGTCCGGCCTTTCCTGACGACTCCAAATTGTGTTCTGGATTTGATACAACGCCCACGGTCGCGCGGCAGGTTGTAAGCACCATCCTGGTCTCGCCTGAAGGCAGGCGGAGGATAGCGTGGTTGCCCTCACGTGCAGCGAGCTGTGCGTATGTGCCTGCTGAACGGGCCATTGCGCCGCCCTGCCCAGGACGAAGCTCGATGTTGTGAACGAGTGTACCTACTGGAATTTCCCCAAGAGGGAGTGCATTTCCGACCTCAGGTGCGACACCTGCGCCGGACTCGATGATCTGGCCGACTTTCAGTCCGTTAGGAGCGATGATGTATCTCTTCTCTCCGTCCTCGTACTGAACGAGCGCAATACGTGCGCTGCGGTTCGGATCATACTCTATTGTCAGTACTGTTGCTTTGCAATTGTCCTTTGCGCGGTGGAAATCGATGATACGGTACATTCTCTTGTGACCGCCGCCGATATAGCGCATAGTCATCTGACCTGTATTGTTGCGTCCACCTGTTTTCTTCAGAGGCTCAAGCAATGCCTTGTGAGGCTTCTTGGCGGTAATATCGTCAAAAGCGCTTATCACCCTTCCCCTTGTACCAGGAGTAACCGGTTTGAATTTTCTTGTTGCCATTGCCTTCCTCCTTAAATATTGCTATAGAAATCAATCTTGTCCTCTCCTGCGAGAGTCACGTATGCTTTCTTGAAGTGATTCATACGGCCCCTGAGCATTCCTGACTTTGTATAACGGGATTTTCTTTTCCCGTGGTAGTTCAATGTGTTGACAGCGGCGACTGAGACATTGTACATCTGCTCCACTGCTGTCTTGATCTGGATTTTGTTGGCTCCACGATCCACAATGAATCCGTAACGGTTCAACTTTTCGCCCTGAGCCGTCATTTTCTCTGTTACTATTGGCTTAATGATAATTCCCATCTCTCAAACTTTTTAGCGTCTTACTCTTGAGGCGAGGATATCCTGCACACCGTCCATAAGAACGAGCGAGTGCGCGTTCATGATGGTGTATGTGTTGATCTCATCAACAGTGATGACCTTTACCTGCTCGAGGTTGCGTGACGAAAGGTAAATATTGGCTGAATTTGAAGGAAGGACAAAGAGTACTTTTCTGTCACCCGCGTTGATAGCGGAGAGAATCTGCATAAACTCTTTTGTCTTAGGAGCTTCCATAGCGAACTGCTCCACGAGGACAATCTTGTTCTCCCTTGCCTTGTATGAAAGAGCAGAGAATCTTGCAAGCGCTTTCACTTTCTTGTTCAGCTTGAAAGAGTAATCACGAGGTCTCGGACCGTGAGCGCGGCCACCGCCAACGTAGATGTTTGCCTTGATGCTGCCGTGACGCGCACCGCCGCCGCCTTTCTGGCGACCCTGCTTCTTGGTGCTGTATGACACCTCGCTGCGGTCTTTGGTCTTGGCAGTTCCCTGACGGTTGTTTGCCAGGTACTGGAGGACATCGAGATAGATAGCGTGGTCATTTGGCTCGATACCGAAAACCCTCTCGTCGAGCACGACCTTCTTTCCGGACTCAGTTCCGTCGATCTTCTTAACTGTCAATTCCATAATTAATCCTCCAAGATAAGATAAGAACCTCTGGCTCCTGGTACAGAGCCTTTCACAACGAGAAGGTTGTTCTCAGGAATCACTTTGACAACCTGAAGGTTGAACACCTTAACTCTTTCATTGCCCATATGGCCCGCCATTCTCATACCAGGGAACACGCGTGATGGCCAGGATGATGCACCCATAGAACCAGGGTGACGGAGTCTGTTGTGCTGACCGTGGGTAGCACCGCCAACACCGGCAAAGCCGTGGCGTTTAACGACTCCCTGGAATCCCTTTCCTTTGGAAGTACCGACGACATCGACATACTCGACACCTTCGAAGATGTCTGCGACTGTCAGGGTGTCGCCTAATTTAAGCTCTCCTTTGAAATCC
>JAQXHU010000050.1 GCA_029007435.1 Bacteroidales bacterium
TGCGCACCCCTTGCATAAACTCAAAATTATGCGAGGTTTATTTTTTATTGCAACAGCCGCAATCGCAGCGGCACCGGCATTCGCCGCTAATCCAGTCACCGGTAATGATGGGGTGGCAGAGAAAAATGAAAAAGTGGAACATCTTGACAGTGTTATAGTTTCGGCGTCCAGAGCCGGCAAGAAGACTCCTGTCACATATTCGATGGTCTCAAAGGAGGAGCTCCGCAGTTCCAATCCCATCAATTCATTGCCAATGACCCTTAATCTCCTGCCTTCCGTGGTGACATCCAATGAAGGTGGCACCGGTCTCGGCTATTCCACCATCCGCGTCAGAGGCTCTAAAGGCTCCCAGATCAATGTGACACTCAACGGAATAACCCTCAATGACTCAGAGTCGCAGGAAGTTTTCTGGGTCAATATTCCGGCCCTGACAAATATCCTGAATTCCGTTCAGGTTCAACGCGGTCTCGGTACATCCGCCAATGGTTCAGGAGCTTTCGGGGCGAGCATCAATATGAACACTGCGTCTGTCGGTGCCAGACCGTATGCCTATGCCAATATCGGTGCTGGCTCTTACAACACGTTGACCACCACCGTTTCCGCAGGTACTGGACTTACCAGGTCCGGTTTTTATGCAAGTGCTGCATATTCCAAGAATTTCACAGACGGCTATATCCGGAACGCTTACGCAGACGTCCAGTCAGCATTCGCGGCATTGGGCTGGATGAACAGTACCAATTCATTGAGATTCACTTACTTGATGGGTGATCAGCACACCGGACTAACCTGGGACGGTATTTCTTATTCTGAATATGAGACGGACCGCAGGACGAACTGGCTCGGCGCATTTTCCGATGCCAAGGGCAATACCCGTTTCTATGACAATGAGACTGACAACTATACCCAGCATCATTTCCAGTTGAACTATACACATCAGTTCGAGAAGAACGTCGCCTGGAGCACGACCCTGAATTATACCAAGGGTGACGGCTATTACGAGCAGTACAAGCAGAACAAGAAACTTGCCGGATATGGGCTGCCAAGTCCTGTAGTAATTAAAGGTGAGGAGATTACAAAGGCGGATGCCGTTATCCGCAAGTATATGGACAACTATTATCTCGTGCTCAATTCCGATGTGAAATATTCCACTGACAAACTGAATCTCGTCGGAGGAATCTATCTGTCACGCTATGACGGAGACCATTTCGGAAAGGCCATCTGGAGCGCAGTACTCGGGGACTATTACGATTACGGCTCGGTGAAAAACTGGTACAACAACAATGGCCTGAAGCAGGAAGCCAATGCTTTTGCACGGGCTGAGTACAGTCCGGTTGACTGGTTGACCGCCTATGTTGATCTTCAGTACAGAGGCGTTTTCCTGAATATGAGCGGCCCGGATGATGACGGCTATTCTCTTGATTACAAGCACAGCTGGAATTTCTTCAACCCTCGTGCCGGTCTGACTTTCAACTGGAATGACTCCCACAAGGCCTATATTTCAGCCGCTCTCGGACATCGCGAGCCAGGCAGGGACGACCTTCAGGAGAATCTGAAGACGTCTGAGGGAGTGACCCTGAAGCCTGAAAGTATGGTGGACCTTGAGATTGGATACACCTACACCGGCAGGAAAGTGACGGCTTCCGCCAATCTCTATATGATGGAATATTGGGATATGCTTCTCGAGGACGGCCGCATCAGCAACACGGGCGATGCCATCAAAACCAATGTCGGGCGCAGCTGGAGAAGGGGAGTGGAGCTCGGAGTTGCCTACAAGCCATCTGAAGTGTTCCGCCTTGATGCCAACTTAACATTGAGTATCAATAAAATAAAGGATTATACGGACTATATTCCGGTGATTGACAATCAGGATTATTGGGATGTCGTGGGTATGACTGTAGAGCATATCGGCAAGACTACAATGCTGATGTCTCCGTCTGTAATCGGAATGGCGCAGGTTGCCGTATCTCCATTCGCAAAATGCGCGAAGGGATCGCTCAAGACAACGACTCTCTCATTGAACGGTAAATATGTCGGCTCACAGTATTGGGACAATACGGAAAGTGACGAGAGAAAGATTCCGGGATATTTCGTGGCGAATCTTTCTTTGAGCCATGATTTCAAGGTTGGCGGCGGCATACTCGGTCTTCGTGCTTATGTCAACAATTTCCTGGGCAACAAGTATTACTCTAATGTATGGGTTGCACGTGTGGATGACCAGTCGACCGGCGAGCGTGTTGTCAGCGAAGGCGTATATCCTCAGGCTCCCGCCAACTTCATGTTCGGTGTGACCTATTCATTCTGACTATAATAAGCCACAGCCTCAAATATATTATATTCACCTATATTATATTCACCAGGTGCCCTCAAGTTCAAGAAGCCGGCGCTTGAGTTCCATACCGCCAGCATAGCCGGCAAGAGAACCGTCAGCGCCGATGACTCTGTGGCAGGGTACAATAAGGCTGACTGGATTGTGTCCGACAGCGGAGCCTACAGCGCGGCATAGCGTTGATGGTTCCGCTTTTCCGTCAGCTATCATTTCCGCAATGTCACGGTAGGATGCTGTCCTTCCGTACTCCACTTTGAGCAGGGCGTTCCATACCTTTACCCGGAATTCCGTGCCCTTAAGAGACAATGGGGGAATGAAATCAGGAACTGAGCCTGAAAAATACCGGTCAAGCCATTCGCAGGCCATAGCAATCACCTCATTATCATTCCTGCTTACATACACAGCATTCTCGGCATTGAAGCCTGCGGCATAATGCTTCTGTCCGTCGAACCAGACTCCAGTGATTCCGTCATTACAGGCGGAAACGAGAATCCTTCCGACAGGCGAAGAATAATATGTGGCACATATCCCTGATGATTTCATTGCATATTCATATCTGGATTCCAAAGTCAAATATAGCACTCTGTTGCGATATTCTGCACTATTTGCTAATTTTGTGGACTGCAAAATTGGAGACACATATATGAGAATTGACATTCTTTCAGTTGTTCCGGAACTTCTGGACAGTCCATTGAGTTATTCTATAGTCGGCCGGGCAATAAAAAAAGGCCTGGTCGAAATCCACGTGCACAATATCAGGAAACACGGCATCGGACCGCGTCAGACCGTTGACGATTACTGCTATGGAGGAGATGCCGGTATGGTGATGATGGTCGAGCCTGTTTTCAAAATGATAAACGAACTCACTGCCGAGAGACATTATGATGAGATAATCTATATGTCACCCGACGGTGAACAGCTTACCCAGGGAATATCAAACGAATTGTCCCTGAAAGAGAACATCATCATTCTATGCGGACATTACAAAGGAATTGACGAGCGGATCCGCGAGCACCTGATAACCAGGGAAATATCAGTAGGAGATTATGTTGTGAGCGGGGGAGAGATCCCAGCCGCTCTTTTGGCAGACTCCATAGTCAGGCTCATACCGGGCGCACTGACTGATGAAACCTCGGCCCTCAGTGACAGTTTCCAGGACGGACTGGTTTCTCCTCCCGTCTATACCCGTCCTGCAGAGTTCAACGGATGGAAAGTTCCTGATGTGCTGCTGAGCGGCAATCCTCGTCTGATCCAGGACTGGCAGATGCAGCAGGCGGTCGAGAGGACCAGGAGATTGAGACCATATCTTCTCGATGAACAATCCGAATAGGATTGTTCAAAAGGTCGAAACTTCTGTCGGTTTTAACCGATTTTATAAAAACGTTTAGATTTTTCACCGAATTAAGGCAAACAAAGGCCAAATAATTTTTGCAGATTTAATTATTTGCTGTATATTTGCAACTGTATTTAAAACGTTAAAGAGATTTTTTTAAATCGATAGCCATATAAGGCTTATAACCAACTTGAATTAAACCTTAGATAAGGTGACACTCTACTAATAGACTTATTGGGGCTGACGTGATGTCAGCCCCAATTATTTTTCGCTGACTATACTATTATTTTATAGTTTTTTACTTATCTTTGTCAAATGTATAAATTTTTAGAAACTCTTTAAGTTATGAGTGAAGAATTGAATCCTGGCGCTCCAACTGCACCAGATGTACTTGAAAGTCCTCTTGCTGAACCGGCAGAGGCGGAAATTCCTAATTATTCCGAAATGTCGCTTGCTGAGCTCTCCTCATTGTTCGAGGAACTTGCCAAAAGCGATGACAGGATGAAGAAATCCAAAGAGGCTGAGGCAATAAAGGCCGCATTCTACAAGCGCCTTTCAAAAGAGAAAGCCGCATCAGGAGAGGCTGAAGCCACTGAAATTGAGCCTGATAGCGTATCAGCAGAGGATGAAGCAGCTGAAGAAACCGAGAATCATTCAGAAGAGACACAGTCGGTGTCAAATCCGTTCGCTGTCTTGGAGAACGGTTTCAAAGCTATATATATGAGGTATAAAAAGGAGCGCGCCGAGTACAACAGGCAGCAGGAGGCGGAGAGAGAGGATAACCTCAAGAAAAAGCAGGCAGTCATTGACGAACTTAAATCACTTGTCGAGAA
>JAQXHU010000051.1 GCA_029007435.1 Bacteroidales bacterium
CCTGATTCTCGGAAAGGATTTCCGCTCCGGAATGGGCGTCGTGCCGATAATGCTCCTGTCCTATATGCTGCTCGGAATGCTGTTCAATGTCTCGATGTGGTACAAGCTGTCCGGAAAGACCAATATGGCGATATGGATAACGCTGGCTGGCCTGGTGGTGACTGTTGCTGTGAATGTTGTGTTCATGCCCAAGTTCTCATTCTGGGCCGCCGCGTTCGGACATCTCGCCAGCTATCTTGTGATGTTCATAATCAGCGCCGTTCTCGGCAACAAGTATTACCCGATACCTTACAGCTGGAAGCGGATTCTTTTCCTTATGCTGGGAGCGGGACTGGTATGCGTGTTGGCAATATTTCTGGATAATGCCCTGTTCCAGGGAGTTGAGCCGGGATCGGTTGCCGCCGGGAAGGTCGTCCTCAAACTTGCCGCCCACAGTGTTCTTCTGATAGGCTATGTCGCAGTCTCCGCCCTTATTCTCAAAGGTCGCTATAATCTTGCGGTTTCTTCGAAAAATTGACATTTGCTGTTTTTGCCGTGATTATCCAAAAGCCTGAATTTAAATAATGAAAAACCGGAGACTCTGAAGCCTGGGGCTGAGGGTGACATGGTGGTAGGTATTGATCCGGAGGCCGTTCCTTCAATGGCCTCAGCGGCGGGAAAAGCTGTCCTTTTCATCGAGGGGATTGAAGCCAGTCCTGCGCTGAGGATCATTCTTACGAGGATGATTCCGATCCGGTGCTGTCATACTATCATCTTGTAGGCACCTGGCAACTTGCCGAGTGGAACGGAGAGAATATGGAGTCGGGCGACCGTTATGTCTATATGGTTCTTGAGAGCAAAGAGAGGACTTTCAAGATTTACCAGAATATCGAATCCGCTCAGCCTCGCGAGATGACCGGCACATTCGAGCTGGTATATGATGACGAGGCCTGTGTCAATATCGTCTCCGGTATGTACGACCACGAGTTCGGCTTCTGGAACAATGACTATATTGTGACAAAAAAGGACGAAGACACTATGATCTGGACTGTCAGCGGCAATCCGTCAGATGTCTCCGTCTATAGACGCTGTTCCGGACAGGAATAAATTTCCGTATTGGAATTATTTAATAATTATTGGTTGGTTGCGGCTCTCCGGAATTCATTCGTGAAATCCGGGGAGTCGTATGCTGTCCAGACCATCGAATCGGAAGTCAGCCCGCTTATCACATATCGGTGGCTCCAGAAACCAGCATCGTGGTCATAGACGCCGTCAATCACTGCTCCCCGCTCCACATCTGTGCTCAAGCTGTAACGGCCTGTGACAGTGTGCGGAATGTCCTGGAAACTGTCAAAATTCTGGCTCATTGTGAAAGTCTCGTCATTGCGGACAAACTCAATTTCCATAAAAGTGCCCTCTGCAAGCGGCTCGCCGTTCCATTTCACAAGCTCCCATTTGCCTGAAATATTGTTCTTGTTCACCTCCAGATACACCGGACCTCTATCTTCGTCTTTCGAGCATCCCGCAAGGGCTAATGTGGTCAATATGCTGTAAATGAATGTTCTGCAAAGTCTCATAATTATTGGCTCTCTTTAAAATATTTCTTTATCAGTTCCTTGGCCGGACTTCCTCCTTCTCCAACGGTCGCATTGACCTTCAGAGTGGCGGCCGGCATCTTATTGTCTCCGGTGTAAATGAAAATCTTTCTGACAAAACTTCCGGGGTGTCCTTTGGGATTGTAAATGGCGGTGATTTCAGTGCTTCCGCCGGGAGTCAGCACCCTTGTCCCGCATTGTGCGGAGACACAGGAACAGGTGGATACAATCCTGGATATCAGGATGTTCTCCTTCCCTGTATTTCTGACGTTGAACACCAGTGTGTCCGGAGTGTCATTTTCCTCCATCCTTATGCTTGATGCTGTCCTGTCAAACTGGAGAAAGGCCGAGTCAGCGCAATGCCTCGGTGAGGAGACTTCCATAAGCCTCTCCTGCGGAACAATCTTTATCTGCCCCGAAGCAATCTGAGATATCAGCACAGCCGCCAGTATGATATGGAAT
>JAQXHU010000052.1 GCA_029007435.1 Bacteroidales bacterium
GCTGATGTCCGTTGGTATCCCGACTCGGAGACTCTTGCAAAAGAAATAGAATCCAGGCCGATTGAGAATTCTCTTGTCCTTGTCAAAGGATCACGAGGTATCCGGATGGAAAAAGTCATTCCGGCAATACGCTGACCAGCAAAGCATTCCGATATTAAGACAATAAACAGGGAGGCCTGGTTTTAGGGCCTCCCTGTTTGTTGTTCAATATGTTTATGACATTACATAGTCGGACCCTGTCCGCCGACCTTAGGCCAGCCCGGGTTCTGATATACTACAGAAGTGTTGAGGTCATTCTTGTCGCCGGATGCGGTCTGGCGGAACGCACTCTGCGGCAGAGGCGAGAGATAATGTGCAGGTGTGAACCTGTAGCCGTTGAAGGCTGAGTTGTTCACGTTGCTTATCTGGTAAGGGTGGATATATGGGCCGCTCACGCTCTCGGAGGACATATTTCCAGAACCTCCCTCGACATCAACGACAACGAGGTCGTGGCCTGAATCATCCTGCCAGGTGCCTTCATAGACTGAATCCCAATAGCGCATTCCCTCAATCTGGTATCCATTGACCTGGTCGCATGCTCTCCAGCGCTTGAGGTCAGCCCAGCGCATACCTTCGCCGATGAACTCGTTGCGGCGCTCGCGGCGGATGTTGTAAAGAGTAGGGTCAATGAGCTGTCCGTGGGAATATGCTCCGAAGTCACCCTTGGCCTCCTCGGACATCACAGTCGCATTTATGGTCTTGTAGTAGTCAGGATCCACTTTGGCCCGATTTCTCAATGCTGCCCAGTACATTCCTGCGGTGTTGTCGATATTTCCAGACAATTCATAGCTGGCCTCCATATAGTTCAGCAATGCCTCCGTTCCGCGGAAGACGATGCTTCCGGTAGTGCCCTTGTAGTGCTGGGTCTGCATATAACTATTGTAATGCTTGCCCTTCTTGATGGCATAGCCGGTGACCATTCGGGTTTCATTGTTGCCCTTGACAACCCATTCGAGATCGACGCGGATGGTATCTCCTGCTGTAGTGAAGTTCTCAATATCGTCATCCTTCTTGGTGAAGATCCAAATACGGGAATCCCTATCCTGGAGAGTGGCCCTCACACCATCTCTTTCCCAATCATGCTGATAGCCGGATCCGATGGCATAGATAGGAAGCCCGTTCCTCATAAGGAATGAGTTGACAAGTCCTCTGGTCCATCCTGAACCGCCTCCGTTGTTCTGGAGCTGCATCTGGATATTGTGGGTGATGTTGAGGCTCTCGTCATATTTGCGCCACATCAGCACTTCGCTGTAGTTCTCCATATTCTCGTCGCAGAACATTGTGTAATAAGGATTCAGACTGTTGAATGAAGCATCCATTCCCTCTTCAGCGTCAGTGTTCTCCACAAGATTGTCAACGAGCTTGTCACCTACGACCTTTGCAGACTTCATAGCCTCGCCGAGGAAATAGGAAATCTCGTTGTCGATGTTGAATCCGTCCAGCAGGCTCTTGTCGCCAGGCCATCCTTCTCCACCCGGAACGAATGCAGTACCCTTGTGGTATTTCAGCCAGGTTCCCTCATAGAGAGCCACTCGGGAACGGAGCAGATAAGCCACGTCCTTGCTGATGCGGTTCTTTCCGCCCGGAGCAGATTCCTGGAGAAGCTCGATTGCCTTGTCGAGGTCTTCGAGGATGAAACGTGCGACTTTATGCTGAGGCTGGCGTCTTGATGCCTCTATCAATGTAGCCTCATCGTCCTCCAGCGCTGTGGTGATGATAGGGCAGTCGCCGATTGTCTGGAGTTTGTTGAAATAAGCGTATGCGCGCATGACATACATCTCTCCGATGTAATGCTTTATATTGCTGTCACTGCCGGAGATGGCCTTGGCCTCATATTTTGGAAGCACCTGGTCGAAGAAATAGTTGCAGTCGCGGATCTGGAAGAAATTCCAGGCAGCAGTGCGGTCTCCGTCGCTTGTGGATGAAGGCACTTTCCATTCACCCGGCACCCAGCGTGAAGAATAGCTTGTCGCAGCCTGGTTGTCGGTGGCGTTGTCGTAGCCGAATGTGCTGATTCCGTAGCTTCCCGGTGCGATGCTGGTGAAGAAGCCGTACAGATTTATAGTGTAGGCGGCGAGGTCAGCTTCCGAAGTGAAGTAAGCACTCGGTGTGACGGCGCTCTCCGGTTCACGGTCCAGAAAGTCGTTGCAGGCTGACAGACCGGTAACAGCCGCTATGAGCAGTCCTATATTTAAATATTTAAGTTTCATAAATACTTCGATTTTTAGAAGGTTACACTTACACCGAATGACACTGTCTTGGAAAGAGGATAGGTCTTTCCGAGGTTTCCTCCGTAGCCGGCTCCGATGAGTTCAGGATCGGCTATGTCTGTGAACTTGGTGATGGTGAACAAGTTCTCTGCAGAAACGAAAACGCGGAGATTCTGGACATAAATCTTCTGGGTCAGGTGAGCCGGAAGAGTGTATCCCAAAGTCACATTCTTCAGACGGCAGTATGCCGCATTCTGCAGATAGCGGGTCTGGGTCCAGGTGTTGCGCCAGCCATTCCAGTCAGGGCGGGGATAGTAAGCGTCAGTATTCTCAGGAGTCCAGTAATCGTTGTGGGCTGAGAAGCCGAGCGCCTGCCATTTGCCGGTACCTGTCGCTCCCCAGAATGTTGCGCTGCCCGGCATATAGTCGCGCTTGAGAGTTCCCTGGAAGAACAGCTTCAGGTCGAATCCCTTGTAGGCGAAATCGAAATTGAGACCGAAGTTGTAGCGAGGAGTGCTGTTTCCGATGACCTTGAGGTCGCCGTGATTGTCAACTGTGTATTCACCTTCGTCAACAACTCCGTCACCGTTGAGGTCGGCGTACATAATGTCACCTGCAGTCCAGTTGGATCCGCAGTAGCTCTGGTCGGCCTTTGCGAGATGTGCGTCCATCTCGGCCTGCGAACTTGCGATGCCGACTGTCTCGAAGCCCCAGATGTCGCCATAGACTGCTCCGTCATAGTATTTGCCGAGTTCCTTTGCAGGGTTCGGATACTTGTCAATGATAGTCTTGCTGTCGCTCAGGACAAGGGAGACTCCGTAGCTGAAGTCATTCACAACGTCACGCCAGCTCAGCTGGAGATCCCAGCCCTTGGTGGTCATATCGAGATTGTTGGTCTTCGGCTCCGCTGTTCCAAGAATGTCAGGGAGTTCAGGAGCAGGTCCTACCATATCGTAGGTCTTGCGCTGATAGTAGCCGAATGAACCTGTCAGGCGGTTGTTGAACGCACCGAGGTCGAGACCGACTTCCCAGGTGCGGCTTCTTTCCCAGGTGAGGGATGATGACACGAGGCTTGGCTGTCCTGAAATGTTAGGCTTTGCGTCGTTGACAATCCAGTTGCCGCCTTTAGGAGTGTAGCTCATTGACGGATAGAAAGGATAGAGACTCTCGGTGTTCTGGTTTCCGAGTTCACCCCAGGATCCTCTGATCTTCAATACGTTCACCCACTTTGTGAAGTCCTCCCAGAATGGTTCCCTGGCAATATTCCAACCTGCTGAGAATGAAGGGAAGAGGTTCCATCTGTTCTCGCGGAGGAAGCGTGAGGATCCGTCATAACGGAGGTTGGCCTCAACGAGATAACGTCCGGCATAGTCATAGTTGACACGGCCGAAGAAGCCGGCTGT
>JAQXHU010000053.1 GCA_029007435.1 Bacteroidales bacterium
ATACAGCGGCAATGTCGGCTACCTCTTCACAGTGCCTGCCGGCAGGGTCGATATGAAGGTTCTTGAGAAGAACAATCTCGTCTCAGGTGAGGCCAAGATGTCATCCCAGGTGCGTTCCAACCGTGACTACACCCTCTTCATCTGCGAGCAGGGACCTGGTGTCTACCGTCTGGACGGGAAGACCTCGAAAGATGGCCTGACATACTACAGTCCTCTCGCTTACGGTCCGGACAAGAATGGTGTGACCAAGATTCTGAGAAACGACGGATGGACTGGCAGCAACAAGGCTTATGCTCCTGCGCTGGCTCTCAATGACAATAAGGCTTCCATGGAACTTGCCGGCACTGCCGACGGAGTCCTTTACAAATACTCTGACGCCCACGGAAACGGTGCTGAAGCCTGGTCTCCGGAAGCTGCGTTAGGTGGATATTTCCCTATTGTCAAAGACGGTGCCTGCCTCATCTCGGCAGAGGGGGACAGATATTATAACATATACAATGAGGAATGGAGGCATCTTGGTGCCGGCCTTATGACATTCACATATACGGATTGGGGAAAATGTGTTCCAATCCTTACCCACGACATGATGAGGACCGGCCGTATCGGAGTCGGCTGCACCGGGAGGGGAGACCTCGTTATTCTCGCCGTGGAGAAATTCGTGAATACCCACAACCAGGGCCAGAATGTGGATTCAGGCCACAATGGAGCATCTTCTGATCTCAGGGGTCTCACTCTCTACGAACTTGCCAAGGTCATGAGTGATATGGGTTGCAGCGACGTGATGACAGTCGAGGACTACAACTGGTCATATCTCCTGCTCCAGGACGGTTCCGAAAGGGGCAAGGATGTATTCTGGACCAACAACAGGTGGGTGCTTGATGCGAATAACGCTTCTTTCGGCACAATAAAGGCTGAAAGTGCGGAGAGTACCAATCTTGTAATGGCCGCATTCAGATAAGTCATACTATTTCCTATACAATATGAAAAGAATTGAAACTATTATAGTCGCTGTTCTGGCGCTGCTTGTTTCCACAGGCCTTTTCGCCCAGAACAGTATGCGACAGATCAATGGAACTGTCAAGGACAGTGCCGGGGAGCCGGTTATCGGTGCCTCAGTCATTGTTCCGAATACCACCGTGGGCACTTCCACCGACATCGACGGACGTTATGTCCTCGGCGTGCCGGAGAATACCCGCTCCGTGGAGGTGGCCTGCATCGGCTATTCCACTTATACTATCACGCTTGGAGCGTCCTCCGTATATGACGTTGTCCTTGCGGATGACAGCAATTTCCTCGACGAAGTAGTCGTTGTCGGTTATGGTGTCCAGAAGAAGGTCAACCTGACCGGAAGTGTGTCATCGGTCAGCTTTGATGCCGAGAGCGTGAAATCCCGTCCTATGTTCAATGCCACCCAGGCTTTGGCAGGAGCAATGCCGGGCCTCCAGGTTATGCAGGGATCAGGCAACCCTTACGGCGAGGGATTCTCAATGCTCATCCGCGGTACCGGTACATTGAACTCTTCAGGTCCGCTCGTCCTTGTGGACGGTATGGAGCAGGGACTTGGCAATGTGAACCCTTCCGATATCGCCTCCATCAACGTGCTGAAGGACGCCGCTTCCTGCGCCATCTACGGCAACAGGGGAGCCAACGGTGTCATCCTCATCACCACGAAGAACGGGGCAGCTTCCGAAAGCAAGGCCGAGGTCACATACGACCTCACTCTCTCGTTCGACCAGCCGTTCAAGATTATCCATACAGTGTCCGATATGGCCACCTATATGGAACTCTACAACGAGTCCTGCGTCAACATCGGCGGCGCTGCCCAGTACAGCCAGTCCACGATTGATGAATGGCGTGCGGCCAAAGCCGATCCGTGGGGACGCGCTGACTCGGGCTACTACAACTATATGGCCTATCCTAATACTGACTGGTGGTCTGAGATTTATCAGAACAAGCTGATGCAGAAACATTCCATTTCGGCCAGCGGAAAAGCCAAGTCTATGGGCTACAACATTTCGTTGTCGTACATCAACAATCCCGGAATCATCGAGAACACCGGTTACAAGCGCTATTTCGGAAGAATCAACGTCTATGGAATGATTACCGACTGGCTCAAGATCGGCGGCCGCATCTGGGGCTACCACACTGACCAGGACAAGAGCAACGTAGGCTCGCTCACCTCTCTCAACACCCAGAAGATGACTCCGGACATCTATCCGTATTCCAAGTCTCTCGGCCTCTATGGCGGCCCACAGGCTTACGGGCAGGACCCCCAGTCCCACAACCCTCTCTGGGATATGAACACCAGCCGCGGTTTCACTAAGAATACACAGGTCTTCACGGACTGGTATGCTAACGTGACTTTCCTCAAATATTTCCATTGGAACACAGACCTTTATTACAAGGATTACCGCCAGGAGGAAATGAGCGTGGACAATGCATTCGGAAAATATGATTTCCAGAATGACAGCTATGTGATTTCACCGGCCGATCCTTCCGAGCTGTACTCGTATATGTACAACAAGCGTGAGAACCAGGTGAAAATATCCACTACCCTCAATTATGCCCAGTCGTTCGGCAAGCACGATGTCGCCGTCCTTCTCGGCTATGAGCAGGAACATTTCCAGTACCGCGACTTCAGCTCCACCAAACTGGGTCTCCAGGATGTGTCCGTGGGAGATCTCAATGCTGTTGTCACTCCTTATGCATCAGGCGGTTATGGTACAGAGTACGCTTCCCGTTCATACTTCGGACGTGT
>JAQXHU010000054.1 GCA_029007435.1 Bacteroidales bacterium
GTGTGGCTTCCGATGATCTTGATGGTGTTCTTGTTGGCGCCGACTGTACCGTCGGAACCGAGGCCGAAGAACTTGCACTCTGTGGTGCCCGGTTTCACGATGGAAATCTCGTTCTTGATAGGAAGGGACTTGAAGGTGACATCGTCCACGATGCCGATGGTGAAATCGTTCTTGGGCTCGTTCTGCTCAAGGTTGTCAAACACAGCGACAATCTGTGCAGGAGATGTATCCTTTGAAGAAAGGCCATAGCGTCCGCCTACGATGACAGGCTGGATATCCTTGCCCTGGAACATTGCCTTGACATCGAGATAGAGAGGTTCTCCGAGAGCTCCAGGCTCTTTTGTCCTGTCGAGAACAGCAATCTTCTTGACTGACTTAGGCAGCACTTTGAAGAAATATTTCTCAGAGAACGGCCTGTAGAGGTGAACTGAAATGACACCGTATTTCCTGCCGTGTTTCTCAAGATAGTCGATAGTCTCCTTGATGGTCTCCGTGACAGAGCCCATAGCTACGATAATCTCCTCTGCGTCAGGTGCTCCGTAGTACTCGAACGGACGGTATGTCCTGCCGGTGAGTTCTCCGAGCTCGCCCATATAGCGGGCAACGACATCAGGGACAGCGTCATAGTACTGGTTTCTTGACTCGACTGCCTGGAAATACACGTCTCCGTTCTGGGCTGTACCCCTTGTCACCGGTGACTCCGGTGTGAGAGCGCGTGCCCTGAATTTCTCCAGAGACTTGGTGCTGAGCATTTTCCTGAGATCATCCTCGTCAATTGCCTCAATCTTCTGAATCTCGTGGGATGTACGGAATCCGTCGAAGAAATGCAGGAAAGGAATGCTTGACTTGATAGCTGCGAGGTGAGCCACGGCAGCCATATCCTGGGCCTCCTGTACTGAACCTGAAGCGAGCATAGCGAAACCGGTCTGCCTGCAGGCCATCACGTCCTGATGGTCACCGAAGATAGAAAGCGCGTGAGACGCAAGAGCCCTGGCCGATACGTGGAAGACAGCAGGAAGCATTTCGCCCGCAATCTTGTACATATTAGGGATCATAAGAAGAAGTCCCTGCGAAGCAGTGTAAGTGGTGGTGAGGACACCTGCCTGGAGCGAGCCGTGCACAGCTCCTGCGGCACCTCCTTCACTCTGCATCTCGGTAACTTTCACGGTTTCTCCCCAAAGGTTCTTTTTTCCGTGAGCCGCCCACTCGTCAACGTTTTCAGCCATTGTCGAAGATGGGGTGATCGGGTAGATCGCAGCGTGCTCACTGAAAAGGTAAGCTATCTGGGAGGCAGCGAAGTTACCGTCACAGGTAATGAATTTCTTTTCTTTTGCCATAACCGTTTATTTTAATTGATTATCCTTTGTTTCTACAATGTCTCAAGGCCTTCGACTTCCACAATGGAGCCGGCGATTCTCTTCACCAATCCCTGGAGGACTTTGCCAGGACCTATTTCCATAAAATAATCTGCTTCGTCAGCCAGCATATTCTTGACGGACTGTGTCCATTTCACAGGAGATGTGAGCTGTGCGAGCAGATTTGCCTTGATGAGTTCCGGATCCTGTACCGGCTGTCCGGAGACATTCTGATATACCGGACAGACCGGTCTCTTTATTTCGGTGGCCTGGATGGCTTCCCCGAGCTCTATTCTTGCAGGCTCCATAAGCGGTGAATGGAAAGCCCCGCTGACCGCCAGCGGAAGGGCGCGTTTGGCTCCGGCAGCCTTGGCCTTCTCGCAGGCCTCGGACACTGCGTCCTTGTCCCCGGACACGACAACCTGTCCGTCACAGTTATAATTTGCAGGAACAGCCACTCCAGTGCAGGAGGCGCAGATTTCCTCAACCTGCTCATTGCTGAGTCCGATGATGGCGGCCATTGAGCCAGGCACTTTCTCGCAGCATTTCTGCATAGCTTTCGCCCTTATGGCCACGAGCCTGAGCGCATCTTCGAACGCGATTGAATTTGATGCCGCCAATGCGGAAAACTCGCCGAGTGAATGGCCGGCTACCATATCAGGCCGGAAGTCAGGATAGCAGGCCGTCAGCACTGTGGAGTGCAGGAAAATGGCAGGCTGTGTGACTTTGGTGGCCTTGAGATCCTCCGGTGTTCCGTTGAACATAATGTCGGTGATCCTGAATCCGAGAATCTCGTTTGCCGTCTCAAGCATTTCTTTAGCCTTGGGACTCTTTTCGTATAATTCTTTGGCCATTCCCGGGAATTGGGAACCCTGGCCAGGAAATACGTAAGCTCTTTTCATTCGTATAAATATCTTTTTAAGCAAAATACTCAGTCCAATGTAATCCGGCCTCTTCCCGCTGCAAAAATCGTACTCCAACTATTATACAGCCGTAAATACACGTATTGGCAAAATTAATCAAATTCTCAGAGATTTCCGAAAAATTGCGTGTTTTATCAGCAAAATTATTAACTTTGCAAAACAAAATGCCTCCATAGTCTAATGGATAGGATTTCAGATTCCGGTTCTGACGGTAGAGGTTCGAATCCTCTTGGGGGTACAAAAAACGGGGATGATTGATAGCTTCCGCTTTTCAATCATCCCCGAATTGTATCTGAAAACCGCTATTCCGCCTCGGCTGAATTGTCAGGACGCATAACTATAGTCTTCACAGTGCCTGAAGCAAGAGTGGCCTTGAGGATATTCTGGATATCCGCAGGAGTGAGGGCCTTGACGGCCGCCTCATACTCGGCATCGTAGTCAATGCTGTACAGTTCATTGAACCTCAATGCGTTGTTCCAGTGTCTGTTGGTGATTCTACTTTCCGGAATGTTCTTCTCAAGATTCTTCTTGGCCATATCGAACTCCTCGGCTGTCGGGCCGTCCTCTGCGAGAGAATTGAGTCCCTCAAGGCTGAGCTTTATGAGTTTGTCAGCAGATGAAGGGTTAGTCTCGAAAGCGACCTGGAGCAGAGACTCAGGACGAGGATAGATATCAAGCATACCGTAAGATGAAGCTCCGTATGTGCCGCCCTCATCCTCCCTGAGAGACTTGACGTATCTCATATCGAGAATATATGTCGCAGCCGACATAGCCACCTCGTCAATCATCCTGTACTTGTCGAGGAATGCGTCAAACACCTCAATCACAGTCACCTTAGGAGTCTGCATATCCACCTTGAAATCGTCAGTCACATTACCCGGAAGAATATCGGTCTGCTGGTCTCTCCATTTCAGGGCCTTCTTGCCTTTCCTTATTGAACCGAGATATTTCTCGACAAGCGGACGCACCTCATTGATGTCAAAATCTCCGCAGATAGTGAACACTGCACCGGCAGCATCATTGAACAGCATCCTGTAATTCTTCTCGAGAGTGGCGAGACTTGCCTTCTTGAGAACCTCGTCGCTGATTGCGAATACACGCGGATTGTCGCCGTACAGTGTATTGTTGATGTGCAGATTCAGCTGATAATTAGGCTGTTTCATATAGTTAGGAATAATCGCCTCCAACTGGTTGATAGCCTGGCCGAATTCCTCGCTGTCAAAACGCGGATTCATAAAATACATATAAACTAGCTGAAGCGCAGTCTCAAGATCCTGGGTGGCGCTGTTTCCGCTGATGCCGTGGCGAAGCGCGCTGATATAAGGGCTGCAGCTCACGTTCTTTCCTGAAAGCATCTTGTCCACAGTCGAGCCGGAGAACTCCCCTACTCCACAGAAATTCTGGAACGTGCTCCATATCTCTCTCTGGAAGCTCATAAGATCTTCATCCGGAACAAGTGAAATTCCGCCGTTCTTGAAGAGGTCGAACACAATCTTGTTCTTCTCCACATCAGCAGGGCGGAGAATAACTTTGAGTCCGTTCTTAAGATACCAAACTGTGCTGCCGTATTTTCCGGAAGTCTCTGATTTCACAGCACTGCCCTTGAGCGTGGCAGGATCCAGGAATTCGCTGGCAATGGCTTCAGTCTCATTAGGTTTGATGTCCGAAGCCCTCACTTCTTCAATAGCCTTCTTGAAATCATCCCGTGAAGGATGCGCAAGTCCTTCTTTCTGTGGAGCTTTATAGATGAGCACCATATTGGTGTCCGGAATCATCGCCTGTGAGACGGTCTGGTTGATGGCCTGGGCAGGAATCATAGTGAAAATCTGCTTCACGAGTTCGTACTCGTCCTGAGGCCTCATATAGGCATAATTGTCGAAGAAATTGTTGATAAGAGGCTGGACGAGCTCGCTGTTCTTCCTTGTGTCAGCTTTCTTCGCGGCATTCTCGTAATAAGACAGAAGATCGCTCTTGGCACGTTCAATCTCGTCATCGCTGAAACCAAACTTCTTCATTTTCAAAAGCTCGGAATAATATGCCTTGAACGCTGAGATGCCTTCGCCCTCTTTGAAACTGATACGTCCAAGCTGGGCCTCCATTGTCTCACAGAGATTGCCGATACCGAATGAAGCCCTGAGGAACGGGGCGTCAGCTTTGGCGGTGATGTCATTGAAACGCTCGGTCATCACCATTGAAATCACATTCTTGATAAGGTCATTGATCTCACCGATGGCAGTGCTGTTGTAGGCTTCCGGCATAGCCTCGCCCTTCCAGAGCACCTCGATTGTCGAGCCTACAGCCTCAGGATCAGTGAGGATGCCGATCTCCGGCTCGACATTGCCCGGAATCAGGATGACGTCCTTCGGTTTAGGATTCTCAACAGCCGGAATGTCGGCGAAAATCTCCTTTATCTTGCTCTCAACATAGTCCTCGTCGATATCACCTACCACGATAAGAGCCTGCAAATCTGGACGATACCAGGTATGGTAGAATATGGTAAGGCTTTCAGGCCTGAAAGTCGAGAGATTCTCCTGGCTGCCTATCAGTGTGCAGGTGGCATATTTTGAGTCTCCATAATAATAAGGAAGCGACTGCTCGTGCATTCTCCAGTCAGCAGTCCTCCTGGAACGTCTCTCCTCGATAATCACGCCTCTCTCCTTGTCAATCTCGGCCGGATCGCAGGTAACGAAATGAGAATAATCGTGCATAATCAGGATGCAGGTGTCGATGACGCTCTGGCGTACAATAGGAATGTTGTTGAGCATATAAGTGGTCTGCTCAACGCCTGTGGCGGCGTTCACATTGCCTCCGAAAGAAGCACCGATGCTCTGCAGATAGTCAAGAATGCCTTTCCCCGGGAAATTCTTGGTACCGTTGAAGCACATATGCTCGAGGAAGTGGGCAAGGCCGTCCTGGTCAGGGGTCTCCTGAATCGCGCCGACGTTGGTTGCGAGGTAAAACTCAGCGCGTCCCTCCGGCTGGGCATTCTTCATAATGTAATAGGTCATTCCGTTCTCCAGAGTTCCCCTGCGGACCGCCGGATCATTCGGAAGTTGCTCCATCTGGGCATTCGCGGAAAAAGCGAAAGCGCCGAAAAGAGCCGCGATAATCAACAGAAATCTTTTCATTTTGAAATAATTCTAAAAAAATTTGCTTTAACAGTTGTGGATATAGTTTAAATTTAGTCGCAGGTTAATGATAATTTTACGAAAAACAACAAAAAAATTTAATATTTTCATAAAATAGCATTTACTGTGCCTTTTTCAAAATCAGTGCAAGTTATATAATTTATGGATTATGACAAAAAAATATTAAATTTGTCCATTCGCGAGATGATATGTTTGAGGATTTCAGATTGAAAGTATTTATGTCAGTCGCGGAGTCTGGCAGTTTCACAGCTGCGGCAAGAACGCTGGGAGTCAGCCAGCCGGCCGTCAGCCAGAACATCAGCGCACTGGAGAAAGAGCTTGGAGTCCAGCTGTTCAGAAGATCCAAAGGAGAGGTGAGCCTGACGGGAGAAGGTACGGCCTTCAGGGAATACGCCGGCAGGATTCTGTATTGGTATTCAGTGACCGGCGATATGTTCGGTCTGGAGGGAAGGCTTTCCCCCGGAAGGGTGGTCCGAATCGCCGCCGATCCTGTCGCTGCGGCATATCTTGTACCTCCCGCATTGTCAGTGCTCTCCGCCGCCCATCCGGAAATATCATTCAACATCTGTCCTCTGTCCGGAACAAAGGGGCGCCAGCCGGATGAGTCAGGAGTGCCGGGAACGCATTTCGGCACCCCGGAAGATGCGGAAGTCGAGATAACGGTCTCTCCCAGCCCGGAAACAATGGATTTCGAAGGCGAGGAAAAACTTGTGGGCGTGATGGACGCAGTGGTTGTGGCATCACCCCTCAACAGATCTGTTGTCGGAGCAGCTGTTTCAGATAGAGACACCCGCCTCACACCCAAACCTTTCTCGACAGTGGCGGGGATTCCTGTCTCCAACAGATTCGCCGTATGGGAGGGTTACAGGAGGTTCTTCACTCCAGACCTTGTAGCCCGCACCTGCCTGGTTTCCAGTTCTGTGGAAGCAGTAAAGAATATCGTCGCCGAATCCGTATGCATTCTCGGGATCGTACCAGCGATGTCCGTAATGAACGAAATAGCCTCCGGCAGACTGCTCCAGATGCCGGTCCAGCTGCCTGACTATGCATACGACATCCATTTCAATCCCCTTCCAGAGTTCGCAGGAAAGACAATATGCCAACTTTTAAGGAAGTCATTAAGAGACAAACTGTTAACCATATAATTATATGAAACGCACATTATTGATTCTCAGTCTTTGCGCATTGTCCGCAGCAATGCCCCGGGCTTTCGCAGCAGAGCCTTATTCTCCTAACACAAAGCTCCGTCCGACCGTGACCAGACTTTTATATCCTGAAGGTCAGAATGTTGACAAAGGCATTGTCGAGAACGGAACGGCCGTCACTCTCGGGCCAGGGGTCTCGAACGGATTCGACCGGCCGGAAGAGATGGAAGAGAACGGAAATATCTCATATATAGGTGACGAGGCGAGAATAGACATCTACCTGCCAAGTCCTAAGAAAAGAAACGGCCAGATGGTTGTCGTATGTCCCGGAGGCGGATACTGGATTGTTTCTTCTTTCAACGAGGGCGCTTATGTGGCTGACTGGTTCACCAAACAGGGCATAGCTGTCTGCGTGGTGAAATACCGCCTGCCGAACGGACACTGGGAGGTACCGCTGAACGATGTACAGAATGCTTTCCGCTATTGCCGCGCCCACGCCGGAGAATGGGGAGTGAACAAAATCGGCGTTATCGGATTCTCCGCCGGTGGACATCTTGCCGCCTCTGCGTCAACTCTTTACATCGACGAAATCACACGCCCGGATTTCTCGATTTTGGTATATCCTGTAATCTCGATGGATCCGGCAATCACACACAAAGGAACCCACGACAATCTCATAGGGAAAATCTCCGACTGGGTAAATGACGATATGTCAGTCAGGGACTATGCCAGAAAGAAAGACGAATACAACAGGCTGATGGACAGATACAGCCTCCACAAGCAGGTAAACGGAAACACGCCTCCGGCTATCCTCCTGCTGAGCGGAAACGACAAGACGGTTCCGGTGGAGAACAGCCTTCTCTACTACGACGCCCTCCGCGAGAACAAGGTAAAAGCCCAGCTGTACATTTACCCTTACGGCGGCCACGGATGGGGATTCACCACAGCCGAATTCGGCAAGGAGCGGATAGGAATCTACCGCCAGCTCTTCTTCGATGCCCTGAAAGCTTTCCTGTCAGAGATTCAGTAGAATCCTTTGGATGGCAGGAGGATCGAAGATACAACATAAAATAGCGGGGAGAACAGACATTGCTCTCCCCGCTATTTTGGAATCATCCAGTCAATTACTCAGCCGGGCTGATGGCGCCCATAGGGCAAGCTCCTGCGCAAGTG
This sequence comes from Bacteroidales bacterium, assembly GCA_029007435.1. Lineage (GTDB taxonomy): Bacteria > Bacteroidota > Bacteroidia > Bacteroidales > UBA932 > Cryptobacteroides. The sequence continues at coordinate 7,746 of JAQXHU010000054.1, forward strand.
CCGCAGTCAACGCAAAGATTAGGGTCAATGTGATATACATCACCCTCAGAGATAGCTCCGGAAGGGCACTCGCCGATGCAGGTGCCGCAAGCTACACAATCAGTTTCTGAAATTTTGTAAGCCATAATAATAAAATTTGTTGATGTCCTTCTTTTCGGCACGGGACAAGTCCCGCAAACCGGATTACAAATTTATGCCAATTTAGTCAAATAACCAAACTATTTGCATATTGGAAAGATTTTTGCAGGAAAGGCAGCGTTATGATTAGAAAAATGATACACATTGCAGCCGCGGTGACAGCGGTCTGCATTTCAGCCGTATGCCATTCCCAGGTGAAAACAGACGGCAAGTCAGCCATTATAGAGGGGAAAGTGGAGTTTGACCGTACAATATGGGATTTCGGCGACGTTATGCAGAGCCAGGGGCCCCTGACCTGCACATTCTCTGTAAAAAACCTGTCCTCCAGTCCGATAGTCATCTACAACGTGGTTTCATCCTGCGGATGTACCGGAGTAAAATGGACGAGAGAGCCTGTGCCGGCAGGCGGGACCGGGAAAATCACAGCCACATATTCCAATGACGAAGGTCCATATCCTTTCGACAAGACACTCACCGCATACATATCAGGTATCAAAAAGCCTGTCGTATTGAGGCTCAGGGGAATAGTGCATTCGAAAAAGCTCTCGCTCGAAGAGCTCTACCCAATCAGGAAAGGCAGCCTCGGGCTGAAAAAGACTGACATAAAGCTCGGCAATCTTTCCCAGGGAGGGCAGCGCGGTGACGCCGTCACAGTGGCAAACCTCGGACAGGCTCCTATAAAAGTCACTTTCGAGGACGTAACTCCCGGAATGTCAATATCCGTCTCCCCCAACCCCGTCCCGGCCGGGGAAACTGCCAGGATGACATATATTGTCACGGCAGACAGGTCCAGATGGGGGAAGAATTATTATTACGCCTCCCC
>JAQXHU010000055.1 GCA_029007435.1 Bacteroidales bacterium
CGCTCTCAAAAGATTGATTTTCATTGTCTTCATACAAAATATTGGTCTTTGAAATTGACTAAATATACTTTTTCAACCGCCCTTGTCAGGGCCGTGTACAGCCATTTGTAATCGTCCAGTGTAAACCCGTCCTGCCAGAAAGGATTGTCGATGAACACGCATTTCCACTGGCCTCCCTGGGATTTATGGCAGGTGACCGCATTGGCATATTTGAGCTGCAGGGCGTTGTAGAAAGGGTCAGCCTTGATGGCTTCATAACGTTTCTTCTTCGTTGAAAGATGCTGATAATCAGCACTGACACCTTGATAGAGCGCATTCTGCTGTTCATAAGTGAGCGAAGCCGCATCTGATTCCAGCGTATCCAGACAGACCTTTGCCTCGATTTCCTGATCACCGTAATCCGGAAAAGACAGGGCGGCATCGGCGAAATGAAGCCCGTATCTTTCCTCAAAATGCCTGATGCTCATAAGCTTTACCATATCGCCATTCGCTATGTAATCCAGTTTGTCCACCCCTTCTGTAAACTGGTAGCAGTTCTTGACCACCATAAGTTTGTCACCTCTGACAAGACGTTCCTCTTTGTACTGGACAGCTCCGCGGATTCCTGAGTTGTAACGGTTCGCCCGCTTGTTTGAACGGCAAAGAACTATGGTTTCATCCTCTCCATACCTGTCCAATGCCTCGGTAAGCCTGTCTATCAGCTCTCCACCTGAAATCCGCTCGACATCATCAAAGCCATCTGTTGAAAGTTCAAGAGTATCAACCGGAAATATAGCGCCTCCGGCTTCCTGGTCCTCAGCAATGACTGTCCGCAGCATTGTCGCATTGTAAAGAATGCCTGATTCTTCAGCCTGCCTGACCACCGTGGTAAGGCCGGAGAATGACACTCCTCCGAACTGGCTCATATAATCTTCCGACAGGGCCGGACTGTATTCGTGGCCGACAGGTGGAAGCTGTGCAGAATCCCCTATCATTATCAGCCTGCATCCGGCTCCGTTGCGCACAAATGATACGAGATCCTCTAACAGATTGCCGGTACCGAATGTTGCGGACGACTGCTGCGAGCCGTTGTCAAGGCCTATCAGGGAGACCTCATCCACGATGAAAAGCGTGTCCCTTGACTTGTTAGGCGCAAGTGTGAACTGTCCAAGACCGTCGCTGCCGACTGAGCGCTGCCTGTAGATATGCCTGTGTATCGTGGAAGCAGGAGCTCCGGTATAAAGGGAAAGAACTTTGGCAGCCCTGCCCGTAGGAGCGAGCAGGACACAAGGCACTTTGAATTCTCTCAAGGCGGAGACCACCGAGGCTACAGCCGTTGTCTTGCCGGTGCCGGCATAGCCGTTCACCACCATTATATCCCCGTCATCACCAGTAAGAAAGTCCGCGGAATCTCTCAGCAGCCTGTCCTGACAGTCTGTAGGGTCATAATTGAAATGCTTTATAAATGAGCCGTATAGAAAATCCGACCTGCCCATATTCTACCTTTTATTACCTCTGAAAAAGTACATTGACACGGCGAGCACAGGATAAATCTCAAGTCGCCCGATGAACATATCGACACACATTATAATTTTGGAGAAGACGGGGATGCTGTTGAAATTGCCGAAAGTGCCGAGATCTCCAACCGCAGGTCCAACATTGCTGAGACAGGATACGGAGGCGAACACGGAATTGTTGACATCCAGGCCGGCAAGCACATTGAGCGCCATCGAAATGCACAAGAACAGCAGATACAGGCCAATATATAGAATATGAGGAAAAATCTCCTCGTTTGAAAGAACGTGATGCCGGATCAGCACCTGATTGATGGATGTCGGATGCATAACGTGTTTTATATGTTGTCCAATGCACCTGAAAAGCAAGTATATACGATCAGCTTTGATACCTCCTGTCGTGGAACCCGCCATTCCGCACTGTATCGACATAAATAGCAGCAGCACATTGGTGAATTGAGGCCATAGATTATTGTCCCCTATTGCAAAGCCCGTCGTGGAAATGAATGAGAGAGTGTGGAAGAGTCCCTGCTCAAAAGACTCTCCCCAACCGGCTCCGGCATTGCCGAATCTTATGGAAAAAGCCAGCGCGAGCGCTCCTGCGACTATGGTCAGGGCATAATACTTCAGAACTGGATTGTTCAGCGGCTTCAGGCTTCTCGTCACGACCGTCATAAACAATGTTCCGAAATGCAGGGAGCACAGGAACATAAACACAATCGTCACATAGTTTATCAACGTGGAATCGTAGGATGCGATGGACAGGTTGCGTGTGCTGAAACCTCCTGTAGCGCACACGCTGAATGCGTGGTTGACAGCGTCGAATGCGGACATACCTGCGACCCAGTATGACAGGAACGAAGCTGCCGCAAGGCCAAAATATACTGAAGAATAGATGATTACAGTCTTGTTGGCCCGAGACCTGTAACCCTCCCTTGACAATGATGAAATCTCCAGATTGGTCAGTCTCAATCTCACAGGACTGGATGACGGGATTATCAACAGAAGGAAAACAACCACTCCGAGGCCTCCGATGAAATGTGTTGAAGAACGCCAGAAAAGCAGGCTGTTCGGCAGGGATTCAACGCTCTCTAGTATCGTCGCCCCGGTCGTGGTATATCCTGAAATCGACTCGAAAAGGGCATTGATAACTGTAAATGGCCCGCCCCAAAGGACGTACGGCAGCATTCCGAACACAAAAGACAGGGACCAGGAAAGCACTATTATCATATAGCCGTCTTTCAGGCTGATATTCTCAGTGCTGCGGACGAAGATGAACGGGAAAACGCCAACGGTGAAAGTAATGACAAAACTGATGAGAAGGGCTGCAAGGGCACTGTCATTCCCGTTTGCTATCGAGACCAATATCGACAGGAACATAAAGAACGCACTTGTCAGCAGCGCGAACCCTACGTTTCTGGATATTACCTTGATATTCATTATGATACAAAATTATTATTCAGCCCTCCCATTCTTCTCCCGAGAAGCTTCCCTCAGCAATTTGATACGTTTGCGGAGCTGGATGTTCTCTCCAACAACCTCAGTGATTCCCCTGTTGAGTTCTGCCAGCTGGTCATCGCCGTCGAATTCGCAGGTATATTTTGTGCCGGACGAGCGGTAGTTCTCCATTCCGCCGAGCATCCTGTATATAGGATTGGCGTAATAAACCATCAGGAAGAACATCAGCATCAGCACCATAAGCAGTCCAACACCAACGGCGACCGTTCCCGGTATTATGCTCCTGTAAAATCCTCTCTCAAATGTGGCGGAATTCTTCTGCAACTCGTTGTAGATGGCGTCATTCAGAATGGAAATGTCAGAGCGGAGCCTGTTGTACTTCGGCTGAAGTCTTTCAAAATACCACTCCCTGGCATCGGAAAAATCCGAGAGAAGTGTCTGTGGCAGTTCCAGTGATGTCAGCATAAATGCTGAATATGAATACAATACGGAATCTGCAAGAGGCATCATTGACTCTGATGACAGGGATGCTTTCAGGCTGTCACAATGTGCCAGGAACTCTTCCTGCCTCAATTCAGGAATGTGTCCGGCAGACTGGTCACCGATGACGGCAAGAATGGCAAGATTGTATGCGTTGCTTGCGTTGGCAAGCCTCTGCGAAGCATTGATGCTTCCGATATTCGCCGCGATAAGGTCAGAGACATAATTGCTCATACGGCTGTATTCCATCACCGATATGAAACTGGAAACAAGCAGGATGACAGCTATGGAACTCAGGCTCAGAATGAGTTTCATCTTGAGCGTCAGTTTGAATTCACGTATGAAATGTCTCAGTTTTTTCATTCAATATTTTCAACTTACGAAGATACGAAACAGTTTTCGATTTTCCATATTTCGTCATAATATTCGGATAAAGGACACATTTATTTGGTAAATCCAATTAACTATCTTAAATTTAGAGAAAAATCACAGATAAGCTAAAACCTAACAACGATTAGATATGGTAAGATATTCAGTTATGTGGAAGTTCAAGCCATCAGATGGCAGGACTCCTAAAGAAACAGCCGAAGAAGTCAAAGAAAAATACGAGTCCCTCAGGGGGCTTATCCCGGGGCTTCTGAGCATTGAGGTCGGAGTGAACAGGAATGATTCGGCGACTACTTACGACGCCATTATGATTGCCGATTTCGAGAGCTGGAAAGCGCTTGCGGATTACAAGGCTGACTCTCTGAGGGACAATGTGAGAGGATTTGCGGATGAGCTTGCGGAAAGCCGTGTCAGGGTCGAGTACGAAAGATAAATCTGAAATTTTACCACAAACGATAGAGGCTGGCCCCAAAGGTCAGCTTCTTTGTTTTATGTACCGACAAGATCAGGAGGGCAATATTGTCTCAGAAATAGCGGTGGACCTCCTCCAGAACTGATGCCCTTGACATATCATTCGGATTCGTGCCCGGCTTGCCTTCAGGGACTGGCCTTCCGAGGCGGGAGAACAGGTCGGTCCAGTATTGCGGCATATTTCCTTCCGCATCCCTGAAATTCATCTTCACAGTATCAAAAACAGGATTGCCTTCACTGTCAAGCCAGGACACATAGACAAGTTCGGAACAGTACATTCTTCCATTGTCCGGAAGATAGTACCAGTCATATTCCTCCCCAATATGGGACGCCGCCCTTTCCACTGCCCTGTGAGCAAGTTCCGGTTCATTATCCAAAGCATTGGAATCCAGTCTTTTGACCACAACTCCCGGATTTCCGCCTACAAGCGGGGAATCTGATATGAACGTATTGTACGGTGTGCGCACCACTCCTCCCCTGCCGGTGGCCTCAATTACATTCACATTCCCGTACCTGACTTCCACAATTCCCACGTGCTCATATTTGACGGAATCGGCCTGGGCCGTGGCAGCGGCAATCGCCTGCCCTGCATCTGAATCGCCGGCCACCCGGAAAACCAGGTCGCCCTCCTGCGGGACGAACTCCGTCCGGCAACAGGAAACCGGCAGCCAGAATACTGCCGCAATTATCAAAATCACTGTCCTCATAACATCATATTCCACATAGCGTCCTCCACCTTGGCGTTCTTGGCGGCGTTCATCTTGCCGAAATTAAATGATATCGAGGCAAGGAAGAATCTTCCGAGAATCTTGGAACGCACATCTTCGGAATACTCGTAGTTGCTGCTGCGGTAGAGGTTGCGGGTCTGGTTCAATACATCGTTGACACTGAGCGCGATGGTGAACGCCTTTATAGTCTTGCCTGCCTTGATGTTCCAGTTCCACTCCGGGGCACCATACCCGTTCGAATAACCCCTGTAGAAAATGTAACTCAAATCTGTCTTGAGCTCCCAGCCGCGGCCTGGCTGGTACAGGGCGTTGATGTTTGGCCTGAAATCCCAGGTCTTGATATCCGACAACTTGTTCAGGGAATATCTGGAAACCGCACTTGAGGCCATCATACTGGCTGTAATGTCAAGTTTGTCAATACTGTATTTCAGATTGGCGGATGCCGACCATCTGAGCGTGGCCGAACTGCTTTCAGAGAAACCGCTTTCCCCGCTGTAGAATCTGTCACCATTGGAGTTGCCGTAAAAGCAGTCCATGAATTCGTAATAATTGAAACTATCTATATCCAGACCGGACATTCCGGTCAATGCCTGATAAGATGTCCTCCTGTTGTATGAAGCCGAACCGGACAATGACAGGGTGAAATGTTTCTTCTCGCCGAAAACTCGGTTGAAAGACGAATTCAATGAGATTGAGAGCGTGGGTTTTCCGGCATTGACAGGAACGGAATAGCGTATGCCGGAATCGTCGAACCACAATGCCTCGACCTCGTCCCTGCTGACCACTGTTCCATATCCGTACACCCTGAAAAACGTGAATTTTTCCCTGTTGTTGAAGGTGTAATACATACTGAGCGAATGCCGGAACGAGGGTTCGAGATAAATATTTCCTGTCTTGATTCTCACCGGATTGGTGATGTCCAGGACCGGCCTGATGCTTGAACTGCCCACCTGCCTGCCCGCTCCTCTGTAATAAGCGTCAATGCGGTTTCTACCGGCATTGTACCGGTAGGTCAGGAATGGAGCCCAGTCCGCCATCCAGTCTCCCCTGCCGGTCTCGCTGACCGTTCCGAGCGACTTTGACACTGTTCCGTTCTTGTAAACCTCGCAGGAAACGCCGAACTGAACGTCTGTAGTGTCGCTCTTGTACTGCATCAGGAACTGCCCCTCGCCCTTGATATATTTATTGTCAGTCTGTGAGGAATAATAATCATCAGCTACACCCTCCGGCGAAAATGCGTCCTGGATGTCAGTACGGGACAGACAGTTTCCGATAACGGCCAGTCTCATCTTCCATCTGTTTCCGAAAGGTTCTACGTAGCCAAGTCTTCCATAAACGTTTACATAGTCTTTGTCAATGTCATAGAGAAGATTCTTGGTTTCCTCGCGCTCCCCGGTGAAGGTCCCGGCATTCTCGGACCTGTCTCCGTTGTCGAAACGGATGTCACAGTCTGCGAGCAAAGTGAGCGAGCGGTCCTTCTTCCCAAGGTTCTTGATGCCGGCGCTGAGGTCACCTGATACAGAAAATGATTTCAACGTATTAAAGGTATTGGAGGATGAGCTGTTCAGCGGATTCCCGTCGGCACCGCTGGTGGCAGAGGTCTGGCTGTCGGCGCGATAACCGTCACTGTATGAGAACGTCGAGTTGAAAATGAAGTAGGCCTTCTTCTGGTTCCGGTTCTTGATGCCGAGATTGACAGACAGGGCATCCTCCTGGCCTTCAGTCAAGTTGGTGGCCTGCGTTAATAGATCCTGTCCGGACGGCTGGTAGGATGTGCGGAATCTGGACGAGGCACCGTCCTTGCCGAGATGCTTGTATGAGGCTGAGGCGTTGGTCTCGCATCCGCGGATTCTGTCGGTATTGTAATTCACTCCGAACAGACGGGACGTGGTCAGGCCGCTCACGCTGGATAGCAATCCGTTCAACTGGCTGTCGCTCCTGAATACGTAAACCTGTCCGGCGCCCTTTTCCTCGGCATTCATTGCGTTACCGAGAATGACGACCTGGTCTTTTTCCCCGTAGGCGGAAAGCATGCCGTTGGAATTGTACAGTCCTCCCCGGGCATCTATGAGAGGGTCTTCATTTTTCTTGGACAAAGTGGAGCCGCCTGCAAGTTTGGCATTCCCGAACCATCCCTTTTTGTACTCCTCTTTCAGTTCCACATCCATCACCTTCTCTTTGTCATTCTTCTCCGAAACGCCTGTGAATGAGGCAGATTCTTTGTCTTTGTCAATTACCTTGATCTTGTTTACAATCTTTGCCGGAAGGTTCTTGACCGCCATCGACGGGTCATTGAAAAAGAATGTCTTGCCGCCGACGGTGATTTTATCCACAGCCTCCCCGTTCACCTTCACAGAGCCGTCCTGTCCGACTTCCATCCCCGGCATCTTCCGGAGCAGGTCCTCAAGCATCGCATTCTCCCCCACCTTGAACGACGAGGCATTGTATTCTATTGTGTCTTTCTTGACTACTATTGGATTGCCGACGGCGGAAATCGACGCGGCGTCAATGAACTCGGGATTTTCTTTCATCTTGACCACCCCGAGGTCCACCTGCCAGTTTTTCAACGTATGTTCTTTAGAATATGGCAGATAACCAATAAGCTCGGCATTGACAACGTAACGGCCTGAAGGTATGTTCTTTATAGTGACATTTCCCTTTTCGTCTGACAATGCGAAATTGGTGATGACAGTGTCTCCGGGATGGGTGAGATAGACTGACACCCAAGGCATAGGCTCATTATTGGCCGCATCCTTGACGGTCAGTTTCAGTTCCACATTGGAATTATTCGATATCAAATCAAAGCTGATCTGCGCCTTGGAATATTCAGCTGAAATATGGATAAGTATAAAGGTCAGAAGCAAAGTTAGCGGACATCTGTTCATCATCATTATTGTTAAGTGGAGCAATACTATTAAAACGGCGTAATATAGTGATTTTTTAGACAATTATCACCCTGCATTCTGTAAAAACTCTGAAATATTATTATATTTACAAGTTTCAAACTATGTCGGTCCGCATAAGGACAGCTAAAATGCGCGCACCGGATGAAAATGGTACTGAAAACTAACAAGAAAACGAATATGGCGAAGAAAGAAAATGCTTACAAATGGGAGTTCGAGAATATTGGGGGAACTTCCCGGGTAAGAATCACCAGCGGCAATGACATTGCTCATCTCGGAGAACTTGACCCGACTATGTGGACAGTCCTGTCCTGCCCTGTCAAGGGCCTGGAGATTGATGAAAAAAGTCTGGATTACATTGACAGTGACAGCGATGGAAAAATCCGCGTGAACGATGTAGTGAAGACCGCCCGGTGGGTGTGCGGAGCGCTGAAAAACAACGACCTGATTCTGAAAGGCGAATCCGGCATTGACATTTCCGAATTCAACACCGGGAATGAGTCCGGCAAGAAACTGTATGACTCCGCCTGCGAGATTCTGAGGAATCTTGGCAAGGAAGGCTCGGAGATAACCCTCGGGGACACAGCTGACATCACAGCCATTTTCGCCAAAACCAGGTTCAACGGAGACGGCATCATCACCGAATCGACCCCGGACGACGCAGGCGAGAAAGCAGCAATTGCCGCCGCTATAGCTTCTTTCGGAAGCGTTCCTGACAGAAGCGGCGCACCCGGCGTCAACAAAGAAATCATCGAGGCGTTCTACAATGCATTGACCGAATATGACAAATGGAACGCGTCTGTTCCCGAGCCGGTGTTCGGAGACAGCACGGATACAGCCCTTGAGCTCTACCTTGCCCTCGACGCGAAAGTCAAGGACTTTTTCGTAAGGTCGAGACTGGCCGGTTTCACACCTGACAATGCGGCGAAACTCGATATCCAGGGCGCAAGCATAGAATCTATAAGCTCCGGAAATCTGGCAGTCAGCACAGACCGGATTGCGGAATACCCTCTTGCGAGAATCACCGGAAAATGTGAAATAGATCTCGGTTCGCCGCTCAATCCCGCCTGGTCGGAGAAGTTCAGGAAATTGGCCGGCATTGCGTTCAAGCCGGAAACCAAAGCAGTCACTGAAGAAATGTGGAACGGCATCGGCACATCACTTGCCGGATATGCCGGATGGAAAAGCGCTAAAGCCGGATGCCAGGTCGAGCATCTCGGTATAGACGCGGTCCGCAATTTCATTGCACAGAACAAGAAAGAAGCCCTGATGAAGCTCGTCGCAGAAGACATCTCACTCAAGGAGGAGTCTGACAATATCGAGAATGTGGACAAATTCCTGCACATATACAGGGATTTCTACAGGCTCCTGCGCAATTTCATCACTTTTGACGATTTCTACTCGAAAGACAAGTCAATCAAGGCCGTATTCCAGGCCGGAACCCTGATAATCGACGAGAGAGCCTGCCGTTTCTGCCTGTTGGTCAATGATATGGCCAAGCACAACACGATGGCGGCAGCAAGCGGGATGTTCCTGGTTTACTGCGACTGCACCACCAAGAGCAGGGCCGACAAGATAACAATCGCGGCGGCAGTTACCGTCGGCGAGATCGGAGACCTGAGCATCGGCAAGAACGCAGTGTTCTATGACAATGCCGGAACTGAATGGGACGCTGTGATAACCAAGATAATAGAGAATCCTATCAGTATTTCCCAGGCATTCTGGTCCCCATACAGGAGAATGGCTGTGGCTATTGAGAATCTTATCAACAAGAGCGCGGCCGAGAAAGACGACAAGATGATGAAAAACGCCACCGAGAAGATCAATTCGGCTCCGGCATCCATTCCGGCCCAAGCCGGAGGAGAAGCCAAAGCAGCTCCTATGCCGTTCGATATCGCCAAGTTCGCCGGTATTTTCGCCGCGATAGGTATGGCATTCGGTATGATAGGCAGCGCGCTGGCAAGTCTTCTCAAGGGATTCAAAGCACTGACCTGGTGGCAGGTGATTCTGGTGTTCGTCTGCCTGCTTCTCGCTATCTCCGGACCTGCTATGGTGATGGCCTGGATGAAACTCCGCAGGCGCAACATCGCTCCGCTTCTCAATGCAAATGGTTGGGCAATAAACGCTTCCGCCAAAATAAGCATTGCATTCGGCGCAACGCTCACAGATATAGCGAAGTTCCCTAAGCTCAAACTGAAAGACCCGTATGCCAAAAAAGGAATTTCACCGTGGGCAACAATTCTGATAACCGTACTGGTGCTTGCGGCGGCTTTCGCAGCCCTCTGGTATTTCGGACTTCTCTCCTGGGCCGGACTTTGATAGAATGAGTTACTTAACAGAACTGACTCTTACCTTTGCATTTGACAGCAGATATTGCAAGCAAAGTCAAGAGTCAGTTTTTTCTATTATAATGCCAAACTAAAGAGCCGCACCTCCTATTTACGCCACCAAGTCTCAATCTCCTCAAGGGTCTTCCCAGTGGTTTCTGGAACTAATTTCCACATTATCAGCATATAAGGGACACACATCAGGGCGAAAAGAAGGAATGTTCCAGCAGGAGTAAGATTCTCCAAAAGCCAAGGTGTAAGCTGGCCGACAAGATAAGTGCCTACCCAGAGCGCCAGACCTGCAATGCTCATCGCCAGTCCCCTGACACTGTTAGGATACATCTCTGACAACAGCACGAACACAACGGCGCTGATGGAGATGGCCGTACAGAAAACATACAGAAGGAAGAACGTCAGCAGGAACCCGTTTCCGAGACCCAGGCCGCTTCCGGCAAAGAAGAACAGCGAAATCATCAGAAGGCAGATTATCATACCGGAGACGCCCCAATAAACCAGCTTCTTCCTTCCAACCTTGTCTATAATGAACAGGGCGATGACCGTTGTCAGCATATTTACGGCACCCACAAGTACCTGTGACAGAAGCGAATCACCACTTGACAGGCCAGCATCCTCAAAAATCTGCGGCCCATAATAAAGCACGGCGTTTACACCCATAAACTGTCCAAGGATGGCTATGGCAGAGCCTATGATGACCGCAGCGAGAATGCCCGGCTCCAGAAGAGCTTTCCATTCCGATTCGGACTCCCCCTTCAGGGAAGATTCAGTCTCTCCTATCTGCCTGTCCACAGATGCCCTTTCAGCGTAAATACGCTGCAGGACAACAGCGGCACTGTCCCGTTTTCCCTTGACAATCAACCACCTCGGACTCTCAGGTATAAGCAGGATGACAAAGAGGAACAGAGCGTCCGGTATAAGTTCGCAGCCAAGCATTCCTCTCCAGTATTCGGCTGCGAACAGTTTGTGCATCAGTCCGGCAGCGTCACAGCCAGCAGCCGTAGCTCCTCTGAGAATCAGATAATTGACAAGATAAGCCACAAGGAATCCGGCAGTCACTGCCAGCTGGTACATAGACACAAGCGTCCCGCGTTTCCCGGCCGGAGCGACCTCGGAAATATATATCGGCGATACAATCGAGACAATACCGATGCCGATTCCACCTATAACCCTGTATATCACAAGCTGCTGAAAATCAACGCACAGTGCGCATCCGGCCGCTGAGACGCTGAACAGGAGGGCTGACAGAATCATTGTCAACTTGCGCCCGAAATGGTCGCTCAGCATTCCTGCACATATCACACCAGCGATTGATCCGATCAGAGCGCAGCCAACATACCATCCCTGCTGGAGAGTGTTCAATGAAAACTGTGTAGCGACGACGCCGGTTGTTCCGGAAATGACGGCAGTGTCATATCCGAACAGTATTCCTCCTATGGCGGCCACTGCCGAGAGGAATACTATATAGCACATATTTGCTTTCAGTTCAAGAGATTGAGTCATAACGAGAAAACTATCAGATTCCGAAATATTCCCTGTATCTGTCATACAGATGTCCAGCCTGGATATATGCAGACTGAGGGCTCATAAAGTGCGAGAACTCGAAGGTGATGGCCTTGTCATATCCGCACCTTTTCGCCGCTTCAAGCTTGAGCCTGAGCTTGTCAAATTTAATCGGGAAAAACCTTATAGGCATATCCCTGTCGAATGTCTCGGCATTGGTCCAGCATTTCATTCCATAACGGTCAGCAAGCTTCTTGTTCACCGAGAAGAATGCGTCAAGTTCATCATAATCAATATGTCCGTCCTGGAAAGCACAGGCATCCACATACTCGTGGATGCCATCGAAAATCTCATTCCACTCACGCTCGTGCTCCTCCACAGACACCGCATCTGCACGTGACAGCTGGCCATTGGCACCCATCACAGCCTTCTTGCCGTCAATCCACGGAGAAATGAACGTAGGAAGACCCCCTGACACCTCTTTGCACTGTTTGCCCATCGTGCGGAAAGACTCAATTGCCCCCTTTGTGCTCCTGCTTATCTCACCGCTTATATACCAGCCGCCGAAACTGCTGTATTTGCTTCCATAGCGCTCCCATACCTCGTCTATGACGAACTTGTTCGACTCCACCTCATAGCTCATATCGTGAGTATCCCAGTACTTTCCGGAATCATAGAGTCCGAGATAGAACTTCATATCATATTTCTGGGCAAGGCGGCAGAACATATCAATAAGGTCAACCGAAGGCATATAGCAACCTTTCTTCAAAAGGTATGGTGATGGATAAGTGATGAATTTCCGGTAACCGCACCTGATGTCGATTACAGTGTCTATGCCGACAGCCTTCATATACTGGAAATCCCTGTCCCATTCTTTTTCACCCCAGTTCTGGTGAGGAATATCGTGGGAGATCTCGTCAAGGAATGTTCCGGTGATTGGCAATGCCTCCCCTTTTGGAACAATAAGTCTGGACTCAATATTGCCCGACGCTGTCCTGTCTTTCATTTCTCCAGCCTTGCAGGCCGTCATCAGCACAGGAGCTGAAACCATCGCCGCAGTCGCCGCCGCGGCATCCTTAAGGAATGTTCTTCTGTCCGCCATAAGAAAGTATTTTAAATTTTCTGAAATAACCTCTTCGCAAATTTAAAAAAAATTATTAATATTGCATTCGGAATTCGGGTAAAATTAAAAAACACCCTACAAGTTAATATTTATTATCTGTATACACAATGAGTGAGATTGATTTTAAGGGACTGGCATCCAAATACATGGACGAACTCCTCGGGAACATTCTTCCTTTCTGGCTCGAAAACTCACAGGATAAGGAGCTTGGAGGTTACTTCACCTGTCTAAACAGGGACGGAAGCGTCTATGACACAGACAAATTCATCTGGCTTCAGGGCAGGGAGGTCTGGCTGTTCTCTATGCTCTACAACAAACTGGAGAAGAATCCCGAATGGCTTGACTGCGCGGTGCAGGGCGGCGAGTTCCTTAAAAAATACGGCTGTGACGACAATCTGGACTTTTATTTCTCCCTAACGAGAGAAGGCCGGCCTATTATCCAGCCGTACAACATTTTCTCCAACACATTTGCCTGTATGGCTTTCGCTCAGCTTGCCGAAGCCACCGGAAATGACGGATATGCCGACCTTGCCAAACGCATATTCACAAGAATTCTCGAAAGGCGTTCCAATCCTAAAGGACAGTGGTCAAAAGCATTTCCGGGCACGAGGCCGATGAAAGACTTCGCCCTGCCGATGATCATCTGCAATATGGCACTGGAAGTTGAGAAGATTCTCGACAACAAGGATCTGCTGGACAGCACTATAAACGAGTGCATCCACGAGGTGATGGATGTGTTCTACCAGCCGGATCTTGGAGTGATGGTCGAGAACCTGTCGTCTGTTGACAACAGCCTTGTGGACTGTTTCGAGGGCAGGACAGTGAATCCTGGCCACGATCTTGAGGCAATGTGGTTTATGGAGAATCTCGCGGTAAGGCTTGGAGACAGGGCGCTTGTAGAGAAATGCGTTGACATTTCGCTCCGCATCATAGACTACGGCTGGGACAAAGAATATGGTGGAATATTCTATTTCCTTGACAGAAAAGGATATCCTCAGCAGCAGCTCGAATGGGACCAGAAACTGTGGTGGGTGCATTTGGAGGCCGCCATCGCAATGATCAAGGGCTATCACCTGACAGGCAACCGGAAATGCCTTGACTGGTTCCTCAAACTTGACGATTACCTCTGGAGCCATTTCAAGGATAATGAATACCCTGAATGGTACGGATATCTGAACCGCCGGGGCGAAGTGCTTCTTCCTTTGAAGGGAGGAAAATGGAAAGGCGCATTCCACGTTCCGAGAGGCCTTTACCAGATAGGCACAATACTTGGCCAGATTTCCGGTAACAAGTAACTTGACGCTCACATAATAAAGTGATTCATTGCAAGTTTTATTTATCGCTGCAAAATTGTTATTTTTGCGGCGATAATTTTGTATTTCACGACAATATGCAAAAAATTGACACCAGGACATTGATGATGGACGCAGGAATGACATTGTTCGAGACAAAAGACAATTTCGGACTGTGTCTCGGCCAGGTGAAAGCTGAGCTTTCCGAATATGGCAAGGTACTGACGCCCAAAGATATGGAGGGCATTGAGATTCCTGAGAGCACTGGAGAATACGACTTTTTCATTGACAGGACCACATTCTGGAGGAAACGGTATGTCTCCTGCCGGGTAGAGGGCGCTGGAGACAAGGAAATAGACGGAGAGAAAGTTTACAGATACGCCCTCTGCCTGAGGGAAGGAAACCGGAGCACTATATTCAGAAACATAGTGATGGCCGCCATCATCCTGCTGTCCGCCGGCTCGCTATTCCTCTCCCACAGCATCATTGCAAGGATCCTGTCCATAGCAGTGGCGCTCATTGCCGCATATAGCTGGGTTATGCCAAGTTGGACAGCCGCGAAAACGATTTTTACAATAATGGACACATTTTCCGGCAGAAAGCAAAACGAAAAGTAACTTAAGTTTCGCAGAGCGAATTGGAAATCTGATGATTGAACTTGCAGAGCACAAAATTCCGGAGGACCTTGTCCGGTACATAGAATCCGAGATTGTCCCGATGTATGACAGTTTCGACAAAGGGCACGGAAGAGAACACGTCAATTATGTAATCAGCCAGTCTTTGGAATTGTCAGGGCATTATCCAGTGAACCAGTCGATTGTATATACTGCCGCCGCATACCACGACACCGGGCTGAAAGAAGGCAGAAAAACCCACCATATAGTTTCAGCAAGAATTGTAAGGGAGGACAAACGCCTGCACAAATGGTTCACAAACAGCGAGATAGAGACGATTGCCGAAGCAGCGGAGGACCACAGGGCGTCACTTGGATATGAACCAAGAAGCATTTACGGCAAAATAGTGGCCGAGGCGGACAGGCAGATTGAACCATTGACAGTTATCCGGCGATGCATCCAGTTCGGGCTTTCGCATTATCCCGGGCTAAGCAAAGAAGAGCATTTCCGAAGGGTCGAGGAGCACTTGAGAGAAAAATACGGTGACGGAGGATATCTCAGGCTTTGGATTCCGGAATCCGAAAACGCAATAAAAATCAAAGAGTTAAGAGAAATGATATACGATTCCGGCAGGCTGGAAGATTGTTTTGATTCTATTTTCAGCGAAGAAACCGATTAAATTCGCTATATTAGCGATGATATGAATATACCCACAGATGATGGAATTCTTCAGAGACAGGATATTGGTGCTCGATGGAGCTATGGGCACAATGATCCAGAAATACGGACTTACAGAGACGGATTTTCACAACAGACATATCTCCAATGAGATAGCAGGCGTGCCTCAGGAAATTGCGGCAGGCCCTGTTGATGATGTAGCAAGAGCTCTGGATACACTGGCAACAAACGGACGGGAGCTGAAAGGCAACAATGAATGTCTCAACATCACAAGACCTGACATTATCTGCGACATACACAGGCACTATATACAGGCAGGAGCTGACATAATCGAGGCAAACACATTCAGCGCCAACAGGATATCCCAATCCGAATACGGCACGGCTGATCTTGCATACATCTTCGCGAGAGAGGGCGCAAGAATTGCGAGGCTCGCCGCTGACAATGCCGGAAATACAGGCCGGACAGTGTTTGTGGCCGGAAGTGTCGGTCCTACTTCCAAATCACTCACACTCGCCCCTGACATAGAGGCTCCGGAATACAGGCCATACAGTTTCAGGGATATGGTGGATGCCTATTCCGAACAGATACGGGGACTAATGGACGGAGGCGCTGATATCATATTGATAGAGACCTGCTTTGACGCATTGAACGCCAAAGCGGCATTGTACGCGCTCGAGAAACTGGACAGAAGCCGCACATTCCCCGCGATTGTCTCAGTATCAGTAAGTGACAAGAGCGGCAGGACGCTCACCGGACAGACTGTGGAAGCCTTCTGCACATCAGTCGGGCACTATCCCCTGACCGCATTCGGGCTGAACTGTTCGCTCGGGGCCGATGATCTGCAGCCTTTGGTAAAGGAAGTGGCCGGTTTCAGCCCGTTCCCTGTGATATGCTACCCTAACGCAGGTCTGCCTAACGAGATGGGCGGATACGACGAGACACCGGAACAGATGGCGGACAGTATAATGAAGATGGCGGACGAAGGCATTCTGAATATCATAGGAGGCTGCTGCGGAACCACCCCGGAGCATATAAGCGCCATCTGCAAGGCCGTGTCAAGGAAAAGACCCCGTCCAATCCCGGAAAAATCCACCGGAACACTGACAGTCAGCGGCCTGGAGCCCGTGAAAATTGATCTTGCGCACAGCAATTTCACCAATATCGGGGAAAGGACCAATGTGGCAGGTTCAAGGAAATTCGCAAGACTGATAGCATCAGGCGATTACGGACAGGGCCTCCAGATTGCAGCCCAGCAGATTGAGAACGGAGCCCGCATCATCGACATCAATATGGATGACGCTATGCTCGACAGCGCAAAATGTATGGAAAGCTTTGCAAGGCACATTTCAGGCGACCCGGCAGTCGCCAAAGCTGCCCTTATGATTGATTCTTCGCACTGGGAAAGCATACTTGCCGGGCTGGAAAACTCCCAGGGGAAATGCATCGTGAATTCAATCAGTCTTAAGGAAGGGGAAGAGGCTTTTCTCAGCAAGGCTATGGAAATCAGAGACTTGGGAGGAGCAATGGTAGTGATGGCATTCGACGAGGAAGGTCAGGCCACCACTTACAGCCGTAAAATCGAGATCTGCAGGCGCGCTTACGAACTGCTCACCGCCAAAGCCGGAATCAGGCCGGAAGACATTATTTTTGACGTCAATGTACTGTCCGTCGGCACCGGGATAGATGAACACCGCAAATACGGAGTGGATTTCATAGAGGCAGTCAGATGGATAAAAAACAACCTGCCGGGAGCACTGACCTCTGGCGGAATCTCCAATCTGTCATTCGCTTTCCGCGGCAACAACACGGTCAGGGAGGCAATGCACTCGATATTCCTTTATTATGCTGTGAAAGCCGGACTCGATATGGGCATTGTCAACCCCGGGATGCTTCAGGTTTATGATGATATCGAACCGGACTTGCTGGAGAAGGCAGAAGACGTGATTCTCGACAGAAGACCGGACGCCACCGAGAGACTGATAGAGAAGGCACAGGAGATTCTTGCTGCCAAAGAGAGCGAAAAAGATAATCCTAAGGATGCCTCAGGCACAATGCCGGAGGTGAATCAGCTGACAGCTGAAGACCGTCTGGAAGAGGCATTGGTGAAAGGCAGGCAGGACAGTCTCGAAGCCGATGTCATGGAATGCTACAGCAAATACGGCTCGGCTGTCAAAGTGATTGAGGGTCCGCTGATGGCAGGAATGGAGAAGGTCGGGGAACTGTTCGGTGCTGGAAAAATGTTCCTTCCCCAAGTCGTGAAATCCGCCAAAATAATGAAAGAGGCCGTATCTGTACTCGAACCTTATATGAAAGGAGACGGGGACGGGGATTCGGGCAGGCCGGTGATAGTGAACGCCACTGTCAAGGGAGATGTGCACGACATAGGCAAGAACATCACAGGCATTGTATTGAGTTGCAATGGTTTCAACGTCATTGACCTGGGCGTGATGGTGGACAAGGAGACGATACTGGACGAAGCAGCCAGGCACAATGCGGTGATAATCGGGGCAAGCGGCCTGATAACTCCGTCTCTTTTCCAGATGGAAGAGCTTTGCCGGGAGATGGCCCGCAGAGGACTCGACACTCCCCTTTTCATCGGCGGAGCTACGACATCAGCTTTGCACACGGCTGTGAAACTCGCTCCTCTGTACGGTCACGTTTTCTATTCGCAGGACGCCTCGTCAGGTGCTGTGATGGCCAAGAAGTGCATTATGGACAGACGGAAATTCGAGGATGAGGAACACGCCGCACAGGAACGTCTCCGGGAGATATACGAGAGCAGGAAGAACAATGCCGGGGTTTCTGTGACGGACGCCGGAAAAGCGGCATTCGCTCCTGAATCTTTCCTGAAACCTGAGGAGCACAGCCTTACAGACATAGCCTGCAGGGAACTCTCGATAGATGAAGTGATGGTTCATTTCGACTGGCGTATGTTTTTGGCTGTCTGGGGAATAAAATACGG
>JAQXHU010000056.1 GCA_029007435.1 Bacteroidales bacterium
CTCGTTCTCAGGGAATTCAGACCCCGGCCTTATACCAGAGAAATCGTATGTCATCTTCGGATTGCCCTCATTGGCAATCAGCCATATCTTCTTTTTCTCACCGCCCACGACCTTGTACTCCATATTCTTGAGGCTGAGGTCAGGCTTGGTGAAATTCAGGAACGTATTGTGCTCCACAATTCCGGTCGCCTCGCGGACGACAATGATGCGGAGCGTGTTCATCTTCTCATTGTCAGTCTCCGGGTCCTGATAGCCCTTTGTCTTTGGAGAAGAAGGAAGATTTGAAACCTCTATATCAAGTTTCAGCCGGACAAACGTCTCCCCTTTCTCCTCCTTGCCTCCCTCGAGCACACAGCCCGTGAGCAAAGAGCAGACAGTAAGAATGGAGAGAAATATGGTCCGCAAATTCATCATAATTCAGCGTTGTTTATCCTTACAACCCAATCATTGACAACGATATGGGTGTTGATCCAGCGGTTTCCGCTGTCGAGGAAGAACACCAGTGACCACTCGCTGATACGGTCCAGGAACTCCTGGGCCGGCATATCCGCATACAGTTCACTTTTCAGCAGAAGAAGGTAAGTATTGAGAGGAATATTGATGATATTCTCCTCTCTCTCCCGGCTGTACACAACCAGTCTCGGAGAGGTTCTCGTAGTAAGCCTTGAGGTGGAGAGTTCATAATAGGCAGCGGAGACAGGTGTCTCTCCGTCCTCCTGGGAGCCTATGACAGTCTCTCCCTTGGTCCAGGGCTGATAAGTGATGACACCGTTCTGCTGAACTTCGTTGTCCCAGGCAAGCAGGCCGTTGTCATCGGTAATGACCACATCGAACTCATCAGCTTTAATCTGCTCTCCGTTCATCTGCTGGAGAACAAAACGCAGATTGTTCGTGTCTTTCTTCAGATAGATTGTCTTCTCCACATAGTCATCCTTGCCCACTTCGAGAGTGGTCATCCCGTAGAAAAGCGGATGCAGAGAAGCGTTTGAAATGAAATCCTCAATGTCCAGGGAGACAGAAACCTCCTCCCTGCGGCTTGCGGCACGGGTCCTGAGCTGCGGAGCGACGAATGACGACTCCCCGCAGCAAAGCCCGGCATAAGCAATCAAAGTGTAACTTCCCTCGTCCAGTTCACGCTTCATTCTCCAGTTCTCATCCTTGAGGACGTCCCCGGTCTCGACCCAGTTGTCAAGATAATTGCCCTCCTTGTCGAAAAGATAGACATTGACACAATGGGCCTGTTTATGGAATGAATTGACATACTCCATATTGTAGTCATAAACGAACCTGAGTGACACGCCTCTCGGGCAGTCGCTCTGGTCTTCGTATATACTGTTGCAGGAAATGGCACCGGCCGCCATCAGAAGGGCCGAAGCCCCCCTGATGATTGCCGATGATATTACACTCTTGAAATTCATTGTAAATTAGAATTCAATATTGTTGATACGTACAGTCCAAGGGAGAACTTTCACGCTTACTGTGAAGTAGTAGTTCACGCTCTCATCCGGATCGTCTGGTTTTACTGGATCCGGATCAGGGTCAGTAGGGTTGGTTGGATCAGGGTGACCGAACTTCTTGATGGACTCTACGCAAAGTTTGTAAACGTTGTTACGTACTACTGCGAACTCCATGATGCCCATAGTGTATGGATCGAGGTTGTCGTTGTGGCGGTTCCAGTAGTAGTAATAAACATAGTACTTGCCATCCTTTGCAGAGTATCCTGTAAAGCCGGCAGCACCAGCAGTTGCAGCGACAGGGTCGTCACCAGTCATACCTACGACAGCCTGATTGTAAGCGGCCTGAATGGTTGGGTCAGTGCCAGCATCAGCAGCAGCCTTTACATCAGCCCAGGCGCCGTAGAGAACGTTTTTAAATACATAGATTTTCTTGCCGTCAGCCATTGCCTTCTTCACAGCGTCAGAAGCGCCATCTCCTGCTGTGATCTGAGCCTTGAATACAACACCGGTGGAAACGGCGTGCTTCTGGGCATTTACATTAGGGAGAGTGTTCTCCTTTGCATAGCACCAGATCTTGTAGTCGCCAGCGTAGTTGTCCTCAGCGGTAATAGTTGAAAGAGAAGTCCATTTCCAGTTTGCAGGGTCCTCGAGCTGTGCATCGAAACCATCTTTGGTCTTGCTTGCCCAGTCGGTATCAACCACCCAGTTGCTAGGAGTCTCAACACCACCTACCACAGGAGTTGCGCTCTCATTATCAGCCACGCGGCGGAACATATAGTGAGCCTTGCTCTGGTTGATAAGGGCAGCATCGGTAAGGGTAAGGCTCAGACCTGCTCCCATATTGAATGGACCGCTTGCCTTGTAGTCAAAACGGGCCATAGAGCGCTCAACTTCGTGTGCACCAAGGCTGAGAGGTGTCTGAGGAGTTGTATATGGCGCAAGGCTTGCAGGAAGTACAACATCCTTTGCTGCATAAGCATTGGTCATCCAGAAATTGTTGTCCTGGGTCATAGAAGCGACAGAAGCACTTGATACCTCGTTGATATTGAAAGAAGCAGCAGGAGCTTTGCAGTTTGCATAGATGTACGCTTTGTATGTAGCACCAGCTTTAAGATTCAATGAATTGAACGAAGCCACATAAGTACTTGTGTTTGCTTCAGCAAGGGTGACATTCTCAGACACGAAATACTGATCATCCTTAACCAGAGCGATATCTACAGAAGAAATCTTGTTCTCCTTGTCCAGGCCGACCTCGATGTCAGGATTGGCATTGGAGTTGGAATTGCCTGACTCATCAGTCGAACTCTTGGTAGTAAGCATCTTGACGGAGAACTGCATGTAAACATTCCCCCCTTCCTGCGTTCCGTTCTCCACCGGAGACTTCTCGCATCCGACCACAGCGAGCAATGCTGCCGCAGCCATCATAAATGAATACTTTTTCATTAATAAAGAATTAAGAATTATAAAATAGTAAAAAATAATGATTAACGTATGTGTGTGGTTATGTTAATTCAATTTCTCTCATTGTCCATGAAAGGCGGACAGGGCCTCCTCAGCGTCTTTTGAACCGGCAGCTGCCGATTTGGCGAAATAAGACACCGCCGAATTCTGGTCACCGGAAAGATAAGCCCACACACCTCTCATATATTCAGCCTCGGCTGAGTTCCCGGCCTTGGCAAGATAGCGCTCCACTCTGTCGTACCTTCCCGCCTTCAGCTCAGCGCTTGCGGCATTGAGATTGGCCACCTCGTCATCCGGATACAGAGTCACAGCCACATCGAACACCCTCTCATACTCCGGACTGCCTTCAGGATATTTCGAAGAGAGCAGATACAACTCGTGAAGACTGAGCTTTCCGGGTGAGCGCTGGAAAACCCTCTCTATCTCGTCCACATCGCTGTAGCCTCTGATTGTATATTCAATCATGTAGTCACTTCTACGCAAAGCCGGATAGCAGTTAGCCAGAAGGAAATTGTATTCAGAAGGATATCTGGACTTGAGAATCCATTCCTTGGTATCAGGGTCACGGTCAGTGATGTCAATGATGTCGAGAATCTCCTGCTTGTGGCTGATGGAGGATGCAAGGACATATTCCCTGAGGCCTTCCCAATTCTCCGGCTCATAAGAAGTCAGGATGAAATTGGCCGGAAAATGATATAGTTCGGACACGTACTCCTTCAAAGCCTTGGTTCTGCCCATAGCGAGCATCGTATTGTTCTCATACGGGCTCTCCGGAGATGCGAATCCCTTGATAGACAAAGATTTGATTTCAATATCGCCATCACTCTTGAGAGTGTCGATGGTGGCTATGATCTTGCCGAGCTCAGCACGGTTGTTCCTGTAGTCAGGATAGATGACCGTCTGCGACACAGGGAAATCCACATAGGCCCTGCCCTCGATGTGCCGGGTCTTGGTCATCTCTATCATTGGAGCCACGAAAAGGAAATGCGGAACATACTGGCTGTAGCCGCATACATCCACGATATCCTGGTATTTGATATCATTGCAGCATCCGTAAACCTGCCTGAGAAGTTTGAGCTCAGAGCCGTTCATCCAGGCACTGTAAGGGAAAGTCTCTGCCCAAGTCCACTGATCAGGCATGTCTTTCTCCTTGAGGCTGCTGTCTTTGAAGCCGTCAGGAATACGTCTTTCGTTCCTCTCATAATAGAACCACCTGCGGCGTCCGTAGAAACCGACCGTGGAAAGGGAAAGAGTATCCAGCCCGTTTACTATCAGCGGGGTAAGTGTCACAAGTGAATTGTTCCTGACATCCAGACTGCCGAGAGAGACCGTAAGATCCACATCCATGGCTCCGCCATTATTGAGCATTGACCATTCAACCGGCTCTGTCATATATTCCTTAAGCGGCTGGGCAGATGCGGCAAAAACTCCGGACAAGAGGAAAAGAATGATAATCAGACGTTTCATAAAGCCACCTCCATTTTAGAACACATAAACCAGATTAATGGCGGCCTTTGTCACGCCAAAATAATGATGAGGCACATCGTCCTCAAGTTTGGAACCGCATTTCTCGCACTCGTAAACATCCGAGACGAAATACGCATAACCGCCGCCAATCTCGAACTCCATATTCCAATGTTTTCCGAGAATGACAGCGTAACCATAAGAGATGCCGGCACCGGCAAACCATCCCTCATATCTTCTCCCGTCAAGTTTTGAGAAATCGAGATAAGAAGTGGAAATCTTTCCAAGAACACCTGAGTCCGCCACATTGTATATTCCCGCGTGGCCGTGTATTCCAAGAAAATGCCCGGAGAAGCGGTCGCAGAACCAGAAGCGGGCTTCCGGCTGCACGAAAGCATGTTTGCGAAGATTGCCGTTGTAGAACTTCCACGGCATGTAGTTCCCGGAGATATCCATTGTCCATCTCGGGGCAAGTCCGAATTCTATGCCAAGATTGGCGGCCGCAACTGCGTCATACGCAAGATTGGTCTTGATTGCAAACCCCTGGGCTCCGGCCTTGGGCGAACAAAAAAGGAACAGTATTACGACCAATATCGCTATCAGTCTCGAACAGGTTAAACTTGACTTCATCATACAATTAAATATCTGAACCCCAAAGCGCTTCACACTTTTTTCGATTCTTTCGCAAAGATAGAAGACTCTTTCGGAATTTCCAATAAATTTTATCGTTTTTATTGGAATTTCATAAATAAGCGGCCGATTTTGCAACAATTTCGAAACATTTCCTCAAATTATTCGCAATCACCGTGAAAGGGAGCCAGCGCGGATACGGCATGTTGAATTAATTCGTATCTTTGCCTGTAAATAATCCAGAATGATGAAGCGTACATTTTTGCTATGCGCGGCCGCGGCTCTGCTGTTTGTCCAGAATTCGGCCGCGCAGAAAGTGAAATTCAATTATGATGTGAATTTCGAATATGATTTTGACAATCGGGAATTCGACAAGGGAGACGAGCTTTTCACAGAGTCCGCCACCCTTTACGGTGCAAGGCTGACTCCTTCAATCGGCCTCACCGCCAGGCAGGGAATGCGGACTTCACACAAGATAATGATTGGCATTGATGTGATGAAAGAGTTCGGGAAAAGCCCGGTGGACGTGGAAGGCAGCCCTGAGGCGGACAAGGGTCTGGAGAACACTCATCTGTTCAGGGAACTGACTCTGTATTACGGCATTGACACAAAACTCGGACAATGGAACGTCAAAGGATATGCCGGAATGTTTCCGAGGTATTTCTCGGAAGGAGACTATTCGAAGGCGTTTTTCTCCGACTCGCTCAGATTTTATGACAACAACCTGGAAGGAGCGCTCATCAAAGCATCCTCACCCAGGTCGTATTTTGAGCTGGCCTTCGACTGGAACGGAAAATTCGGCCTGGACAGAAGAGAGCAGTTCATTGTTTTCTCTTACGGACGGCAT